>DOZZ01000231.1:8997-11415 GCA_003517725.1 Bryobacterales bacterium | reverse complement strand
GCGAAAGGGACTAGTTTTTTACACAGCATTTTATGAGAAAGCCATTAATGGCCGGCAACTGGAAAATGTATAAGACGCCGGCCGAGACCAACGCCTACTTCGAGGCCTTCGTGCCGCTGACGCGCGATAGCGGGCATGCCGACATCGTGATCTGCCCGCCCTTCCCCGCCCTGGCGACTGCCGTGGCGGCGGCCGAGGGCACGGCAATTCAGGTAGGCGCGCAGAACCTCTACTGGGGCCGGGAGGGCGCCTTCACCGGCGAAGTTTCGGGCCCCATGCTGAAGGCCGCCGGTTGCTCCCACGTAATCGTGGGCCATAGCGAGCGCCGCCAATTCTTCGGCGAAGGCGATGCCGAGGTGGCGCGCAAAGCCGTAGCCGCGCTGGATGCTGGGCTGACGCCGATCGTCTGCGTGGGTGAAAAGTTAGACGATCGTGAAGCCGGCCGGACCGAGAGCGTACTGATGACGCAGATTGCCGGCGCGCTGGGCGCCATGAGCGCGGCGCAATTTGCGGCGCTCGTCGTTGCGTACGAGCCCGTCTGGGCCATCGGCACGGGCCGCACCGCCACGCCTCAGATGGCGGCTGAAGCGCACGCCATCATCCGCCGCGAGTGCCAGCGGCTGTTTGGCGATGAGGCCGCCAGGCTGCGCATTCTTTACGGCGGCAGCGTCAAACCCGAAAATACGCCCGCTCTAATGGCGCAGCAGGATATCGACGGCGTGCTGGTGGGTGGCGCCAGCCTCGACCCGCAATCTTTCGCAGCGATTGTGAATTACTAGCGTGCGGCGCTCGCCCCTACTCCCCATCTTTTTGATCGTGCTGATCGATCTGCTGGGCTTCACCATCATTCTGCCGCTGCTGCCGTTCTACTCGGAGCGGCTGGGCGCCAGCCCATTTGTGTTCGGGCTGATTGTCTCCACCTACGCGGCCTGCCAGTTGATCGCCGGGCCGATTCTGGGGCGCATGTCGGACCATTTCGGCCGCAAGCCATTGCTGATCGCGAGCCAAATGGGCACGCTGGCCGGGTTCCTGATTCTGGCGTATGCGCGCGTGCTGTGGGTGGTGTTTCTAGCCCGCGCGATTGACGGTTTCACCGCCGGCAATTTGTCGCTGGCCCAGGCCTACATCTCCGACGTCACGCGGCCGGAGAACCGCGCCAAGGCGTTCGGCATTATCGGTATCGCGTTTGGCGTGGGTTTCGCGGCGGGGCCGGCCATCTCCGGCCTGCTCTCGCCGATCAGCTACCAGGCGCCTATTCTGGCCGCGGCGGCACTCTCGTTCGGCAGTATTTTGTGCACCACGTTTCTCCTGCCGCGTAATCCGCCGCTGCCGGAGGGCATGCTGCCCGAGGACCGCCAGCAGGCCCGGCGTCCCGGCGTTTTCGACGTTTCCGTCTATGGCCAATATTTCCGCCGCCCGGAACTGCGCCGCCTGCTGCTGCAGTTCGCTTTCTTCACCTTCGCGTTCAGCACCTTCGTCAGCGGCTTCGCGCTGTTCGCTGAAAGGCGCTTCCACTTCGGGGCCAAGGACGTGAGCTACATGTTCGCCTATCTGGGCGTGCTCGGGATCGTCATGCAGGGCGGCATTCTGGGGCGGCTGGTAAAGCGTTTCGGCGAAGGGCCGCTGGCCCGCGCCGGATTCCTGTTCGCCGTGCTGGGCGCGGTGGCGCTGGCGCTGACCTATCAAAAAGCCGTGCTGTGGGTGGTGGTGGGTCTGTTCTCGATGGGTACCGGCGTGTTGCGCCCGTCGCTGACCAGCCTGATCACGCGCGTAGCCGGGCGGCACGAACAAGGCGCTGTGCTGGGCATCACGCAATCGCTGCAAGCGGTGACGCAGATCGTTGCGCCGCCCCTCGGCACCGCGCTGATCGGCGCCGGCATGACGGTGGGCTGGGCCGGGCTGGCCGCGGTGGCGGCTCTGGCCGGGCTGTTGATCCCGTTTCGCGGGAAGAGCTAATGGTGCTGGTGAAGACCACCACACCAGTCAGGCTCTTCAAGTCCAAAAAGGCTTGGGCCGCGTGGCTTGCGAAAAACCATGCCAAGAGCGGCGGCCTGTGGCTGCGCTTCGCAAAGAAGAATTCGGGGCTGCGGTCGGTGTCCTATATGGAAGCGCTCGATGTGGCCCTCTGCTACGGATGGATCGACGCACTGAAGAAGGCTGAAAGCGAACAGACGTTTCTGCAGAGATTTGTCGCGCGATCGAGCCAGAGTATGTGGTCGAAGATCAACCGCGAAAAGGCTCTGGCCTTGATGGCGAGCGGTGAGATGCAGGCCGCGGGCCTGGAGGCCATGGAAAACGCTAAAAAGAACGGACGGTGGGATGCAGCCTACGATTCGCCCGCCAGAGCCACCGTGCCAGACGATTTTCAAGCCGCCCTGGATGCCCATCCGCGGGCCTCGGCCTTTTTCAAGACGCTGG
>DOZZ01000231.1:0-8849 GCA_003517725.1 Bryobacterales bacterium | reverse complement strand
TGGCGCATCCAAACGGCGCGCCAAGCCGAGACACGCGCGCGGAAAATCGAGCAGCTGATCGGCATGCTGGAGAGGGAAGAAAAGATTCATCCCTGACTTCGTCAGGTAAAACCGAAATGACCGAAAAAACCCTTCGGGGCAATGGCGCCGGTGGCCATCATCCCCAAAATATCCTGCCATCTTTTTCAACAACTTGCACTCCCTCCCCGGTTGAACCGGCCCGCCCCTTCATTACCCTACAGGCAGGAGTCAATGATCCGTGCCCATCTTTCGTATCCCTGCAAGCACCCGTGACACCCGCATCCCCCTGGCTGCGGCACAACGCGAACAAGGTTCCGGTCAAAGACCGGCTCGGGATGCGCCAGCCAGTCGGCGCCAATTGGCTTCGTTCCGCAAAATCACACCGGCTTTCAGTGCCCTTGGCGGGCAGCCTCTGAACAAAACAAAAGGAAAACTCGTGTTTCCTCGCTCCGCAAATTGGCTTCGTTCCTCAACATGCCACTTCTCTGCGGTGTGCCCAAAATGAGGAAAATCGAATCAGCGCCATTCGATCGCCTACCATGTCTAAAGTGCAATTGAACCAGCAAAGCGGGATCAGCCGTTGGTGGCGCGTGGCCGGCGGGCTGTCGATGAATATGGCGCTCGGTACGTTATATGGGTGGAGCGTCTTCGTCGCCCCGCTCGAAGCGCGCTTCGGATGGAAGCGCGCCGATACGTCCATGGTGTTCACGATTGCGGTAATCGTGTTTGCCCTCAGCTTCGTAGTGGCGGGCAGGATTCAGGATAAGTTCGGGCCGCTGGTATGCTCCTTGACCGGCGGCATTCTGGTGAGCCTCGGATTTTTCCTGTGCTCGTACACCACGAGCCTCGGCTATTTGTATGTGTGCTTCGGCGTGATTGGCGGGCTGGGCAACGGGTTCGGTTATGCCACGCCCATTCCCGTGATGGCCAAGTGGTTCCCGGATAAGCGTGGACTAGCCGTGGGTTTGGCGGTGGGCGGGTATGGCGCGGGGTCGGCGATCTTCGGACCGCTGGCGCAGTTGAAGCTGATTCCGGCTTACGGGTTGTCAGCAACCTTTCAGATCCTGGGCGCGATTTTCCTGGTGATGACCATGGTGGGCGCGGTGCTGCTGCGGAATCCGCCACCCGCTTACCGGCCCGACGGATGGGCGCCGGCGGCCCAGAGCGCGGCGGCGCGCGAGTTCACGCCAGGCGAAATGCTGCGCACGCCTACGTTTTATCTGATGTGGGTGGGATATGCGCTGGGCTGCTCGGCGGGGCTGATGGTGATCAGCCAGTTAGTGCCGTTCGCCAAGAGCATGGGCATCGCGGCGGCCGCGCTCTCAACCATGACGCTGGTGCTGGGCGCGGCGGGCAACGCGTCTGGGCGCATCTTGTCTGGGTGGATGTCGGACCGTCTCGGGCGCATTAACGTACTGCGAACCATGATCGCCATCTCGATCGTCGCGATGCCGGCGCTGTACGCCGCCGGGAGCAATGTGGCGTTGTTGTACGCGGGCGTGTTCGTTGTTTACTGGTGTTATGGCACGCAGCTTTCGGTGAACGGCGTGGCCGCGTCGGACTTCTGGGGCACCAGGAACGCGGGCATCAACTACGGCCTCCTTTTCACGGCCTGGGGCGTCGCGGGTATCATCGGGCCGCGCATCGGCGGCGTGCTGTATGACCGTTATCACAATTACCAGGCTGCCTTTCACACAGCCGCGGTCTTGGCGGCGGTGGCGCTTCTATGCGAACTGGGCGCGCGGCGGCCAACGCAGGATCGAAAAAACTTCGTGTGAGCGCTTCGAAAAGCCGCACCAATCGAAGTAGCGCGCTCAGGCGCTCGCGGATTGCTCCAGCAGAGCGAGCGCGTCCGCGGCGTCGTCGGCTTTCACTTGCAGGCGCATGCCCCGGGTGAGAGGCCAGTCAACGCGGCCCATATTGGTGTCGGCCAGAAAGCATTCGATCCCAGCGGATTCCAGGCAGCCTTGCGCCATCAAGGCTTCGGACATGTCTCCGAAGCGGCGAATCGTCACCAGCCCGGCGGCTTCGGGATCGTCCATGCTGTCCACACCCCGATTGTACGCTTCCGCGGCGCCGCGTCGTGGATTAGAATCTGGCAGGGAAGGTAGGCCTATGAGTTATTCGTTCGGACACCATTGGGAAATTGGCAAGCCCCTGCCCGGCGGCTCTTAAGCTTCAAGGCCGCGATTTCGCCCTGCGCAGCCACCACCCCAAACCCAGCAAGCCCATCCCGCTCAGCAGCAGGCTGGCCGGCTCCGGTGCTACCGCCGGAGTATGGGGATCGATCGCGATATAGTTGCCGGCTTGTGTTCCGAAGCCGAAGCGTACGCCGCTGATGGCTGAATCCTCGCGCAGCGCCTCGTTGCTAATCGTGAAAGTGGCGGTTTGATCCAGAAACGGATTATGGCCCCCAAGAAGGGACCGATTGACGTTTGTGAAGGGACCGGAGCCGATCAGTGTCTGGGCCGGCGGGCCGCCCGTAACCGGCGTGGCCATGGCCAGTCCGGCTGGACAGATCTCGCATAAATCGACCGAGCCGTTGGACAGGCCCAGGCCCCAACCCGTTGACGCCACCGGACCCGCGGCGGTGCCGCCGCCGGCTGCCACAGTAATCTGCGGGGCCGAACTGGATACCAGCGCATAACCGACGGCTATGCCATCTACGGTGAAGTTAAGATCGCTGAGTAACTGACCCGCGTCATGGATGTTTCCTTCCAGATTACTAAGGGTGATGGTCAAGATACCGGGGCCGGTCGTGAAAATAACCTGAGCACTAACATCACCGGCGCCCACGATAGAACTTCCGCTTGGCGTGTTCACTGTAATCAAGGAAGCCTGCGCAGTCATGGCCGCTAAGAACAGCAAGTACCGGTATTTATGGCAAGGCAAGTAAGTAATCCTCCAGGCGATTGGCTACTATCCCACCGTAAGAGATACGGAAGGTCGAGGCAATCAATTGGAGGAATGTGGCGCCGGAACAGTACTGGGCTTGTGTCTACAGCTCGTGTATATCCACTAGGCTAACCTTATTGTATAGCCGGCAGCTTCTCGGACCGGAGGGTTGTCAGTCGGCCGAAAGAAATGCTCAAGATGCGTAGCGAACTGGCATTCCCGTTCAGGCTCTACCTGGAACCGATCTTAATGAGCCGGGGTATGGGCCACGAAGATTCGATCGAGCTTCTTGATTAGAATTCTCAATCTACCGGCTACGGGCTGGCACCGATTTATAAGTCGCCGCAAGGCACTCTTCGCCAAGGCCATTCATGAATTGCAAGCGGCAACAACGATCAACGGCTGCAGCATGGATGTTAGCATTCAGCAAGGCTTGAATCAGCGAGACTTCATGCTTGTGGGGAAGTTGCTTCCGAGGGAGATCTCGCAACAGATGCCGATTAACGTCTAATCTGACTCTTATTTTTACCTGCGCCCCGAAGGTGGTTCGGCGACGGCCAACTTTCGCTATGATGGACCTTCGCGGCGCCAGGGACACCGTAAAATTTGACCGGATCTACTTTTTAGACGAACCCGATTGACCTCGACAAGCTTCACCTCAGATGCCCTTACCGTAGGCCCTTTTGCTCTCCGCGCTGGCCACCGAATCGAGCACGAGCGATTTCAGGCATTCGATCTGGTCTGAATAGGGCGGCGGAATGGGCGCGGGGAGTCTTCGGTATTTCCGGCCGAAACGCGGATTGTGACCAAAAGTAAGGACGACCATAAATTCATCAAAGACAAATTATAGATAACAGCCTTCATCGCAATCTCCTGGACAGCAGGTGGTAGGCATCGGAACGGTTCGCACCCGACCATGCTTGGCAACTCGATCCGGGCCTGGCGCTGCGCACGCGAAAGGGTACCGGGTGGGCGTCGAAACGCCGCAGAGACGGGCGTGTCGCGCTGACGGGAACACACTGGCCAACGCGCATTATCAGGCTCCAGGCTTTTGGATTGGACACGACGGTACAGCCTCTTCGTGCTGAGCTCTGGATGTACCGCCATGAGAGGGGATTCCCTCATGAATATGACCAAACAATTACATCGAGGTTCGCAAGAAGTGTGTCACCGTGTTACTAGGATGTAATAGAGATGCAGACCCACTCCAAGGGCGCTCGAGTCCGAGTGCTGCTGTCGTCCGTCTTCGGACCTTACGCGCAGGATGATGAATTTGGCAGTCGCTCGATCAATCCGATGGAGCTGTATCACAATCAGGTCACCCGGGCCCAGGGCGTATTTTCGTTAAGGATGTTCCACAGAAGCTGGGGCATCATGATGATCCAGGCCAACATTCCAGCGCCAACCACCGTGCTGGATTTTCCCACACTTAAGGTCTTCGAACGGGAGCTGCGCGATCACGAGTATGACATTGTCGGGATCACGTCGATCATCGTGAACGTCGGCAAGGTGCGCGAGATGTGCCGCATGGTGCGAGAGATCTCGCCAAGGTCTACGGTTGTGGTCGGCGGGCACGTGACCGCGATTCAGGCGATCGAGACGATGATCGACGCGGATTTCATCGTGCGCGGTGAAGGAATTTCATGGATGAGACGCTTCCTCGGTCTCGATGACAAGGCTCCCATCGTGCATCCACCGATTGTTTCCGGCTTCGGTCATCGCGTGATGGGACTGAAGTTACCGCTCAAGATCGGTTCTACGGCGGCTACCATCGTGCCTTCGGTGGGATGCCCCATGGGCTGCAACTTCTGCACGACATCGGCGTTCTTTGGCGGAAAAGGCAACGTCATTAACTTCTATAACACGGGTGAGGAACTGTACAGAGTGATGTCCGAGATGGAGGGCAAGCTCGGCGTGAGTTCGTTTTTCATCATGGACGAGAATTTTCTACTGAATAAGCGTCGCGCGATGGATCTGCTCGCGCACATGAAGCGGGGCGGAAAATCGTGGGAATTCTACGTGTTCTCGTCAGCGAACGCGATTGCCAAGTACACGATGGATGAACTAGTGGAATTGGGCGTCTCCTGGGTGTGGATGGGGCTTGAGTCGCCGAAGTCGGGTTACAGCAAGCTGGCCGGCGTCGATACGCTCACGATGACGCGGGAGCTGCGGCAGCACGGCATTCGGGTACTGGGTTCGACGATCGTGGGCATGGAGCATCACACGCCGGAGAATATCGGTGAAGAGACTGAGCATGCGGTGGCGCACGACACGGATTTTCACCAGTTCATGTTGTACACGCCGGTACCCGGCACGCCGCTCTATCAGCAGATGCAGCGCGAAGAGCGGCTGCTGGAGGGCGATCTGGCGGACATCCACGGACAATTCAAGTTTAATTTTCGGCATCCGGCAATCTCGCGGGAACAGTCGAAAGAGTTCCTGGACTGGGCGTTCCGACGCGACTTCGAACGTAACGGGCCGAGCTTGTTTCGGGTCTGCAAGACCACGCTGCAGGGTTGGAGGCGGTACAAGAACCATCCGGATCCGCGGATTCGCCAGAGGTTTTGCCACGAGGCGAAGGCATTGAAGTGGAGCTATAGCGGACTACTGTGGGCGATGGAACGCCTTCTCAGGCCCACGAATGAGCGCGTGGCAGGGAAGATTCGGGCGTTGCGCGATGAGGTGCGGCGGGAATTCGGACTTGCGTCTATGCTGTCGGAATGGTCGCTCGGGCCGCTGTTGCTGGCGACGGCGAAACGGGAGGAGCGGCGGCTTGCGGAAGGCATAACGTACGAACCGGAAACAATTGTCGAGCGGACGAATTGGGTCGGCTATGCGGATTCTGCCGTGCTTCCTGAGCTTATTGGTTCTGTATCCCGGCCGGATCATCTAAACTGTTTCACCATAGTGGACCCAAAGGGCTGAACCAGGCAACGAGCTAAGATTGATTTCAGGGAGTCCGTTCGACATGGAGGCCATGGCGACGAAAGCCGGTGGGCCGCCAAAGCCTCGCGCGCGAATAGAACTCGCGCGCGAATAGAATCAGTGAACGGTTGTGGCGCGACCGGTCAACTGGACGGGAAACGCGCTACCGTTGATCTGGCCGGACGACTAGGCGTGGACGAAAAGGGGAGCCCACATCGGTGGTATAGAGACTGCGCGTCCAAGTGGAACTGATCGGTAAGCAAAACGCTATCAGGCCGGACCTATCCGGCCGCCCACTTCCGGGTGCGTCGTCATAATGACCAGAACGCCCCGTAGACAGGCCTTCGCGCGGGCCGTCGATGAAGAAATGCCGCTGCTCCCCGCCTTGTTCTGGTGAAGCCCAAGACCGGTGCCGACAACCTGTTTCAGTGGATCTACAACGACGCCGGCATCGACGCTTCCCCGCTTCTGTGGGCGCGTGATAAAGCCACAAGAACAAAGGAGAGAAGCGTCTCGACAGATTGATTAGAGGCATTTCGGAGAATGGTGGCCGAAACCCACGGGCCACCTACGCCTCGGGATGTCATGGTGCGTCGTATCGCGCAGGGCGGTTGGCCATTTGACGCAACGGTGTGACCTCGAAGGTCACCGGAACGAGACAATCTGAACGAGCTTGCGAATGAAGGTCTCGAAAATTGGGTTCGCCAACAGGAGGGCAAGGATCGCGCTGCAAACCAGGGCGCTGACGGTGAGCGCGATTTCCGTTCGATCTTCCACCTGGATCATATGCCGCAAACGGAGATGTAGCGGGCTTGCCGCGCTCAACCCGGCGCGCGTCAGCCTTTGGTCGCGCAATGCAGCGATGATCCGGCTCAGAGCGACAAAGATCAGTGCCGTCACCAGGAACGTCCAGATGACGCCCGCAACCACAATCCAGTTAGTCATAAGATCTCCCTATGCGCCGTTGTCCTTGCATTACGCTCGCCACGTCCGCCGTGGCACGTCAGGTGCTCCAACGTGAGTACGCCAGAAGGAGGCCACAATGGCTGACGCAGTAGCGAAGTTCGTCGTGATCAGGCCCGACAACGAAACGTCATTTCGGAAGAGGCTCGCTCAAGTACGGGATCAGATCCGGAAGCGGGCATTCGAACTGTATTGCAAACGAGCCGACGGCGGAGCGGATAAGACAGACTGGCTTCAGGCAGAGAGGGAGACGGTCCTAAGCCATATCGTCGCCGTCGAGGACAACGTCCGCGATATCCGAATCACCGCCGCTGTCCCGGATATCGATCCAAGCCATCTTGTTGTCGATGTTCTGCCTGCTCGATTGTGGTCGAAGGCCAGTCCCCCAAAGGCGCCTCGACGAAGCGGTATTCGGTGTTCTCTCTGCACGACCACATCAACGCGTCCGCAGTAAAAGCTGAACTCAGCAACCGCTATCTCACCATCGTGGCGCCAAAAGCGGAGGCTACTGCGGCGGGCCCAAAGAAAGACTCTTCGGCGGATGGCTCTGCCTGATGTTTGGAAAAACTGTCCGCCGAGTACACATTGCGGGGATTCCATCCGCTCCGTTACTTATCTCGCGGAGGGAGAACCGAAATTGGAGACTTCATCATGAAAATTGACCATATCTTATTTCCGATAGACTTTTCCGGCCCCAGCCTCGCCCTGAATTCAGAGGTTGAGTGGTTGGCGTCCCACTTCAATTCGCGCGTCACTTTACTGCATGTTTGTGAGGTGCCCACAAGCTGGTATGGAGGTGGTGAGGCCTCACTAATGACCGGAGAGGACTTTCTGGCATACATCGAGTCGGAGAAGCAACGTCTGAAAGAATATGCCCTCCGTCTGCCGGAAGACAGGCTGCAACGCGTCTCGGCCGAGGGCAGCGCCGCTGGGCACATCGCGAAATGGGCCAAGGAACGCGATGTAGATCTGATCGTGATGGGGACACATGGATACGGGCCGTTTCGGCTATTACTCTTGGGCTCGGTCACGATGAAAGTGCTTCACGATGTCGAATGTCCGGTGTGGACGCATCCAGCGCCAACAGAAGCCAAGAGCGATCCAATGCGCGGAATTGCCAGCATCTTGTGCTCGCTGGAGCTGTCAGAGGAAGCAGTTCCGTTGCTGCGCTTTACCCGGGACTTCGCCGCCAGTTTCGCCGCGACGGTTCAGCTCGTGCACTGCGTGCCTGAGGCCGGGTCAAGAGTGGCCAAGTATTTTGATTCCGAGCTGCATCGTTCGCTGAAGAGTTTGGCGCGGCAGAAGATCGCCAGCTTACAGCACCAGGCGGGCACGAAGTTCCCGGTTCATATCACGGAAGACTTCATAGCCGAGGATATCGCCGAGCTGGCGGCGGAGCGACATGCCGATCTGGTCATCATCGGGCGGGGTAGAGCTCAAAACGCGTTCGGAACTCTGCGAACCCACGCTGCCGAGATCATCCGTCAGGCGCCTTGCCCAGTGCTCAGCTTTTCCATGGAACAGGGTCAGCGCGATTCTTCCCGCGAATCCCAGGAAGTGGAAGCCCAGGCCGTGAGCTAGCCAATGTTTCGCCGGCGGCCCAATCGCCGACCGCAAGTGAGCGCCATGTCTACCTGCGCCAGTCCAGCAGAAGAACGGCTGCCGGCGTGCTTTTAAATTCGTTCACAATGAGCTAGATAATGCAAAAATCCACGTCTTGCGATCCGCGATCGAGCTGATTGGTTATTGCCAGTCCGGCATCCGGTCGCGGAAGGCGCGCCAAAAACAATCGACCCATCTAACTGGAGCGCGGCTCATGGCAGGAAGCGCTGGGGTGTGGTCCTGGCCGGTGGGGATGGCATGCGGCTCCGGCCCCTGACACGCTTCATCTGCGGGGACGACAGGCCAAAACAGTTTTGCCCGATCTTTTACGGCGGAATCTCTCTCCTCGAGCGCACACGGCAACGCCTCGCCCGGAGCATTCCCGCAGCGCAAACCTTGTTCGCGATGACGCGTGCCCATCGTCACTTCTATGTGAATGAGCG
>DOZZ01000236.1 GCA_003517725.1 Bryobacterales bacterium | reverse complement strand
AGCTTCAACGCTTTGGGAAAGCGACCCGAGGCGGAAGTGTGTTTATGGTCGGAGCGCATGCAAACCTGAACGCCGCGGCCTATCTCGCTCGCATCGGCTACCACGGCTCCCTCGCGCCGACGCCCGAAACTCTGCGCCTTCTGCATCGCGCGCACATGCAAACGGTGCCGTTCGAGAACCTGGACATCTCGCGCTCGCGGCCCATCGTGATCGACGTCGACGCCTTCGTACGCAAAGTAGTCGAGCAGCGCCGCGGCGGTTTCTGCTATGAACTGAACGGCGCGTTCGCCGCTCTGCTGCGTGCCATGGGCTTTCCTGTGGCCCTTCTATCCGCCCGCTTTCGCCGCGATGATGGCAGCGACGGGCCGGAGTTCGACCACCTGGCGTTGCGCGTTGACTGCGGCGAGCCCTGGCTCGCGGACGTAGGTTTCGGCGACGGGTTCCTCGAACCGTTAGTGCTGAAAACGGCGGTCGAGCAAGAAGGTTTTCTGATCATGGAACAAGCCGGCGGCTCGCTGCAAGTGCAGCGGCGGCAGCCCGATGCATCCTGGAAAATCGAGTATCTGGTCGCGCCGGCCCCACGGCAGCTGACCGACTTTGCGAACAGGTGCCATTACCACCAGACCTCGCCCGAGTCCCACTTCACGCAGAAGCGGATCTGCTCGCGAGCGACAACCACGGGCCGCATCACGCTGTCGGATCTGCGCTTGATCATCACCGAGAGCGAGCGCAAGGAGGAGCGCATGCTGGGTTCCGAAGAGCAGTGGCACGCCGCGCTCGAACAGCATTTCGGAATTGTGCTCCGTTGAGCACATTCATTCAAACCGGTGCTGCTGTCATGGCTCGAAGAAAAAAATGCAAGCATTCACGCCCAACCGAAACTTTTGAGCGCCGTCAGGGTTCGTGGCAATATGCAGTGGCGCCGCGAAGGTCAACTCACCCGTCTGGTGGAGAGTAATTGAAGCAGAGCGAGCCGTCGTCTTGTTAGCACACCACGCGGCGCTGATCCTGGAACCGGGCACCCTGGAGATTCCCTCCAGGGCCACCGCACGCAGCCTCGGTGCCAGGCGCAGCCCCGCTCTTGCCCACCCCCTTGCCGTACTGCTCCTGCTGGCCCTGGCAACTCTTTCCGCACTCGTGGTGCAGGGCTATCACTTGGGTACCGACGACGCGGAAATCTACGAACCGGCCATCAAGAAAGCTCTCAATGCTCATCTGTTTCCCTTCGGCGATGAGTTTTTCATGCACCACGCGCACCTGTCCTGCTTTCCCACGGTGGTGGCCTGGTCCTCCAGCCTGACGCATGTGCCGGTGGACGCCACCTTGTTTGCCTGGTACGTGGCCTCTCTGTTTTTTCTGTTCCTGGCCGCGCGCAAGTTGCTCTGCCTCTGCTTTGAGCGGGAGGCCGCCCGGTGGAGTGGCATCGCCCTGCTGGCCTGCGTCTTGACCGTCCCCGTCGCGGGTACCGCGCTAATCCTGGTTGATCCTTATCTGACGGCGCGCAGCTTTTCCACTCCGGCCACCATCTTCGCTCTGGCCAGCTTCGTCGAGCACCGGCCAAGCCGCAGCCTGCTGTGGCTCTTTTGCACGGCGCTGATTCATCCGCAGATGGCGGTTTATGCTCTGCTGTTTGTCGGCTGCCTCGCCGCCGCGCGCTACCAGCGTCGTCCGAGCCCGGTCCCGGAGCCCGCCTTTGCCCTCCTGATGGCTTGGCCGATGCGCTTCGAATTAACGCCCGCCCACGGCGCGTATCGCGAAATCCTGCAGTCGCGCTCCTACTTCCTGGTCTCAAGCTGGCAGTGGTACGAGTGGGTCGGAGTCATCGCTCCTCTGCTGGCGTTGTTCTATCTGTCCCGATGCCAGCCGCGCGGGACGTTACCGGCCTGTGGCTTACTGGCCCGCGCCATGGTCGGCTTGGGCCTGCTGGCCACCGGCGTGGCTCTGGTGCTCGCCAGCTCCACTCGATTCGATTACCTGGCCCGCCTGCAGCCCATGCGGAGCTTCCACCTGATCTACGTCCTGTTTTTCCTGTTCCTCGGTGCGCTGGCGGGCCAATACATCCTCAAGAACTGCGCCTGGAGGTGGACCGTTTTCTTGGCCCTCGCCGCCGCCATGTGCGTGGGGCAGATTCAGGCGTATCCCGCCAGCCCCCATATCGAGTGGCCCGGCGTAAGCTACGGCAGCGGCTGGCTCCGGGCGTTCTTATGGATCCGGCACAACACGCCCGACCAGGACATCTTTGCCCTCGACCCCGATTACATGGAGCTGCCCGGCGTCGACCTGCACGGCTTCCGCGCTCTGGCCGAACGCAGCGTGCTGCCCGACAATGCCAAAGATAGCGGCGCGGTATCCGTCTTCCCGGAATTGGCGGATGATTGGAAGCAGCAGACTGCCGCCTTAAGAGATTGGAAACACTTCACATCCAGAGATTTCGGAATCCTGAAAGCCCGCTACGCCGTCAAATGGATCGTGCTCCAACGATCGATTTCAGCCAAAGGTCTGGTGTGCCCCTATCAAAACGACGCAGTGCGAGTTTGCCGCATTGCCGGCGTTCCTCAATGAGACTGGCCCTGGCCGGTCTTCTGCTGTCTCTGCTGGCGGGCGTCTCCCTGCGCGCTCAATCCGCTCCAGGCTTTACCCTGATTGTCGCCACTCACACGGCCGGCGGCGAGCCGGTCTCCGCGGCCCGCGTCGCGCTGAAATCCGCCGCTGGATCGATCCTGAAAGGCGTGACCTCGGATACGGGCGAAGTAAAGTTTGAGTCGCTCGCGCCGGGCGTTTATCAGGTCACCATCGCGGCCGCCTCTTTTGACGACCTGGCGGCGGACCTGAACGTGGGTCCTGACTCGGCCAACCGCATCGACGCCACCCTGACTTCGGGCGCGTCGCGCGAGGACAGCATCACGGTGCAAGGCGGCGTGGAAGCCATCGAACAAGGGCCGTCGGCCCCCATGGTGCTGCAGCGCGAGGAAGTCAAGAATGTGCCCGCGCGCCCCGCCACCGTGGCCGATGCTCTCCCGCTGGCTCCTGGTATCGTCCGTTTGCCCAACGGGCAGCTGCGTCTCTCCGGCAGCGGGGAACATCGCAGCGCGCTGCTGGTCAACTCGGCCGATGTCACAAATCCCGCCACGGGCCGCTTTGGCGCGACCGTGCCGATCGACAGCGTCGAGACCATGAACGTTCTGTCCAGCCCGTTCCTGGCCGAATATGGCGGCTTCACGGCTAACGTGATCTCGGTGGAAACCCGAAAGGCCTCCGACAAATGGCACTTCGAATTGAACGATCCGCTGCCCGAGTTCCGCTTCCGCAGCTGGCACATGCAAGGTTTGAAATCGGCCACGCCGCGCATCAACTTTGGCGGAGCCATCATTCCGGAGCGCCTTTATATACTTGAGTCGCTGCAATACGAGATGCGAACCACGCCGGTGATCACGCTGCCTTTCCCGTACAACCAGGAGCGCAACGAGGGAGCCAATTCCTTCACCGCGCTGGACTACACCGTGAGCCCGACCAACGTCTTGTCCGCGACCCTGCATGCCGCCAAAGACCGCACCCGTTTCGCCAACCTAGACTTCTTTAACCCGGAGCCGACCACGCCCAACGCCGCGGCGTCCACTTACGCGGTGAACCTGACGGACCGCGCCTCGGTGGCGGGCGCGCTGGTCGAAAGCGCGCTCTCGCTGAACACCTTCCGGGATTCCATCTGGCCGCAGGGCGATGCCACACTCATGCTCAGCCCTGGCGGCAATCGCGGCAATTACTTCGCGCAACAGACTCGCACCGCCTCCCGAGTGCAGGCGCGCGAGACTTACTCCGCGGTTCGCAACGCCTGGGGTACTCACAATCTAAAGTTCGGCGCCGTGCTGGGCGGCACTGCGGAACATGCCCTGGTGCAGGAGCACCCCATCGATTTCCTGGACGCCGCGGGGGTTTTGGCTCAGACCATCCGATTCACTCCTGGCCAGCCGATTCAGCGATCGGATATCGAGATCGCCATGTTCGCTCAGGATAACTGGGTCCTTGGACCGCGGTTCGCGCTGGCCTCCGGCATTCGCGCCGAGCAACAACGCATCACCGACACCTTGCGAGTCGGGCCGCGCGAAGGCTTCGTCTGGACGCCTTTCCTGGAGGGCCACACGGTGGTTCGCGGCGGGGTCGGCATCTTCTACGACCGCGTTCCGCTCAACGTGTACGGCTTCAATTCCTATCCGAACCAGATCGTTACCCAGTACGCGCCGGACGGATCGATTGTCGGCGGACCCACGCAGTTCGCCAATCTTACCGAGGCCGCCGTGCGATCGGAATCGCCGCTGATCTATGGCAAATTGCATCCGGGCAATTTCGCTCCCTCGAGCCTGAACTGGAACGTCGAGGTGGAGCAGTCGTTTTCGGCGACGTTTCGGATTCGCGCGAGTTACCTGCAGAGCGAATCGGACGGCCTGATCGTGCTGACGCCCCAGTTAGTCCAAAACAATAGTGCGTACGTGTTGAATGGCAACGGTAATTCCCAACTGAAGCAATTCGAGTTGACGGCGGCGGTACGCGGCGGCAAAGAGAGTATGTTCTACCTCTCCTACGTGCGCAGCCATGCCGTCGGCAACCTGAACGAATTCAGTAATTACCTATCGAACTACCCTCCGGCCGCGGTGGTGCCGGACCGCTATGGCAGTCTTCCGGGCGATGTACCCAATCGGATACTCGCCTGGGGCACGCTACGCCTGCCGATGCAGTTTCGCTTCATGCCGAAGGCGGAATACCGCTCAGGCTTCCCTTATTCTTCGTTCGATATTCTGCAGCAGTATGTGGGGCCGGCCAACCAGGCGCGATTTCCCGGCTACTTATCGGTGGACGCGCGGCTCTCCAAAGACTTCAAGGTTTCGAGCAAGTACAGCGTGCGCTTCGCCGTCAGCGGCTCCAATCTGACCGATCATTTCAACCCCGTCAGTGTTCATTCCAACGTGTCCGACCAGCAGTACGGCTTCTTCTTCGGCCAGTACCGGCGACGGTACACGGCGGACTTCGACGTAATTTTCTAGCCCGCGCCGGCTAGATTGATTGCAGTGATAGCATTGATGTATGGCCAGCATCACAATACGTCGCCTGGATGACGCCTTGAAGTCCCGACTACGTGTCAGAGCGGCTCGGAACGGACGCTCCATGGAAGAAGAGGCCCGCGAAATCTTAAAGGCCGGTGTCGCAGCCGGTACCACCTCGCGAACCAATTTGGCGGGCGCCATTCGAAGCTATGTGGAGCCACTTGGGGGCGTCGAACTCGCGCTTCCGAAACGGGAGCCCGTGCGCCGGCCTCTCCCGCTTTCGAAGTGATCGTCCTCGACACAAATGTTTTGTCTGAGGCGCTGAAACCATCGCCCGCACCAGCGGTGATGGATTGGCTTGCCGCACAGGAACAGCCGGCGGTTTTCATCACCGCTATCACTCAAGCCGAAGTACTCTACGGGGTCGAGTTACTGCCTCCGGGTAAGCGCCGCGCGCGCCTGGCCACCGCCATTGAAAAGCTGTTTGCCGCGGAGTTTGAAGGACGGATCGTACCTTTCGATGAGGATGCTGCCCGCCTGTTCCCTAAGATCGTGGCTGGGCGCGACGCAGTCGGCCGTCCCATCTCCCAATTTGACGCCATGATCGCGGCCATCGCGCGCTCACGCCGCGCAGTAGTCGCCACGCGCAACACCAGCGACTTCGAACATTGTGGCCTTCAGATCGTAAACCCGTGGACGGCATGATCGTTGCTGGTTACACACCGTGTCCCATCGCGGGGCACCCACGCGGCCGGCCAGGCTCGGCCGCTCACACAGGGGTAGAACCCATCGGGCTACTTGTGAAACAACCCTGAAGAGCCAGTTCCAGCAGGAGCCGCTAGGGCCTCGCCTGATCGCTCGATTCGATCATCCGTCCGGCTGCCGCGACCTGCTCCGCCGTGCCGCGCAGAACAATCGCCGGCGGAGTACTGTTCACGAAGATCTGGCTTCTGGTACACATTCTTCCCGCCAGGTGGATCGCGTCTCGGCGCGGAAGCGTGGATTCAGTGGTCCCGGACAACACGCTCGCGAATACCTTCGCCGACCGGCCCGGTGCGGTGAAAGCGCGCGTTCAGCCGCTCCACCATTTCGCGGTTCTTCATGGCGCTACTGTGGCGACCGCCGCGCCTCGCCCCGTCAACTCAGGCCATCACGCAATGGCAAAGAGTGCGTCCGAGGGCAACGGATCATACCAGAACCGCACCATAGTGCGGGCCAGGTAGACGACCACCGGAGTTTTCAATATAGTGTCCGGCTTTGGCCTCAGAATCTTTGGCCGCCATGTTTCTCGAACACGATTCGGCATTGTTAGCTCCTCAATGGATCCACTCGGCTGGCCTTCGGTCTGGCTGGCTGCACAGACTGAGCGCGGCAGGGCGAAATTACGTTGGCTGCGCTTCCTCAGACCGCGCTAGTCTTGCGCAAAGTCCGAGTGGACTGCCACCGGTGCGCTACAAGCATCAGCCCCAGCAAGCCGAATCCACTTAGCACCAGGCTTGCCGGCTCCGGAACCCCGGACGTTGTAACACCAGCTTCGCAGCCCGTCGTGTCAATGGATATATTGTTGGTCAGCAGGGTGACATCGCCGTTTCGAGCCAGCGCCCGCCCGCAGTTAATGCTGGCCCCGGTGCCCATCGTAATGCTGGTTAGAGCCAGAATATTACCGGCAAAAGCACTACCGGTTCCGATCCCCGCGGAACTGCCGACCTGCCAGAAAACGCTGTCGCCCGTGCCCCCGTTTGTGATAACCACCGAAGAATTGGTGGCGGTGGTGAGCGAACTGACCATCTGAATCACAAATACCGCGTTCGGATCTCCTAACGCATTCAGCGTCAGAGTACCGGTTATCGCCAACGAAGACGTAGAACAATAGACGCCCGGCGTCAGCGTCATTCCGCCAATATCCCCACTTAAAACGTTGCCTGCGGGACAGGCCTCGCCGGCCGCGAAATTATAAGCGGTGGTTAAGTCAGTCTGCGCCTGATGCGCAAACGTGTCGCCCGCGTGAATCGTTCCCGTGGTGACAATTCCGGGCGGAAAGCCGGTGACCGCGGTGCCCGGCCACACGCCAAGATCGCCATTGATTGTTGAGGGTCCACTATTGGTGACCGTAGTTCCGGCCAATACGGCAAAACTATCTGCCGAGCCTAAATCGACCGAGATAGCGGTGGCATGCAAGCCCGTTGCTGAACCCGCAAGCAATAAAAACGACGCAAAGCGTTTCTTCATACGTGTTCCTCATTTTCTCGGAAATCCACGAGGAGCCCTCAAAAATGGCAACCAGGGTTGGACCCATGAAGAATTAGGAAAACAATAGAAACACACCGCTGATCGCTTCACGGCCGGTCAACGCCATAACCCACTCAACCATGGCGTTGGGTGACTCACAAGCGCCACGGCGCGCCAAACGTGGCGAATGGTCCCTTAGTACCAAAGCCGTAGGGCGGAATATTACTAGCGGGACCTGCGAATTATGCGTAAAGCAATAGTTTCGACGTCTTTTGGGTAAAGCAACGAATAGGATTAACTCAAAGCCGACGTCCATATATCTCTTTAGGGGTATAGCGTCGGTCGTTATGCTGGTTTCTATTTCAACTTACCCAACTCCCGTGTATATTCCACCAACTGCCAGCGCTCCCGCACATTTAAGTTCAGATTCGCCGGCATGCCGCTCATCGGGATCCCGTGCGTCGTGACCCAGTAAATTTCGCCCGGCGTCAGCATCGTCACGTGATGCGAGGTCAGGTCCGCCGGCTTCACCTTGGCCGCCGCCGCAGTCGTAGTGGCCGAGCGGCCATCCGCACCGTGGCAGGCGGCGCATTTCTCGCCATAGAGCTTTTTGCCGTTGGCCAGATTCTCCGGCGAATTAGGGATAGGGCTCACCAGCTTCATCGCCGCTGCCGGCGCGTGGGGATGCCCTTCATGCGCCAACAGAGACACGGCGGCAACAGCGCTCAGCAACACAAACGGAAGCGTCTTCATGCGGCCATTCTATTCAATTCTTCAGTAAGGTAGAGCTATGCGCCTCGTTTTGCTGGCCTGCCTGACGGCCGCTTCTCTCGTGGGACAGGCTCCGGCCTGGGTTGCCCGCAGCAATCAATTTGCCCGCATCCTGCTCGAAGTCCAGGCCAAATATGGACCTGAAGGCGCGGGCGCGCTGGGCATCAGCGGCCTCGACGAGCAGATCACGGTGCGCACCAAAGACAGCGGCTCCCGCCGGCGCGCCGACGTGCGTGAGGCCCGCAAGAAGCTGGACGCCGCGCTGGCCACCGAGCAGGATCCGCTGGTGCGCCAGGATCTGCAGATTCTGATCGACGCGGCCGACCGCTTCCTGCGCTCTTCGGAAGCTGACGAAGGCTACTTTCTCCCCTACCAGAACGCCGCCGCCTCGGTTTTCTTCGGCGTGAAGTCTTTGCTCGATGACCAGATCGCGCCCGAACGGCGCCCCGCCGCGGTGATCCGCCTGCGCAAATATACCGGCATTGAGCCCGGTTATAAGCCGCTCACTGCGCTGGCTGAAGAGCGCTTCCGCGAGCAAGCGGCCAAGCCCGCGCTGCTGGGGCCGTCGAAGCTCGAGGTCGAGAAGGACCTCTCGAACACTAAGGCTTACGTCACGGGCATTGGCCTTCTGCTCGAAAAATTCCACATGCAGGGCTACCAGGAAGCCTACGCGAAATTGAAGGATCAACTGGCCGAGTACGACGCCTTCGTGCGGCGCGAAGTGCTGCCCAAATCGCGCTCGGACTTCCGGCTGCCGCCTGAAATCTACACCAACAATCTGGCCGATTACGGCGTCGACTACTCGCAGGCCGATCTCACGCGTCTGGCGCACGAGCGCTTCACAAAATGGCAGGGCGAGATGGCCCTGCTGGCCGCCAAGATCGCGCGCGAGCGCAAGCTGCCGTCCGCCGATTACCGCGACGTGATCCACGTGCTGAAGCAGGAGCAGCTCACGGGCGACGCGATCTTACCGCACTATCAAAAGCGCTTGGCCGAAATAGAAGCCATCATCCGGCGCGAGAAGCTGGTAACGCTGCCCGATCGCCCGGCCATGATCCGCATCGCCTCCGCCGCCGAAACCGCGCAGCAGCCCGCGCCCCACATGCAGCCGCCGCGCCTGATCGACAACCACGGCGAGCGCGGCCAGTTCGTGCTGCCGCTGGTGACCACCGGCGAGGGCGGCAAGGCCCTGAAGTACGACGACTTCACGTTCGCCGCGGCGTCCTGGACGTTGACCGCGCATGAAGCCCGGCCGGGGCATGAGCTGCAGTTCGCGGCGATGATCGAGCGCGGCGTCTCGCAAGCGCGCGCGGTGTTCGCTTTCAACAGCGTCAACGTGGAAGGCTGGGGCCTCTACGCCGAGTGGTTCATGCTGCCCTACATGTCCGAGGAAGGCCAGCTGATCTCGCTGCAACTGCGGCTGCTGCGCGCGGCGCGGGCTTTCCTCGACCCCGAGCTGCAACAGGGCAAGATCACGCCAGAGGGCGCCATGCAGGTGCTGCGGAAGGACGTGGTGCTGTCCGAAGCCTTCGCCAGCGAAGAGGTGGAGCGCTTCACGTTCCGCTCGCCGGGCCAGGCCGTCTCCTACTTCGACGGCTACCTGCGGCTGCGCGAGATCCGCGCCGACGCCGAAAAAGCGCTTGGCACGAAGTTCGACGTGCAACGCTTCCACGACTTCGTGCTGGCGCAGGGCCTGCTGCCGCCCGGCCTGCTGCGCCAGGCCGTCATGAACAACTTCGTGAAGAACGATAGAATATAACGATCCTGCGATCGCCGGAGTTTTGCCGATTCGGGCAGCCCTGCGCCCCGTGGATTGCCATCAGGAGAAAGTAATGTCAAAAGATTTGTGCGATATCGGCCTCGTAGGCCTCGCCGTCATGGGCCAGAACCTGGTCCTCAACATGAACGACCATGGCTACAAAGTAGCCGTTTTCAACCGCACCGTTTCGAAGGTGGACGACTTCATCCAGAACGAAGCCAAGGGCACGCAAGTCGTCGGTGCTCATTCGATCGAAGAGCTGGTGCAGCTGCTCGCGCGGCCGCGCCGCGTGATGCTGATGGTGAAGGCCGGCGACACGGTTGACCACATGATCGACAGCCTGGTGCCGCACCTCGAAGCTGGCGACATCATCATCGATGGCGGCAACTCGCTCTACACCGATAGCGACCGCCGCAGCAAGGCTCTGGAAGCCAAGGGCATTCTGTTCATCGGCACCGGCGTCTCGGGCGGGGAAGAGGGCGCGCGCTTCGGCCCGTCCATCATGCCCGGCGGCAATCCCGCGGCGTGGCCCCACGTCAAGGAAATTTTCCAGGCCATTGCGGCCAAAGTGGAGGATGGCACGCCGTGCTGCGACTGGGTGGGCGAAGGCGGCGCGGGCCACTACGTCAAGATGGTGCACAACGGCATCGAGTATGGCGACATGCAGTTGATCTGCGAGGCGTACCAGCTGCTCGAATCCGGCCTGAAACTGAGCGCCGATGAACTGCACGAAGTCTTCGCCGACTGGAACAAGGGCGAGCTCGACAGCTTCCTGATCGAGATCACCGCCGAGATCTTCACTAAGAAAGATGAAGACGGCGCGCCGCTGATCGACCACATCCTCGACACCGCCGGCCAAAAGGGCACCGGCAAGTGGACCGCCATCAGCGCGCTCGATTTGGGCACCCCGGTAACGCTCATCGGCGAAGCCGTTTTCGCGCGCTGTTTATCAGCGTTGAAAGACGAGCGCGTGGCCGCCTCGAAAGTGTTGAGCGGTCCCAAGACCGCGCCCGCGGCCGATCGCAAGGCGTTCATCGAAGACGTGCGCCGCGCGCTCTATTGCTCCAAGCTGATCTCCTACGCTCAGGGCTACATGCTCCTGCGCGAGGCCGCTAAAGAGCAGGGCTGGCACCTGAACCTGGGCGGCATTGCCCTGATGTGGCGCGGCGGTTGCATCATCCGCAGCCGCTTCCTGGGCAAGATCAAGGAAGCTTTCGACAAGAATCCGAACCTGACAAACCTGCTGCTGGACGACTTCTTCAGCAAGCTCTTAAACGACTATCAGGCATCCTGGCGCCGCGGCGTGATTCACGGCATCGAGTACGGCGTCGCGACTCCGGCGTTCTCGACGGCGCTGAGCTTTTTCGATGGATACCGGACCGAGCGGCTGCCCGCGAACATGCTGCAGGCGCAGCGCGATTTCTTCGGCGCCCACACCTACGAGCGCATCGACAAACCGCGCGGCCAGTTCTTCCACACTAACTGGACCGGGCGCGGCGGACGCGTCTCCTCCGGCACGTACAACGCCTAGTTCAAAGGACACTTTATGAGCAACGGCTTCAACATCCCCAAGCAAGGCGCGCTCGATTTTCTATCGCTCGGCGCGCTGATCCACCGCCTGGACACGGGCCTCATCCCGTTCCGCAAGGCGACCCATTGCGACATCCACGTCAGCGGCGGCGAGTTCAACGTGTCGGCCAACTTGTCCGACTGCTTCCGCATGAACACTGGCGTGGTGTCGGCCATGGTCGATTACCCGGTGGGCGATCTGGTGGCCGAGCGCGTGCGCGCCATGGGCGTCAAGCCTTTCTATAAGCGCTTCGAGCACGATGGCGTGGCCGGCCCCAACATCGCCACCGTGTATAGCGATCGCGGGCAGGGGGTGCGCGCTCCAGTAGTGTTCTATAACCGCTCCAACGAAGCGGCAGCGCGGCTCAAGCCCGGCGACTTCAACTGGCAGGAGATTTTCGCGGGCGGCGTGCGCTGGTTCCACAGCGGCGGCATCTTCGCGGCGCTTTCGCCCACCACGGCCGAGCTGATTGTGGATGCCATGAAGGCCGCCAAGCAGGCCGGCGCGGTCACCTCCTTCGACCTGAATTTCCGCGAGAAGTTATGGAAGTTTTCAGGCGGCAACGAGCACGCCGTGGAAGTGATCGCGCGCATCGTCGAAAACGTGGATGTCCTGGTAGGCAATGAAGAGGACCTGCAGAAGGGCCTGGGCATTCCGGGTCCCGAAGTCGCGGCGAAGTCGAAGCTCGACCCGAGCGCCTTTTTCGGCATGATGGACAACGTCCGCAAGCGCCATCCGAAGGTTCAGGTGGTCGCGACGACGTTGCGCGAAGTGCACTCGACCAACCGCCACAGCTGGAGCGCGGTGGCGTGGATCGACGGCAAAACCTACATGGCGCCCACGGCCGAGCTGGATGTGCTGGACCGCGTAGGCGGCGGCGACGGTTTCGCGGCAGGCTTCATTTACGGCATGCTGACCGGTGCCTCGCCCGAAGAATCGGTGAAGCTGGGCTGGGCCCATGGCGCGCTATTGACCACCTTCCCAGGCGACACCACGATGGCGACGCTGGAGCAGGTCAAGGCCTTCGCGGAGGGCGGCTCAGCGCGCATCCAACGCTAGATTTTTGTAGTGCGGCCT
This sequence comes from Bryobacterales bacterium, assembly GCA_003517725.1. Taxonomy (GTDB): domain Bacteria; phylum Acidobacteriota; class Terriglobia; order Bryobacterales; family Bryobacteraceae; genus DOZZ01. Next base: position 594 of record DOZZ01000236.1, on the reverse strand, counting down.
TCCAGGCTGCCCGGCGGCTTCAGACGGCGTCGTCGCGTGCAGGTAAAATCGAGCTATGGCGACCTTCGCCGAATTTATCGCGGAGTCCTTCGATTCGGACGCTCCGGTGAACTGGAAACTGAAATCCGGGATGCACGCTGTCGCGACGTTCACGGTGAAGAGCATCGCCGTGGATGTTGACTTCGAACAGCGCGAGCCAAAGGGGCCATGGCACGTGTCCTTCGACACCCGCCACGGCGACATCGCCGATCTTAAAAACGAAATGCTGGCGATCCGAAGGCTGAACGGCGTATTCCAGGCCGTTCGCCAGTTCCTTCAAATCCGGGAGCCCGGATCGGTCGTGTTCATCGCGAAGGACGAAGACCGCGCCGCCCTTTACGCCGCCTATCTTCGCCGCGAAAACTCTGCCATTGAAAGTCTGGGCTATCAGATCGAAGGGCCGCACGCGATCGAACCATACACGCAGTGGACGTTGCGCCGCGTACAGCCATCGACGTGGAAAGAGTAACCACCGGGTCTCGTGATGCGACCCATCGCCATTTGTGGGCCCCGGCCCAAGCTCACGAAAGATCCTTTGTGGGGCGGCCTTTAAGC
>DOZZ01000172.1:19353-25421 GCA_003517725.1 Bryobacterales bacterium | reverse complement strand
GTGGAAAACCTCCCGCTGCAAGGCCGCTTCAATGGACTCGCGGCTCAACCCGGTCGCGCGGCGCGAACCGTCGAGCAGCAATCGGATGCGCGAGCCCGCCATGCCCTCGGCTTCGAGCAGGCGGAGCGTCCGCTGGGTGGCCTGCACCGCCGCCACGTCGTGACCCATGACCAGGAGCAGTTCGTCGCAGCGCAGCGCCAATTGCAGTTGCCACGGCGAGACCAAACCCGGGCTGTCCGCCACCGTCACTTCATAGTGGCGCCGCAGGAATTCGAACAGCGCCGGGGCTCCGGCCGGATCGAAGCGGTCCAGTTGCGGCTGTTCGGGAGCTACCAGGACATCCATGCCGGCATGCCGCGCGGTCACTTGCTTCCAAAGGTCGCGTTCGAGATGCGCCGGATCCGCCAGAGCGTCGGCCATGCTGAAGGGAGTTTTGAGCTTTAGCAAAAACCCGACGCTCCCCTGCAGCGGGTCCATGTCGGCCAACAACACCCGCACGTCCCGCCGCCGCGCTAACAATTCCGCCAAGTGGCAACTGACGACGGTGCTGAGGCCTACCCCCTTGGCCGGCAGCACCACCCAGACTTTGCCCCGCGGCGGCGGCGCGGCGGGGGCAGGTTTGCGCGCCAGCCGCGCTACGGCGTTGGCTAGGTGTTGGGGGTCGATCGGATCGAAGAGAAACTCGCCCGCGCCGGCGCGCAGCGCTTCCAGGATCAGGTCTGGCTGGCTGCTTTGGTGCAGCGCGATCACGGGGATGCCGGCCTCGCTCACCTGCCGCACGAGATCGAGTGCCGTGGCGGCGTGCGTGCCCACATCCACCAGGCACAGTTCCGGGCCCGCGGACAGGATCGCGGCCAGGTCGGGATAGCCTTCCGGGCCGCCCAGATCGGTCAGATCCATGCGGGTCCCGAGCGCCTCCCGAACCGGGAGCCGCAGGCGCGCATCCGGACAGACCAGAACGCCACGCTGGAAGCGCCCCAGTTCGCCGCGCGCCCTCTCGACACTCACGTTCTTCTATCGACCGTTCGCGGCGCCAGGTTTAGGTTGCTCCGGATCGCGGGCTAAAGCTTTTGACCGCGATGGCCGATTAACGCATTGAGAGGGGTCCAAGCATGCCTTCAATCCGTTCCACCCGCCGCCGCGGATTCGTACTCCTGTCGTTCGGCGTGAGCCTTGTCGTCATCGTCGCGATGCTCGGCCTGGCCGTCGACCTCGGGCATCTGTACGTCGCGAAGTCCGAACTGCAGGGCTATGCCGATGCCGCCTCGGTGGCTGCGGCCTACACACTGGACGGCACATCCGCCGGGCTGGCCCGGGCCACTGCCGCGGCGCAGGGTGGCCTAGGCAGCCCGCCCAATAGCTGGAATTTTGGGAGTCAGGCCGTGGCCACTCCGCAAGTAGCCTTTGCCAGCAGCTCGGCCGGGCCCTTTCTGAATTCGCCGCCCACGGCGGTCGGCGTGGTGTTCGTTCAGGTCAGCGTGGCCGGCAGCATGCCGCTGTATTTTCTTCCGATCTTGCCGTCGGTCTCCAGCACCGCCCCGGTTTCCGCCACGGCCATTGCCGGGCAGCTGATTCGCAGCAACCTCGGCGATGGGCTTTCTCCCTTCAGCCCGGACGCGCACAATGCCGCCGACCCGAACTTTGGATTCACCGTGGGCACGCAGTACACCCTCAAATGGCCTCCGCTGGGGCAGGCGACGGGCTGTGCCGGGGACGCCGGCCTGACAGCGGCCGGCGGGTCGAGTAACCGCGGCTTCATGGATGTGGGTCAGGGCACCGGCAATTCCGCGCTCGATACCGTGATCGTCAGCAACAACTTTTTCCTACCGCTTCCGCTGACGGTCGGTTCGCCGGTTACGATGTACTCCGGCAACGGCAATATACCGGGCTCGGTGCAAACGCGCTTCAACCAGGACACCGATACAACGGCCCCGAATTTCAGCGCTTATCAAGGCAATGGGCGCCGCATTCTGATCGTCCCGGTGAACGACGCTCAGGCCACGCCGCGTGTGGCCGGCTTCGCCGCCTTTTTCCTCGATCCCAGCCCCTGCGGTTCGGGTAACGCGAGTTCGTGTTGCGCCGAATATATCGGCGCCGGCGTGGAATTCGGCAATCACCAGGGCGGAGGTCTAGGCGGTGGTCTGTACCAAGTCGCGCTCGTGCAATAGAAGACGCGCCGGCAGCGTTCTGATCGAGTTTGCGCTGTCCTTTACGCTGCTCTGGACGTGCCTCGCGGGCATTTTTCAGTTCGGCTATGCCATCTATTGCTATAACGCCCTTGCCATTGCGGTCGAGAATGCGGCGGCCTACGCCTCGAACGTCGACTTCGACGCCACGGCCCAGACTTTCATCGCCAAGATCCAGAATGCCGTCGTCTTTGGCGACCCCGACGGGGGCGTCACGCCCCTGGTGCCGGGACTGACCACGGGCGAGGTCGCGGTCACGTGGACCACCGACACGGCCGGCGCGCCGCAGACCATCACGATCACAATTCAGGGCTACACCTGCAACGCGGTTTTCAACAGCTGGACCTGGAACGGCAAGCCTTTCACCACCGTGCGCTACATGGGGGTTTGGAAACTTTGAAGCCGCGCCGTCGCTCCACCCGCGGTTCGGCCATGTTGGAGTCGACGCTGGTCCTCACGGTGTTCCTGATGGCCTTTCTCGAGGTCCTCGACATCGGGCAGGTCATGTTCTTTGAGGCTATGCTAGGCGATCGCGCGCGGGCCGGCGCGCGCTATGCCGTCGTCAACACCTACGATCCCACCGCCATCGCCAACGTGGTTGCCTACAACTCGCCGTACTCCTCGGGGCAGTCTTCCGGGCTTTTTGGATTGCAGCCGTCGATGGTGACCGTTAACCGCTACAACGCCGGGGTCGCCGGCGACCGCATCGAGGTCATCATCTCGAATTTCCCGCTGGCCTTCGCGGGACCCTTCGTCCAAGGCAGTTACGCCTCGCGCCAGTTCCGCGCCGTGCTGCCGGCCCAAAGCATGGGTAGCTTACAGTAGCCGGCCGCGGGACTAAAGCTTGGGCCCGTTGCGCCCGATCAAGACAGTAGAACGCCACATGACCCCGAGATGGCTACCGACGCTGCCCGAGCTGTTCTTTATCGCTGTGCTGCTGTGGCTCTTTGCCGCGGGCGACGGCTGGTCGGTGCTGCTGGCCGATGGCGATACCGGCTGGCACATACGTAATGGTGAAAGAATTCTGGCGTGCGCCTGTTTCCCCCGGGCCGACCCCTTCGCGATCGGTACCGCCGGCCATCTCTGGTTTTCCTGGGAATGGCTCACGGACGTCCTGTACGCGCTGCTGCACCGCATGGCCGGTTTGAAAGCGGTGGTATTTTTTTCGGGCGCCGTCATCGCCGCCACCTTTGCGGTGGTACTGCGGCATTGTCTTTGGCGCGGTGCGAACCCGCTGGTGGCGCTGCCTGTGGTGTTGCTCGCGACCGGCGCGTCGAGCCTCCATTTTTTGGCCCGGCCGCACGTACTAACTCTGCTGCTGCTGGCCGTCTGCGCCTGGGCCCTCGATCGCGATCGCCGGGAGCCCACGCCGTGGGTCTGGGGCTTGCCACTGTTGGTCGCGCTGTGGTGCAACCTGCATGGCGGCTTTCTGGCTCTTTTTCCGATGCTCGCGGCAGTCTTCCTCGAGGCTTGCTTCGAGGCGCGCGGGCGAGCCCGCCGGTATGCGTGGTTAACGGCGCTGTGCGCGCTGGCGACGTGCGTCAATCCCTATGGCTGGCGCCTGCACCTGCACGTCCTGGCGTACTTACAGAGCGACTGGATCCGAAACTCGATCCAGGAGTTCCAGTCCCCGCAGTTCCGCTCCGAGGGTCTGTTGCAATTCGAGATGCTGCTGGCACTGGGACTGGTGCTGTGGCCGGGCCTGGCGCGCCGCCGGCGATGGGCCGGGTGCGGGCTGCTGTTGTTCTGGGGACACCAGGCGCTGGGGTCGGCGCGCCACGTCCCGATCTACTGCGTGACCGCCGCGCCCTATATCAGCAGCGAGTTGGAGGCGTGCTGGGCCCGCTGGAGCAATCGCACCGGGCGCGCCGCCCTGGGCCAGGTGTTGCGCCGCGCGGGAGCCGAGTGGCGGGCTTGGACCACCGGCTTCAGCAGCGCCCCCGCGCTTCTCTGTGGCGTGCTGTTGATGTTCCCGTGGGGCCAGCGGTGGCCGGCCGACTTTCCCGCCAACAAATTTCCGAGTGCCATCGTGAATCGCAATTGGGGTCTCCTCGGAGGCGCGCCCGGCCAGCCCGCGGCAGTCTTCAGCAGCGACCAGTGGAGCGATTATCTGATCTATCGCCGGTATCCCGCGCTGCGCGTCTTTTTCGATGGCCGCAGTGACTTCTTCGCGGTCTGGCGCGGGCCCGCTTATAGCCGCCTGCTGCAAGGCAGCCCAGGCTGCGTCGAGTTGCTGAAGCCAGCCGGCGTCCGCCTGGCCCTGGTGCCCGTCGAGTGGCCGCTGGCCGGACTACTGGCGACACGCTCCGATTGGAAGCCGGTGGATCGCGATTTCCAGGCGATCTTGTTTGAACGCGTCGATGCGCCGCGAGACACGCCTAAACTCGCCGCGCCAAACAGCCGATAAGCGAAATATGTGGGCCAGACGGGAGACCTATTGATGGACCGCCGTTTTCTGATGGTGTTGGCGCTTAGCGCCGGTTTTGCCACCGCCGCCGCAGCCTTGTTTTACCGCTTTGCGGCTTCGGCCGCGCAACAGGGAGCGCACCCGCGCTCGGTTCCGGTGGTGGTGTGCGCCACCGCCTTGCCGGTGGGCAGCCTGATTCGGCGCATTGACCTGAAAATTGTGGACGTGCCCGTAAGTCTCCGGCCGGTGGGTTCCTTCGCCACCTTGGAAGAGGTACAGAACCGGGCCGTGATCGCCGCCATCTTTCCGGGCGAGCCGATTTTGCCGCAACGCCTGGCGGCAGTCGGCAGCGGCGCTGGACTGGCGCCCATGATCGCGCCCGGGCAGCGCGCCGTGTCGGTGCGCGTAAACGACGTGATTGGCGTCGCGGGATTCGTGCAACCGGGCATGCGCGTGGATGTCCTGCTCAGCGGCCGGCCGCCGGGCTCGGAAGACAGCGTCACCCGTACCGTCCTGCAAAACGTGATTGTGCTCTCGGCCGGCGAAGTGTTGCAGCCGGAACCGAAAGGTCAGGCCATCAAAGCCACGCTGGTGACGCTGGAGGTGAGCCCGCACGACGCCGAGGTACTGACGTTGGCCAGCGGCGAAGGCCGTATCCAACTGGTTTTGAGAAATTCCACCGATGCCGGTTATCAAGTCTCCGCCGGGGTCCAGCTGACCGCCATCTACGGCCAGCCACCGGTGGCACACCCGGCCGCCGAGGTTCCGGAGGCGCGAGCGGCGGTCAGAGCTTCGCCCGTAGCCCAGGTACCGGCGGCGCCGGTCCCGCCGGCCATCGAGATGATCCGGGGCGTCAATCGCACTTATATCCGCTTCCCGCTGAGCGAGGTTCCGAGGGAATTGCCAGCCCTGCCCGCCACGCTCTTAGCACCTTCTTCCGCCGGGGCCCAGCCCCCTCGCACGCCATGACCCCGCTCATCAAGGAAATGGCCGCCCCGGACGCGCCGGCAGATTCGCTTCGCGCGCTGCCGGTGCGCGCCCCGAATCAAGAGCTCAAATTCGTTCTGCACCGCAAGCTTCTCGAAAAAATCAACCTGGAAACACTCGCCACCATCGACGTCGACCGCGTGCGCCAGGAGGTTTTGCACGCGCTGTACGCTCTCATGGACGCCGAGCCAACGCTATTGACCGGCGCCGAACGCGCCAGCGTGGCAAAAGAAGTGTTGGATGAAGTGTTCGGCCTGGGGCCCATCGAGGCGCTGCTCTCGGACCCGACCATCTCGGACATCCTGGTCAACGGCGCCTATAGCGTCTATGTGGAGCGCGGTGGCTTACTAGAACTGACTTCGATCCAATTCCGGGATAACCAGCACCTGATGCGCATCATCGACCGGATCGTCTCGAAGGTGGGCCGGCGCGTGGATGAATCGACCCCGATGGTCGACGCGCGGCTGACCGACGGCTCCCGCGTCAAC
>DOZZ01000172.1:0-19230 GCA_003517725.1 Bryobacterales bacterium | reverse complement strand
GTCAACGCCATCATCCCGCCGCTGGCGCTCGACGGACCTTTGCTTTCGATCCGGCGTTTCGGTACCGACAAGCTGCTGCCGGCCGATCTGGTACGCAAACGCGCGCTGACGCCGGCCATGATGACGCTGCTTGAATCCGCCGTCAAGACGCGCCTCAACATCATCATTGTGGGCGGCACGGGTTCCGGAAAAACGACGCTGCTCAACGCGCTGTCGGTCTTCATTCCGGAAAACGAGCGCATTGTCACCATCGAAGACGCCGCCGAGTTGCAGTTGAAGCAGCGCCACGTGGCGCGTCTGGAGACGCGGCCCGCCAACATCGAAGGTACCGGCGCAGTACGGCAGCGTCAGCTGCTGATCAACAGCTTGCGAATGCGCCCGGACCGTATCATCGTCGGCGAGGTGCGCGGAGAGGAAGCGCTGGACATGCTGCAGGCGATGAATACGGGGCATGACGGGTCGCTCACCACGATTCACGCCAACAGCCCGCGCGAAGCCGTTTCGCGGCTCGAAGTGATGGTGTCGATGGCCAATTCGGGGATGCAGATGAACTCCATCCGCCAGCAGATCGCGTCATCGGTCAACCTGCTGATCCAGGCCGCCCGCCTGAGTGACGGCTCGCGCCGCGTGACTTCGATCACGGAGGTGACCGGCATGGAAGGATCCATCGTCAGTCTCCAGGAGGTGTTTGCCTTCGAGAAATTCGGCTTGGACGCGGAGAACCGGGTGATGGGCCGCTTTCGCGCCACCGGGATCCGGCCAAAATTCTGCGAAAAGCTGGCCGCGCATGGCATTGTGCTGCCGGCGGAGCTGTTTGAAGAGGAGGTCGTAGTCTGAGACCGGCGATGCCGGTTTCATGATGTTCGGACCAGCCTCTATGCTCCTCCCCCTGATGTCTTTCGTGCTGGTTTTCGTAGCCGCCAACAGCGCCTACCTGGTGCTACGGCAGCGCCTGCGGCGCCGTGAAGCGCGCCTCCTCAGCCGTGTCGGCGCGTGGCAACCGATGGAACGCGCGAAGGTTGAGAGAAAGGCGCCGATGCTGATTCGGCAGGCGGCGCCACAGCGATTCAGCTGGGTCCATGCGTTAACTCCGCAACTCTTTAGTCAGGACAGCTTGCGTCATAAATTGGACCGCGCGGGCAAAAGCACAGAACCCGCCAAGCTGCTCCGGACCTGTGCCGGGTTCGCCGCGGTAGGAGCGGTTGCCTGCTTGGTTTTGCTCAGCGGTATCTGGCTCCTGATGGCGATTCCGGTCGCGATGATCTGCGGTTACCTGCCCCTTTGGAGGCTCAACGGCAAAATCAAAAAACGCCTCTACAAGTTTGAAGGCCAGTTCCCCGAAGGTCTGGAGTTCATCGCCCGCTCGATGCGCGCCGGCCACGCTTTCTCGGTGGCGCTCGAGATGCTGCACCGCGAGTTTGACGATCCCATGGCCAGCGAATTCCGCCGCACTTTCGAAGAACAGAACCTGGGCATGCCGCTCGATATTGCGCTCGCCAAGCTGGCTGAGCGGATCCCGGTGCTGGACGTCAAGTTTTTCGCCTCCGCCGTGCAACTGCAGCGCAAAACGGGGGGCAACCTCACCGAAATTTTGGACAAACTGGCTTATCTGATCCGCGAGCGCTATCAATTGCGCGGCAAAATCCGGGCCGTGTCGGCCCACGGCCGCATGACCGGCAAAGCGCTCTCCTCCATTCCGGTTTTTGTGGGCGTTCTGATGTGCATCGTCAACCGGGAGTATGCCTCCTTTTTCATCCAGACTACTCCCGGACGGCTCATGATTGCCGGCGCCGTGGTGCTGCAAATCATCGGCTATTTAACGATCCAGAAGATCGTTAACATCGAAATCTGACTATGCCAGGATCCCTCACCATCGCCTGCTTCGCGCTCGTATTCGCCGCCACATTTTGGCTTATTAACCGCCGCTTCAGCCGTTCCAGCGCCATGCTGGACCGCCTGACGGAGCGCGCTCCGCGGACGGCTCCGGCCGCGGCCAAAACAGCGCGCCCGTGGACCGATCTGCTGGCCAATCTGGGCACGCGTGTCGCCCCCCGTCAACCGGACCGGCTGCAACGCGACTTCGTGCGCGCGGGCATCCGGGCGCCGCGTGCCGCCGTGCTGTTCCACGGCTCCAAACTGGTGTGCGCCCTGTTCGGCTTGTTGCTGGTCCCGGGCATCATGTTTATGCGCAAAGCCGAAATGGCGACCATGATCATGGGCGCGGTGGCCGGAGCGGGCGCCGGATTGATGCTGCCCGGGGAATTCATCCGGAGGCGCATTCGCCGGCGCCGGAGGAATATTGAAAAGGCGCTGCCGAACGCACTCGATCTGCTGACCATCTGCGTCGAAGCGGGCCTGGGGCTGGACCAGGCCATCACGCAGGTAGCTCGAGAGTTGGAAGTGGCCCACCCGGAAATCAGCGAGGAGTTCTCCATGGTGGGCCTCGAAACCCGCGCCGGCAAACGCCGCTCCGATGCGCTCCGCAGTCTGGCCGAGCGCACCGGCGTTCTGGAGATCAAAAAAATGACGGCCGTATTGCTGCAGGCCGACCGCTTTGGCACCAGCGTGGCCCAAAGCCTGCGCGTGCATTCCGATCACCTGCGGATCCAGGCCCGGCAGGTAGCCGAAGAAAAGGCCGCCAAGCTGGGCGTCAAGTTAGTTTTTCCGATCTTCTTTTTCATCCTGCCGTCGCTCTTTGTGTTAACCGTCGGGCCCGTTATTGTTCGCATCTTCCGCGATTTGCTGCCGATGATGAATAGCCTCTGAAATCGGCTAAAGGATACGCGGCAAAGGGCCGATGTATGAGTGTATGGCCCGGCGGCAAGAGCGTCGGACCCAAAAGAGGAGCCCCTATGGATTCGTCAACAATTCGTATCATCTGCTCAGTTCTGGCCGTCGTGCTGATCGCGGTATTCGTCATGCGGCGACGCAAGAAGGAAGAATAATCCAGCCCGGTTGTTCCGTAACCAGAAGTGACTTACGGCTGAAGGGCCGGGTTGATCCCGGCCTTCCCGATCTGCGGCGAAGTCGCCGAAGCGGGCCGCCGTCTGCCGGCGCGCTCGACAGTTCAACTGCGCGGGCGGGCGGTGGGAACGACACCCCTCACTTGAGAACGGAGTCGATCGCATTAAGGGACGCTTCGGCTCGACTCCGCCAACCGGTGTGGGTGTCGGTTGTAAGTCTGTTCTAGAAACCCGCTGCTGTGGCCGCGCGCTTCTTCCGCATCGGCAAAGGGCCTGCTTCGCGGCTTCTCCTTCTTCACTGTTCGCATGAAATGCTCCGCCGATGCCACTCGGATAAACCGGCTCAGCGTGCGAAGCAAGAAGTACGCGTGGGCCAACGCACTGAGGGGCACAACTCCGTATTTTTTTGGCCAACGGCGTTTCGCGTGCTCATGCTTTCCCTGAAAGGATGTGCATGAGGAAATTTTACGGCCTCAACTGTTCCGCGCTTGTCCTTATTTGCCTGCCGCTGATTGCCCAAACGCCTGATAATACGGCTACTAATAAACGTGACCGGACCAAAAGCGAGGTGACTGCGGACCAGCAGTCCAATCGCAAAACGGCCGTGCAGATTTCGCGCGAGATCCGCAAGTCTCTGATCGCCGACAAAAGTCTTTCCAGTTATGCGCACAACGTCAAAATCATTACGGCCAACGGCGAAGTCACGCTAAAGGGCCCCGTGCGCAGTGAGGAAGAAAAAGCGGCGGTGTTTGCCAAAGCTAAAGAAGTGGCCGGAGCTGCAAGTGTCAAAAATGAACTTTCCATAGTCCCGCCAAAAGAGAAACCGAAGTCCGGCTTGAAACCCAGCAAAAAGAAGTCGCAGGCCCAGAGCTAAACATTCCACGTTGAAAAAGGAGCTTTCTATATGTCGAAAAACATTGCAGTTTTCGGAATTTACGCCAGCCGCACGGCTGCTGAAGAGGCAGTGGACGCGCTGCGCAACGCAGGCTTCCGCAACACCGATATTTCCGCCCTGTTCCCCGATAACCAAGGCTCGAAAGATTTTGCGCACGAGAAGAGCACCAAAGCACCCGAAGGCACGGCCACTGGCGTTGCTTCTGGCGCCGTAGTCGGCGGCGTGCTCGGCTGGCTGGCCGGCATCGGCGCGCTGGCCATCCCGGGCATCGGCCCCTTCATCGCGGCCGGCCCGATTATGGCGGCTTTGGCCGGAGCCGGAGCCGCGGGCGTGGTCGGCGGCTTAGTGGGAGCCCTGGTGGGCATGGGCATTCCGGAGTACGAAGCCAAGCGCTATGAAGGCCGCGTCAAGAACGGCGGTATCCTGCTCTCGGTACACTGTGACACCGGCGATTGGGTCACGCGCGCCAAGCAGATCTTAAAAGATACCGGTGCCGAAGATATTGCTTCGACCGGCGAAGCGAGCGCCGACTTCGCCAAATCGGACAAACCCATGCATCGCACGTCAACGGCCGGCACCGCGTCCGTGGACTATCCCGTAAACACCACCGAGGAGCGCGTTCGCGAGAGCGAATTAAGCGAGCGCGCGCGGAATCGTGGCGATCTGGGCCGCTCGGAAATCGACCGCGCCAACGACACCGCCGAACTCAATTATGACGAGGCCGAAGCCGAGCGCGTGGCCGACGCCGAGCGCCGCACGCGTACCTCCGGAGGCGGAAACTATTAACTCGAAGAGCAACCGGTACGGGCACGTTAGCAGCCCGTACCGGCTTCGTACGGTTGAGGAATCAAGGCGTGCAGGAAGCTGCGTTCGCGGCTAAAGATCGGAATTTCAAGATCCACGACCCACCCTCCGGCGATCGACGGGTCCGGCCGGACAATTCTCCCGCGCTTGAAATCAACCGGCTGCAGGGCCCAGTTGGCGCCCCTGGCATGCAACATCTCGTGCTTCTCGGCGGTGGACTTCCCCAACAACTCCGCGTGGGTATAGAAAGCCGAAGCCAGCATGTTCAAACTATTGGCCGAGGCATCCAGCTGGCGCCACAGAAAATACTGCTCCACTTCCCGCCTCTGCGCGATCACCATCACCCTCGAATCGAAGGCCGCCAGCTTCTCTCCCCCGAAGGCACGCTGAAAGGCTGCCGTGAAAATGCTGGCCGACACCGAAACCATTTTTTGCATATTGCCGTCGAACCACAGCGGCTCGCCAGGGCCGCCGCAATCCGACAGCAGAAACGAGTATTCGTCGCTCTGCCCGTACGCCAGGCGGCAGCCGATCATCTCCCGGGACAAGTGCAGCGCGGCGCCGTCGAGTGCATCGGCCAGAGGCCGGCAATAGGGCCTGGGCAGGTCTTCCGTAAATTTATGGAACGCGCGTCCATCGATTCGCAACACAATATAAGTGCGCCGCGGCAAGGTCAACCGCAGCGCGTCTTCGTAGTCCCGCTTCAGGCGCCGGCCCAGTTCGTCCTTCATGCCTGCCTAACCATGCACACTCGATTGTGCCAAACTGGAGATGATTCGTGCGCGTAGTACTCGACACCAACGTTCTGTTGTCGGCCTGCTGGAAACCTGACGGCCTGGAGGCGCTCCTTGTCAACCTCGCGATTCACGGTCACTACACGGCCTGCGTCTCGCGCGAAATCTGGTCGGAATACAGCGAGGTACTGTTGCGCGAAAAGTTCGCCGCGCTGCAGCCGCGCACGGTCGAGTTGCTGATGGCCCTGAAACCGCACGTCTGCGTGGTCGAGCCCGAGACTGCCGTCGTGGCGGCGTCGGATGAATCCGATAACCGGTTTCTCGAGTGTGCCGGCGCGGCCGAAGCCGCCATTCTGATCACTGGGAATTTGAAACACTTCCCGGAACAGTGGGGGCCGACTCGCATCATGAACGCGCGCCAGTTTCTCTCGGAATTTCCGGTTTACCTCGCCGCGTAAACGCAGTAAAAGCGATTCCTGTAGATTGGTGCGACACCGGGTATGGCGGCCGGCGCGCGCGTCACAACATACCGCACGCCCCAGGTCCGGTACACACTTAGATGAGTGCGGGCCGGTAGATGTCCGGACACCTGTTGCCAGCGGCGCCACCACTCATCGGCGAAAACAGGCAGGTAATTGACCTGTCCCCCGCCCTTCCAATCCACATACACGGCCCGCAAGGCGCGCGCGCGAAACACGCCAGGGTCGCCGCTGCGATGCTCGGCCGCGGGAAACAGGAAGACCGCGTCCACCGGCGTCGAGTTGCGCGCCCAAGCGGCCAACGCGGCCAGTTCCGGAGTCTCCATCAGCCGATAGTTGTGCACCGACGCGAGCGCCGGGTACGCCACGGTCGCGCAGAGCGCCACCGCCGCCACGGCAGCAGCGCCCAGCCGGCGCGAGTGCCGGAAGAGCGCCAATGCGCCGACGGTCGCTACCGTTAACCCCGCGGCAGTGGCGGCTAGCGGCAGCGTGGGCCAGGCCAGCAGTGGAGCCATGGCGGGAATCAGGAAGACCGCCGCGAACCACGCCGCAGCCTCCCACGCGCGACGCCTCGCGGCAGCTTGGCAGCCCGCCGCGCTCATCAGAATCTGCGCTATGGCGGTGACGAAAAGCAGAGCGCGCGCCGGCTGCACCTGCGGCATCAACATCCACTTCATTTGTTCCAGAAGCAGCCACGAGAGCGGCACGCTGCCTAATGCCAGCACCGGCAGCGCCACCACAAACCAGCGCAGCGGCTGGTTGACGCGCGCGCGCACGCGACACGTGGCCCAGCAGGACGCCGCCCATAGCGCCACGTATTGCAGCAGCGATTGCCGCCACCACATGGAAACCCAGTTATAGGGCGCGCGCAAACGCTGCATCGCTTCCAACCGCGGCGAGAGGCGCCCGAAGAATTGCTGGTGCTCTACCGCTCCGCCCTGGCGCGACGCATGCAGCGCCAGCAGCACGATGGCCACGGCCAGCGGGGCCAGCGCCCACGCCAGCGTCCGGGCAGAACCAGCTTCGCGGCGGAAAACCAGCATCATCACCAACACCGCCCAGAACGGCCACACGGTCGGCGGATGCAGCAGAAACGCCAGCGACGCCGCGACGCCGGCCCACGCCGGCCGGTGTTGCGCCATTAAGCCGATCGCTAGAAGAATCAAAGGCACGGCGAGGGCCCGCGGCGTCGGTTCGTATTCCACGGTCAGCACCGCCGGCCCGATGACAGTAGCGCCTAGTGACCAGATGGCCGTGACCAGGAGACTCTCGACGCGGCTGAAGCCCAACGATGCCGCGATCAGAAAAATTCCGAGCAGCCCGAGCCAGCGAAACACCAATTGCGCGCCCGCCAGGGCATGCTCCAGGCTCGCGCCGGTCAGCCTTCGTACGCCGTTGGCCAGTTCATCGTAGAACGTGTAGGCCACGTGCGGGTGCTGCACCAGCAAGTCTTGGTTGAGCACACGATGGTCCCACTGGTGCTCCAGAATTGGCGCGTAGATCTGCGTGTCCTGCTGCAGCCAGGTGTGGCCTGGGAAGCTGATCCAGCCCAGCAGCGTCAGCACGGCCAGCGCCGCGCCGGTCGCCAGGCGGCTCATTGCGGCGGCGTTTTTTCAAGCTGCTGCTTGGTCCAGAGGCGATGCGGATCGAGCGCTAGCGACTTCGTCAAAGCTTCGCGCGCCTCCGCGTTCTTATGCTCCTTCTTCAGCGCCATGCCCAGCCATAGGTAAGCTTCCGCCGATTTGGGATCGAGCTCCAGCGCTTTGTGAAAGTCTTGTATCGCGGGCTCCGGACCGCCTCCGAAGGCCGGCGGCATGTAGTAGTTGCCCACGCCTTCCGCAACATAAACGCCCGCCGATTTCGGGTCGAGTTGCATGGCGCGCGCGATGGCGTCCTTGGCGCGCTTTCCATAGCTCAGCCCGCGCAACACATTGGAGGGAATGTACTGGCCACACAGCGTCGCCAGCACCCGATGGTACTCGGCCTTGTTGGGGTCGAGAGCGATGGCGGCGTCGGCTGCCTGAATCCCCGCCTCGGCGGCGCTCGCGGCTTGGTTCTTATCCTTCAGTTCGAGCGATACCTCGGCCAAATAGGATGACGCCAGCGCCACGCGATACTGTGCCTCCGCGTTCTTCGGAGCCTTGACCGCAGCCTCCTGATAAGTCTGAACCATCTTCTGCAGAGCCGGCCGGTCCTGCGCGTCGCGCGCGGTCTCGAGCGGCGAGGCTCCGAACAGCGGTAGCGCGGCGCACATCAGAAAAAGAATAGAAATTCGCATAGAGTCAACTCAAAGGGCGGCGACGCGCCGCTGTGCCAACAGAAAATAGATTGCCAGAGATACCAACAGGATGCCATTCACGCCCACGACCATGGGTGCGGAAAAGATCGGGATCAGCCGGCCGGTCACCAGGCTGCCGAGCGGCATCCCGCCGCGGAAGGCCACGTTATAGACGCTCATCACGCGGCCGCGCATCTCATTGGTGGCGACCAATTGCACCAGCGAACTGATCATCGCGAACGCGCCCATCAGCAGCGCGCCCAGCACGAACAGCACGCCGTAACTGAACCAGATATTGCGCGAAGTGGCGAAGATCGTGATGCCCAGGCCCAGCACGGTGAGGATCAGCAGCGCGATGCGCCCTTTATTCGAGACATTGCCGAAACCGGCGACAATTAGCGCGCCTGTCACCGAGCCCAGCGCCGAAATCGACATCATATTGGTGTAGGTCAGCGCGTTGCCGTGGTACACCTCTTTGGCGAACACCGGCAGAAATGTCAGCATCGGCGCGGTGAAGGCAGTCATGAAAAAGGCGATGACAATCAGCCCCGCCATGGCGCTGCGGTGACGCACGAAAACGAGCCCCTCTTTCAGACTGCCCACCATCGACATGGCGATTTTGCCTGGCATGAAGTTGATGGGCAGACGCAGAATCGAAATGATCACCGCGATAAACGACAGTCCGTTCAAGGCAAAGCACCATTGGGCGCCGAACCGTGCCAAAGCCCAGCCGCCCAGGCTGGGGCCGATAAAACGCGCCAGGTTGAACTGAATCGAGTTCAGCGCGATGGCGTTCTGCAAATCCTCTTTGTCCACCAGCGTCGGCACCAGTGCCTGATAGGCCGGGCCTCCAAATGCCTGGGCCGTGCCGACTACGAACGAGAGCACCAGA
Organism: Bryobacterales bacterium; assembly: GCA_003517725.1. GTDB lineage: Bacteria > Acidobacteriota > Terriglobia > Bryobacterales > Bryobacteraceae > DOZZ01. The sequence goes on along the minus strand of DOZZ01000172.1, from coordinate 10,185 downwards.
ATCATCCAGACCCGCACCAGTCCGGTCACGATCAACGCGGTCAGGGTAAACGCGCAGGTCATCTGCACCACCTGCGAGCCGATCAACAAGTGACGGCGGTCCATGCGGTCGGCCACCACGCCGCCGACCAGCGAGAACAGCAGGATCGGGATCTGGCCCAGCGCCGTGTCGAGCCCCAGCATGAAGGCCGACTTCGACATCTCGAAGACCATCCACGCCTGGGCGACCTGCTGCATCCAGGTGCCGATGCTGGAGGTGCACGCGCCCATCCAGAGCATCCGGAAGTGCTGGTATGAAAAGGCCTTGAAAACGCGTCTCAGCAAAGTGTCAGCCGCTTAAGGCAACGGCCGCGCGCGCTGGATCAGGTGCACGAAATTACCATCTCCATCGGCGAAGAAAACCAGGCGGTTGCCCTGCGTTTCGTACGGTTCGGCCAGGAAGGTGACGCCCTTGCTCTTGAGCTGCTGGTACGCCATGTCGAAGTGATCCACGGCGATGGCCAGGTGGCGGATACCGGGATCTTTCATGCCCTGCGGCGCGCGTTCGCCTTCCGAAGGAATAATTTCCAGCAACGAGCCGTTCGGCGCCTTCACAAAATAGTTGCCGGCATATTCGAAATTGATGCGAAAACCCAGGTGGTCTACATACCACTGGGCCAGTTGGGCGGGGTGCGGCGAGGCGATCGCCGTGTGTTCAAGGCCTTGAAACATGCTTCTGGATTGTAACAGGATCACGCGCGCCGAAATTTTTCCTATCGTGCCGTCTCAGCCATTTAGGGGCCGGGCGCGTGGCCCACGACAGACCGCGCGCTAGTGTCCGAAGTGTTTCACTCCCCAATCCTCGACGTCGTCGTGGGCCTGTTCTTCATGTATGCCGTGTTAAGCCTTTTCTGCACGGTGCTCAATGAATGGATCGCCGCCCTGACGCAACTGCGCGCGCGCAGCCTGCAATCCGCCCTCTTCCGCCTGCTCGACAACTCCCAGACCGGCCTGGGGAGCGCTTTTTACCGGCATCCCGCAATCCAGACCGTGATCGTGGCCGGCCGCGGGCGCCCGGCATACCTTCCACCGAAACTGGTCGCGCGGGTTCTGGCCGACATCATCGTGGGGCCCTGCCCGAAGCTTTATGCGTGGCAGCGCGCCATTAACGACCTTCCGGCGTGCCGCTTGCGCCGAACGCTCACGTTTTTGCTGGCAGATGCGCAGCCTGAAGCCGCGCCGGCGCGCCTGGCCGCCTGGTTTGAGGAGTCGATGGACCACCTCTCCGCCTGGTACAAGGGCCGGCTGCAGCTGATCAGCTGCGCCGTGGCGGTCACGGTCTGCATCGCCGTCGATGCCGACACTCTGCGCATCGCGCATCTGCTCTGGGGCACGGCCCCGGCTCTGCCCCTGCCTCTGGCCGGACGGAATGCCGGCTGGCTGCTCAGCGTGATCGCTGTCTCGCGCGGGGCACCTTTCTGGTTCGATACCCTCACCCGTGTCGCCCGAGCGCCTGAAGAACGATCGTAAATCGCTCGAAACTCCCCGGCAAGTTATTGCATCTGATGAGTATTCGTTTATACTGGAAGGAAATCAAACAGGGTGAGTTTTATGCTTCGCTGCCTAACGCCAGCGGTGTACCTTTTCGCGCTTTATTCAGCCGGATCGCTAGCGGCTGAAACGCCGGCGGTTCACGCGGCACGCCAATCCATTCAAAAAACTGATTACGCGGATGCCATCAAGCTTCTGGCACCGGTGTCTGATAAAGACGCGGAAGCCGCCATGCTTACCGGCCAAAGTTACTACCGGCTGGGCGATTACCGGCGCGCCACCGAAGTGCTGGAACACGCGGCGTCCATGGACCCTCGCAGCTCCAACACGCAACTCTGGCTGGGCCGCACTTATGGCCGGCGGGCTGAGATCGCTTTCGCCCTGACGGCCATGAGTTATGCCAACAAGACTCGCGCCGCTTTCGAAAAAGCCGTCGAGCTCGATCCCCACAACATGGAAGCCGTGAACGACCTGTTCGAGTACTATCTGGAGGCTCCCGGATTTTTGGGCGGCGGCTTGGATAAAGCCGCGCGCATCGCGCAGAGCATTTCCAAATACGATGCGGCGGAAGGCTATTGGGCCATGGCCCGCGTGTCGGAGCAGCGTAAGCAATATGGGGCGGCCGAGATGCAGTTGCGGCGCGCCGTGGCACTGGCCCCGCGGCAGGCCGGCCGTATTCTCGATCTGGCGAAGTTTCTGGCCCGGCAGGGGCGCTTCGAGGAGAGCGACCAAACCTTCCAGGTAGCCGAAAAGGTGGCGCCCAATTCGCCCAAAGTTTTGTTCGAGCGCGCCCACTCGAATATCCGCAACAAACATAATGTCGACGAAGCCCGTGAACTGCTGAAGCGGTATCTGGCCATGAATTTGGGTCCGGAAGATCCGGCCCGGCGCGAAGCGCAAAAGCTGCTGCGCCAAGCCTCCGGCACCTAAGCCATGGTCTGGGGCGAAGCGCTCGGATTTAGTGTTCAGGCGCTCCGCGCCAACCCCGTTCGATCATTCCTGACCGGGCTGGGGATGGTGATCGGCACGGCCTCGGTGATTTTGGTGGTGACCATTTCGCTCACCAGCCAGAACTACATCCTGGAACAGATTGAAGGCGTCGGATCGAACATGGTGTTCGCGTCCTACGAGGTGGGCAGCCAGCAAACCTCGACGCAGGTGGACGCCGATTTCATCAAAATGGGGGACGTGGAAGCCATCCGCAATCAGCTTGAGGGCCGCATCCGGGCCGCCGCTCCCATCGAAAATAACTACGACACCATCGTCTTCAACGGCAAGGAGGAAGACGTCCTGGTGATCGGCTCGGACGAATCCTACCAGCCGGTGCGCAACCTGCTGGTGCTGGCCGGGCGCTTTCTCGATAACAGCGATGTCGCGCTGCGCCAGCATGTCGCGCTATTGACTGATAAGCTGGCGGCGCGCCTGTATGGCGGGCAGGCCAACGCGCTGGGCCAGCTGATCAAAGTGCACGGGCTGCAGTTCACGGTGATCGGCACCTTCCGCGAGAAGGTCGAAAGTTTCGGGCAGAGCGAGCTCAACAAAGAAACCATCCTGATCCCGATTTCGGTGCAGCAATACTTCATTCGCGTAGAGCGCATCGATCCGCTCTACGTGCAGGTACGCTCGCCCGACGACGTCGAGTCGGTCACGCAGCAGGTGCAGAGCATTCTCGAGAGCCGCCACCGTCCGGGAGCCAAGTACAAAGTCGAGAATTTGCGCGCCATTCTGAGCGCGGCCAAGAGCATCGCGCTGGTGCTGACGCTGGTGCTGATTCTGGTCTCGGCTATCGCCCTGGTCATCAGCGGCATCGGCATCATGAACATCATGCTGGTGACTGTCACGGAGCGTACGCGCGAAATAGGGCTGCGCATGGCGGTGGGGGCCTCGCGCAAGGAGATTCTGCTGCAGTTCCTGGTGGAGGCGATCCTGATCAGCGTGGGCGGGGGCACCATCGGCATCCTTGCGGGTCTGGCCATTCCGCTGGCGGTCGACCTGTTCGTCGACAGCATTCACATCCCGATCTCCATGCTGTCGGTGGTGATCGCCTTTACCGTCTCGTCGCTGGTGGGCTTGCTATTCGGCATGCTGCCGGCCAACCGCGCCTCCAAGCTCAATCCCACCGAAGCGCTGCGCTACGAGTAAACAGACGGGCGCAATCCTCGCCCCCCTCAAAAAAAAAGCGGACCGAAGTCCGCTGTCGTACTCAGTTGTTGGGGAAAGCTTCTAAGCCCACGACCTGCGTTTCCACGCCAGTCCGCTCCAAAGAAGCATGACGCCGGCCGATGTAAGAACGAAGGTTTTAGGCTCGGGTACACCGGCGGGAGCCGGCACGAAACTCGTCAGGTATAGCGTCTCCGCCCCGCCATCGGTCCCGCTGAAGGACGCAGCTATGCCCACCAGATTTGCCGTGTTATCAAATACCCCAGCTGCGGTCGCCTGGGCTTGCTGCGTCGCATCCAGGTTGAAAGGAAAGCCCGAACTGCCGGTGCCCGATTGGCTGTTGGGAAAATAGCAATTGACGAGCGGCGAGCAACTGAAGCCCGTGGTCTGCCAGATGAACGTGCCGTCCGGCTTGTAAAAACTCACCTGCAAATTGGTGATCGTGATGGGGCCACCCGAACTCTGGTTGGCATTGAAAACGATGGCGAAATTGGCTGCGCTGGTAACGCCGCCCGCGCTCAGGGGTTGCGGTCCGATGTGGCTCGCTCCAGTGCCCACATCCGCTCCCGACCCCGTACAAATGCCGAGGTTATTGAAACTGGAGCCGATTTGACTGCTGGTCGCCCCTACGCATCCGCTTTCGATGCTTGCGGCCTGAATTGTGATTAACGTCGCCACCGTACCAAAACCAGTTCCTGAAACGGCAACGGTACTCGATAAAATCAAGCTGCCATAGGCAGCGGGGATGCAACTTAAAAATAACAGACCACCGACGACCGGAAACTTCATTGCTCACTCCGCTCCACAAATGTAAGAAGTTCTATCAGAGTGTAAACAAAAACATGGAAGGAATCAAACATAGTGGGCCCGCAGTGCAATTTTTTCTTGGTTTTATTTTAAATTTCTGTAAAACAAATGGAGCACTGATCTCTTCCGCACGCTGAATCGATTAGGTTATATGATGGCAAGCAGACTATTCTAATGACCCATCCGCTACCAGTACTCGCCCTAAGTTTTTTTTGGCTGCCGCTGCTCACAATGGGCCAAAACCCCTCGCCCGCTTCTCCAAACGCCGCCGGGCACGATTTAGGATTCACCGACACGCCCATGCTGCCCGGTCTGCCGTACCATGTACATGATCCGAACCGCCCCCACGCTAAAGTGGTGACGCCGGCTGCCGAGCCGGGCGGCCCGCCGTCCGACGCTATCGTGCTGTTCGACGGCAAAGACCTGTCGCAGTGGACCAGCCACCATAGCGATATCACCAAAGGCGGAGCGGCAGGGCCGGTCGAGTGGAAACTGGGCGAGGGCTTTGTCGAAGTGGTCCCGAACACCGGCGACATCGCCACGAAACAGAAGTTTGGCGACTGCCAGTTGCATGTGGAATGGGCCGCCCCAGCCGAAATCCAGGGTAGCAGCCAGTCGCGTGGGAACAGCGGCGTGATCCTGATGGGGCGTTATGAGATGCAGGTGCTCGATTCCTACAACAACCCGACCTACGCGGACGGGGCGGCGGGATCCATTTATGGGCAATGGCCGCCGCTGGTGAACCCAGTGCGTCCTCCTGGGCAGTGGCAGAGCTATGACATCGTCTTCGAAGCGCCTCGTTTCGATGGCGACAAGGTGGTCTCACCCGCCTATTTCACGGTGTTCCTGAACGGCGTGCTGCTGCACAACCACAAAGCCTCGATGGGTCCCATGACGTATCGTCACGTGGCCCACTACGTTCCACACGGGCTTGAAGAGCCGCTGGTGTTGCAGAATCACAATACCAAGGTGCGCTTCCGCAATATTTGGATCCGCCGCCTGAGCGGGTACGACCAGCCCGAGAAGTAGCGCAGTTTTGGCTTTACAGCGAGCCTCCGGCGCTTGTTGGTGATATAGCTCTTGTTGGTGATATAGCTATGGGCATGCATCTCCATACACGCAGGTCGATCGCTTTGCAGTTGGCGCTGGTGTTCCCGTCAGTGGCCCGGTTTATGGCGGCGTACGCCCAGAAGCAGGCGGTGCCTGCCATGGCTGGCGCGGCCAAAGCGTTTCTGGACTCGCTCTGGAAGGAACAACGCGAGAAAGCCACCTTCAAACTGGAGGATGACGAGCACTCCACCTGGTTCTACACGCCGGTGCCGCGCAAAGGCCTGCCGCTGCGCGAAATGACGTCAGGACAGCGCCAACTTGCGCTGGCGCTGCTGAGCGCCGGGTTGAGCCAGAACGGTTTGGCGAAGTCCACCACCATCATGAGCCTCGAAGATGTGCTCGCCTCCATGGAGAGCAACGGTGTTAACCGGCGCGACCCCGATGGCTATTTCTTCAGCGTCTTTGGCGATCCTTCCGAGAAGGGCGCCTGGGGCTACCGCGTGGAAGGCCATCACCTGAGCCTGCATTTCAACATCCGGGACGGCCACTTGAGCGGCGCGCCGAGTTTCTTCGGCACCAACCCCGCGAAGGTGCTGGAGGGCCGCCGCAAGGGTCTGCGGGTCCTCTCGAGAGAAGAAGATTTGGGACGCGACCTGATCCAGGCGTTGAACCCGGAGCAACGCAAAACGGCGGTGGTGCTGGCCGCGGCGCCCCGCGACATTCTTAGCGAGCATTCGCGTCAGGCTGCGCTCATCGGTGAACCCAACGGCATCCAGATCAGCGCGCTGAATGCCGCGCAAGGCGACACCTTGCAGACGCTCCTGCACGAGTACTGCGACAACATGACCGATGAAATCGCCGGGTTTCGCAGAGACCAGATCCGCAAAGTGGGCAACCATCTGTGGTTTGCCTGGGCCGGCGGGATCCAACCGGGTGAGCCGCACTATTACCGCATCCAATCACCCGAGTTCCTGGTCGAATTCGATGACACGCAGGACCACGCCAATCACATTCACTCCGTGTGGCGCGATTTCAGGGGCGATTTCGGCCGCGACCTGCTGGCGGAACACTACCAGGACAGCCACCACCACCGAGTCCGCGCCTAAACCGGGCTGCCCAGTTCGAACGACTCTCCCAGGTAGATGCGCTTGACCTCGGCATTGCGCCCGAGCGACTCGGCGCTACCCTCGAAGAAGATCTTGCCGTTGTTGATGATGTAGGCGCGGTCGGTGACCATCAGTGTTTCGCGCACGTTGTGGTCGGTCACCAGGATGCCGATGCCGGACTTCTTCAGGTCGCCGATGATGCGCTGCAGCTCGATTACCTGAATCGGATCGATCCCCGAAAAGGGCTCGTCGAGCAGCAGGAAGCTGGGTTCGATGGCCAGCGACCGCGCAATCTCGACGCGCCGCCGCTCGCCGCCCGACAGCACGTAGCCCTTGCTACGGCGCACCGTTTCGAGCCCCATCTGCTCGATCAGTTCGTCCATTTTGTTGTGACGGTCGCGGGATGACAGGTCGCGCGTTTCGAGAATCGCCATCAAGTTGTTCTCGACGGTTAGCTTGCGGAAGATGGAGGGCTCCTGCGGCAGGTAGCTGATGCCGTGGCGCGCGCGCTGGAACATGGGCATGCGGGTCACGTCCAGATCGTTCAGCTTGACGCGTCCCGAATCCGGGCTGATCAGCCCCACGATCATGTAGAACGACGTGGTTTTGCCGGCGCCGTTGGGGCCCAGCAGACCCACCACCTCGCCCTGGCGTATGTAGACCGAGACGTCGTCCACCACGCGCCGTCCGCGGTAGGCCTTCGAGATGTCGATAGTTTCAAGACACTGCATGTTTGCGATGAACGGTGCTCTTGACGGGCTTGCCCGGGTCGCCGGTGACCAGCAGGCGGTCATCATTGGTGAAGTACGTGAGCTCGGCGCCGCGCGTCGTTCCTTTTTGATTATCGACGAGTTCCGGTTCGCCTCCGCGTAAAAGAATGCGCGCCTCCGCCGCGTAATATTCGGCGTGTTCGCCCGTGCCGCGCCGCTGCCGTACCGGCGTCGACTCCACGATCTCGACCTTACCGTCCGCAAACGCGTGATTGATCTTCGAATCTTCGGTCGAATCCTTGGCGTTCATCCAGGCCTTCAACTCGGCGCTGTGCACCGTCAGGCCGGGCCTCTCGAAGCTGACGCCGCCGGTGTAGTGCGCCAACCGGTCGGTCTCGGTATAGAGCAGGCTGGGCGCGCGCACCACGGTGAACGCGGTCTCCTCCGGGGCCGTCTTCGCCGGAGCCTTCGCATTCTCTTGTGATGGTTTCTTCGCCGGCTGGTCCACGAAGGTGGTGACGACGTGGCCCGACGCGGTTAGCGTGTGTTTGTCGCGATTCAGGTCGATCACGTCGCCCTGTATGCGGTTGGTCTCCTGCCACAGCAGCACGTCCCCTTCATAGTGCACCAGCTTATTGTGATTGGCCGAGGTCATGTGGCGCGCCTGCCCTTGCGTGGGCTGGTCGCCGTCGAGCAGCTCCGACGAATTTTTCTTCTTGTCCGGCAGACGGCTGGTGTTGACGCGCCCGTCGGCGGCCATGTCGCCTGATTTCTTGTTCAGCACGATGTGGTCGGCGTCGGTCGAGCCGATTTCGTCCCGCACGCGGGCGTGGTCTTGCAGATCAATCGCGTCCTTCTCCTGATCGAGCGTGGCGGTGACGCTCGCGGCGCGGCGCGGGCCTTCGGCGTAGCTGAAATTCTCCCACTGCTTTATCTGCGTGAGCTGACCGGTTTTAGGATTGAACGCCGCGGTCATGTGGACGCTGGCCGTGGTGCTCGGGACAGCAGTCTTATTCTTCTCGGCGGCGGCCGGAAAGGTCTGCGTCGTAACGTGCACCGATTCGAACGACTCGATCTGGTTCTGCGGCGCGTAGCGGATGGTCATGCGCTCGCCATTCAGCAGGCGGCGGTGCTGTTTGGGCGCGTTAGGAACAAATTCGAGCACTCCCGGGGCATGGGTTTGCACATGATCGATTTCGTGGCCGCCGGGGCGCATGTCAATCTCGACCGTGTTGCTGCGCAGAATTTTGGTCTCGGGTGTCTCGGCTTTGGGGTCCGCCGCGGCCGGTATGGTCTCCACTACGGCGTTGCCATCGGCATGCACGTGCGCCAGCGTGGCTTCGTTGTTTTGCTGGGTGAAGTCGAGATTGAAAACGTTACCCGTCATGTTGGTCCGGCCGCGATTCGAAGTGGAGTCGAGCCGCGCGTGGCCCTGCCCGTTGATCTGCCGCAGCTCGCCATCGGGCGAGTATTGCATGTGCAGCGTATCGGCCGCGTAGTCGAGCTGGCGCTGGGGATAATGATCGGTGCCGTGGGCGTGCTCGGCATCGATCGAGTCGAGCGCGCTCTGCTTCAGGTTGATCCTGCTCGCGCCGGCCTCCAGATCTGTCTCGGCGCGGTGCATCTTGGCCCACGGGCCCAGCGTGATGGTCGATCCGCCTTCGCGATACGTCAGCTCTTCGCTCTGCACGCGCATGGGCTGGCTATGCGGACCGCTGCCCTGGAGCGTCAGGTCCGTTGCGTGCAGCAGGTGCAGTTCTTTCACGTTCGGATCGTAGACCGCGCCCACACAGTTGCCATGCCCATTCTGAAACGTGAAGGAGGTGGCCCGGTCGGTGCTGGCCTTACCGCTCTTGCTGTCGAAAGTAACGCCCGAAGACTGGATTGACGTCAGCGGATGCGGCGGCTGGCCGGTCCTCGGAATATCGAGCGTTATCTCGACCTGTCCCTCAGAGAACATGCGCGCCTCGCCTTTGTCGAACTGGGCTTTGGCGCTCTTGATCAGGTCGAAGTGGGTGGGCTCTTTTTGCAACTCGAGTTCCACGCCCTCCAGCTCAAAAACGGCGGTCTGCCCCACCTGCCTGAATTTCGTGGCGCGCACCTTGAACTTGGTCTGCCCCCCGGTGCTCTGCGCGTATTCGTAGTCGAAGGCCAGATTATTGGTGTCGAGCGGCAGCGACGCCGGCTTCGGGGGCGTTCTGGACTGGACGATTCGTCGCTGTAATCGGTAGAGTGCGCCCGTTCCGCCGAGGATCGCAAGGATGGCGAGAAGGAGCAGCCAACGGGTGCTCCGCATGTACTGGACTTCATCATAACAGTCCGCCGCTGTATAATTGGCGGCGTCTCCACCTCCAAGGCGGTTATCACGGCCATGGCGCTGGCCGGGTTGGCCGCGGCCCAAAAGCACGTCTCGTTTCCGACGCGCGATGGCGAGTTGATCCACGCCGATTTATACGGAGATGGCGAGCGCGGCGTAGTGCTGGCGCACGGCTTTTGCGACCGATCAAGGCGAGAAGCTGATGCAGGAGATCCTGATTTTTTTTCACGCGCTGTCTAGACAAGCCCACTCGAAGGAGCCTGCCTGATCGATCCCAACCCGCCCGATTCCGATTCCACGCCCAGCTCAACGATCAATTCCAGTTCCTAGCCCGCTCAAGAATAATAATGGGCTATCAAGTTGCCCGTGGGTCGCATCAATGATCGTTAGATCTCAGTAGGCGGTTATTCGATGTCGATTTGCGCAGGGTCTTTTTTACATACTTTTTCTGAATTTTACTTTTTTTATATTGCAATAAATTTTCACTGCTGTCCAAAACAGGACAG
>DOZZ01000153.1:690-5524 GCA_003517725.1 Bryobacterales bacterium | reverse complement strand
AGCGGAGTAGTTCACACGCGATGACCTGCGCCACACGAAGCAGACCAAAGCCCCTTCCCACCGAGCCCGACAGCAGTGACGCCGATCTAAAATCCCCAATCACGCGCTCGTTCCCGCTCGTCAGCTCCTCCGATGCGATGGGTATTTTGGAGCCACCCGCCGGGATCGAACCGGCGACCTGCTGATTACGAATCAGCCGCTCTACCAACTGAGCTAGGGTGGCTTGGGAGAACTTCAGTTTAACCCATCCTGCGCTAGAATTTCTATTGTGAAACTGCCTGCTCTCGCCGCACTGCTGGCGCTTGGCGCCGTGGCTCTCCTGGCTCAACCGGCCCGAATGCCCGATACTTTCTCAACGACGGCCGGCGAGGTCAGGATCACGCCCATCTTCCATGCCTCCGTGCTGCTCGAAGCCGGCGGCAAGGCTGTCTTCATCGATCCTTATAGCCAGGGTGATTTCACCGGGCTCCCCAAGGCCGACCTGGTGCTGATTACCCATATTCATGGCGACCACAACGATCCTAAAGCCCTGGCCCAGGTGCGCACCGGGACCACGGTGGTGTACACGCCGGCCAATGTCGCCAAGACCGTGCCCGGCGCACTGGTCATGAACAATGGCGAGACCGTCCACTGGGGCGACTTCACAATCGAGGCCGTCGCCATGTATAACCTGGTGCGCGGCCCGTCGGCCGGCACGTTTTTCCATCCCAAAGGGCTGGGCAACGGCTATATCGTGAGCTACGGCGGCAAACGGTTTTACTTCTCGGGCGATACCGAGGCCACGCCGGAGTTTCGCGTGCTGAAGAATATTGATGTCGCGTTTGTGTGCATGAACCTGCCCTTCACCATGACGCCCGCCGAGGCTGCCGGGGGCGTGCGGGCCATGCACCCCGCGGTGGTCTATCCGTATCATTACCGCAATGGCGATAAAACCATGCAGGATCTTTCCGTCTTCCAGAAGGCGCTCGATGGCACCCACATCGACGTGCGGTTGCGGAACTGGTATCCGGGAAGCTAGCGCGGGGCCGTTTTGGGGTCCGGCTTGTCGTCCTGCAGGATGTAGACGTGTTCGTCGGGCTTTACAAATTTCAGGCGTTTGCGGATTTCCAGCTCCTGCTCGGCCGGGTTGCTGGTGAGGCGTTCGATGCGCTGCTGTTTGCGCTCCACCTCATCGCGGAGGCGCGCGTTGGAGGCCGCCAGGTCTTCGATTTCGCGCTGCCGGGCCTGCACGCCGGCCGCGCCGTTGACGCCGCGATATTGGGCCACGCCGTAGCTTACGATGCCCAGAACGGCGGCCGCGTAGGCGAGCTTCCACAGGGTGCGCGTTTGCATGGCGAGACTGCCAGAATCATAACATTAATCGCATGATTTATTCGATAATTACGAGGCAATTTATAGCATGACCGACAAAGTGGTGGTGCTCAGCACCTGCAGCTCCCCGGAGGAGGCCCGGCGCGTGGCGCGCGTGCTGGTCGAGAAGCAGTTGGCGGCCTGCGTGCAGATTTCCGGAGCCGTCACCAGCGTCTACCGCTGGCAGGGCAAAATCGAGGAATCGGCCGAGTTCGGGCTCATCATCAAGACCTCCCGCGGGCTGCTCGACGCCGTTCGCCTGGAGCTTGAAACGCTGCACTCCTATGAGGTGCCGGAGATGATCGCGCTGGCCATTGTGGACGGCTCCCCCAATTATCTGAATTGGCTCGATGCGGAGCTGGCGGCGGCTGATGGCGATGCCTGAGCCGCGGGCTTCCGCGCTGCTGTTCGACATGGATGGCGTGCTGCTCGACTCGAACCCGGTGCACGCGCAGGCCTGGATTGCGTATAACCGGCGGCACGGGGTCGAAACTGATGACGCCATGCTGGCGCGCATGTATGGCAGCCACAATGCCGAGCTGATTCGCGAATTTCTGGGCGTCGCCCTGAGCGACGCTGAGGTAGTCGCGCACGGAGCCGCCAAAGAGGTGCTATATCGCGAGCTGATGGCGCCTCAAATGGAGCAGCGCATGGTGCCCGGGCTGCGCCGGTTTCTGGAGCGTCACTCCGGCGTGCCGATGGGCTTGGCGACTAATGCCGAACGGCCTAACGTGGACCTGGTGTTGCGCCAGATGGACCTGGCCCGCTACTTTCCCGTGGTGGTGGACGGCAATCAGGTGTCTCGGCCCAAACCGTTTCCCGACGTTTATCTGAAAGCGGCGGAACTGCTGGGGGCGGAGCCCGCGCGCTGCATCGTGTTCGAGGATTCGCATGCGGGCGTGACCGCCGCGCGGGCCGCCGGAATGGCCGTGGTGGCGCTGCGGACGACGCACCAGGAATTTGACGACGCGCAATTCGTGATGGACGACTTCGAAGATCCGAAGCTCGAAAGCTGGCTTGCGAATAGAATATGAGGATGCTTTTGGCTGTTCTCCTGGCTGTTGGATCTTTAGCGGCCGCCTCTTATCAGGGGCCGCGCCCCGCCAAGCCGGACGTGCTCTACCTGTTGCATGCCGATAACCTGGTGGAGACGGAGCAGCAAACCGCTACCGAAGAACACAAGGGCAGCGGCAAGAAAGCAGTCGCGACCTATGTGCTGGCGGGCGCCGGCTCTCCGGTTAAGACGCCGCTGGCGAGCCCGGTTTTTATCATCCAGCCGAAGACGCTGGACGTGAACCAACTGGGCGTCTACCGCATGGAGAGCCGCGAAGGCCGCCGCGAAATTGTGCTGAACTCGAAGAAGCAGGGCCATGGCATCACGCTGACCGTAGCGCCGCTCGAGGAAGGTTTGTACCGCGTGGAAGTCGCCGATAGTCTCCCGAATGGGGAATATGTGATCACCCCGCAAGGCTCGAACCTGGTCTTCGCGTTCGCCGTCTACTGAAATTTTGCCGCCAATATGCTATTCTTGCTAGGTATCAAAACGAGAGAACAAGAGAAGATAAGGAGCAGCAACACCTAGGCATGGCACTGGCGACTGAAGTAAAGCGGCAAATTATTGCCAAGAATCAGGTTCATAAAACTGATACCGGATCGCCAGAGGCTCAAATCGCTCTTCTGAGCGGGCGATTGACCCAACTGACCGATCATTTCAAGGCGCATAAAAAAGATCATTCGTCGCGTCGCGGCCTGCTCACCATGGTGGCGCGCCGGCGGCGGCTGTTGACCTATTTGAAGGTCAATAGTCCGGAACGATATAAGGCCGTTTTACTGAAACTCGGTATTCGCCACTAGGGTTCACTCCGCGCGCGGTCCTGGTTTACCATCCCTGGCAAATTTTGGCCGCCGCTCTTTTCGGATCCATGAGGATTCGAAACTATGCAATTACGCCGCAAGGCTGCCTCGCTGTCAACTCCCCACTCCCGATTTCGCACGCCGGTTCTCCCGGCAGAAATGGAATTGAATGAGGGACGTACCTCATTCCTGTCGCAAGTATGATTCACACAATAGAAGCTGATCTCGGCGGCCGTAAGATCTCGATCGAAACGGGCCGTCTCGCCAAGCAGGCCAATGGATCCGTAGTGGTCCGGTCCGGCGACTCCGTAGTACTGGTGACCGCCTGTGGCGCGGACCAACCCAAGCCCGGCGCGGCCTTTTTCCCGCTGACCGTGGACTATCGCGAATACACTTACGCGGCCGGCAGATTTCCCGGCGGCTTTATCAAGCGCGAAGGGCGGCTTTCGGAGAAGGAAGTCCTGACCAGCCGCATGATCGACCGGCCCATGCGTCCGCTGTTCCCCGAAGGCTATACCCACGAGACGCAGATTATCGCCATGGTGCTTTCGGCCGATCCCGAGCAGGACCCGGCCGTACTCGCCATCATCGGCGCCGCGGCGTCGCTCGCCATCTCCGATATTCCGTTCCATCACGTGGTGGGCGCGGTGCGCGTGGGCCTGGTCGACGGCAAGATGCTGGCCAACCCGACCTATTCCGAGGAACGCACCAGCAAGCTGAACATTATGGTGACCGGCACCAAGCAGGGCATCGTGATGGTGGAAGCCGGCGCGCAGCAGGTGAGCGAAGCGCAGGTGCTCGAAGCCATCGAGTTTGGGCACGAGTGCTGCAAGAAGATCGCCACGGCTATCGAAGCGTTGGTGAAGCTGAGCGGCAAGAAGAAGCGCGAGTTTACTTCGCCGGCGGTGGACCAACCGCTCTACGACAAGATTTCGGCGGCGGTACGCGAAGATCTGACCGACGCCATGAACACCGAGAAGTATCCGAAGCTCGAGAGCTACGCGAAGATCTCGGCGCTCAAGAAGAAGCTGAAGGAAGAGTATCCGGAAGATCAGCATGCGGCGGTAGTGGGCGTCTACGACCGGCTGAAAGAGCGCGTGTTCCGCGACGAAATGCTGAAGCACAAGCGACGTCCGGACGGCCGCAAGTTCGACCAGATCCGCGCCATCGACATCCAGACCGGCGTGTTGCCGCGCACCCACGGCTCGGCCGTGTTTACGCGCGGCGAAACGCAGGCGCTGGTGACCGTGACGCTGGGCACCAAGGACGACGAACAGCGCATGGAATTGCTCGAGCCCGGCAGTGAAGGCTCCAAGCGCTACATGCTGCACTATAACTTTCCGCCGTTCAGCGTGGGAGAAGTGGGCTTCATGCGTGGCGCGGGCCGGCGCGAAATCGGACACGGCGCTCTGGCCGAACGCGCCACCAGCGTGGTGCTGCCGGATGCTTCGGCGTTCCCGTATACGCTGCGCGTGGTCAGCGACATTCTGGAATCGAACGGCTCCAGCTCGATGGCCAGCGTGTGCGGCGCCAGCCTGGCGCTGATGGACGCGGGTGTACCGGTCAGCGCGGCCGTTAGCGGCGTGGCCATGGGCCTGGTGCTCGAAGGCCGCGACTATGCCATTCTGAC
>DOZZ01000153.1:0-461 GCA_003517725.1 Bryobacterales bacterium | reverse complement strand
ACGGCGCTGCAGATGGATATCAAGGTCCCCAACGTGACCACGGCCATCATGAAAGAAGCGCTGGAGCAGGCGCGCGTGGGCCGCTTGTTCATTCTTGACAAGATGGTGCAGGCGCTGCCGGAGCCGAAGGCCGAGATGTCGGTGCATGCGCCGCGCATCCACACCATTACGATCCCGACCGACAAGATCCGCGAGCTGATCGGCCCCGGCGGCAAGGTCATCCGCGGCATTATCGAGCAGACCGGCGTCAAGATCGACGTCAATGACGATGGCGTGGTGAACGTGGCATCGAGCGACGGCGCGGCATTGAAGAAGGCGCTGCAGATGATCGGCGATATCACGGCCACGGCCGAGGTCGGCAAGACCTATCTTGGTAAGGTGGTCCGGCTAGTGGATTTCGGCGCATTTGTCGAGATCTTCCCGGGCACCGACGGTCTGCTGCACATCAGCGAGATCGCCGA
>DOZZ01000207.1 GCA_003517725.1 Bryobacterales bacterium | reverse complement strand
GGAAAATCTCAACCCGCGGCCCATTACTGAAATTTTGCAGTTGCCTCCAAGCCCGGTAATCCGCTAATGTAAGTAAACGATTACTTACATGGCTGACCCTCGCTCCGTCCGTATGCACTCCGAAGACCGCCGCCGCCAGATTCTGGATGTCGCGGTCGACCTTTTCGCCAAAAAAGGTTTTGCCGGCACCACCACCAAGGAAATCGCGGCGGCCGCGGGCGTCAACGAGGCCATCATTTTCCGGCACTTCGCCACCAAAGAGCAGCTCTACATCGCCATTTTGGACGCCAAAGTCTGCACGCCCGAGGTGGATAGCTGGATCAGCCACCTGCGCGATTGCATGGAGCGGCGCGATGACGAAGGTCTATTTCGGGCGCTAGGCACCAAGATGATCGAAGCCTTTCGCGAGGACGAGCGTTTCGAGCGGCTGATGCTCTACGCGCTGCTCGAGGGCCATGAGATTGCCAAGATTCACCACCAGCGCATGGGCGCTTCATTTTTTGTGCTGCTGCGCGACTACATCGCCCAGCGCCAGCGCGAAGGCGCGCTGCGAGAGTTTGCGCCGGGCGCCGTGGTGATGGCGGTGGCGGGCGTCTTCCGTTTTTACGCGCAGATGTCGCTGTTGTGCGGCGGGAGCCTGATGCCGCTCAGCGATGCGCAGATTATCGACACATTCACCGGCATTCTGCTGAACGGGCTGCGCCCCAACGGCGAGCCTGCGAGGACTGTATGAAAAGTGTGTTAGCGATTCCTGTGTTGTTCGCGTTGCTGCTGGGCGCATGCGGCCGTTCCAAAGATATGCCCGTGGCACAGGCCGCGGCGGCGCAACCGCTGAACGTGACCGTCGCGCCGGTGACCATGCGCGAAGTCCCGGTGACCATTGACGAGACCGGGTCATTCATTGCCGATGAAGCCTCTGATGTAGCGCCGCCGGTGGCCGGACGCATTGTAGCGACGCCGGTGGACGTGGGCGCGCATGTGCAACAGGGGCAGGTGATCGCACGATTGGACAGCCGCGACGCCGAGCTGAAATTGCAGCAGGCACGGGCCGCCATGGCCGAAGCGCAGGCGGCGCTGCGGCAGGCGCAATCGCGCATCGGTCTGCAGGCCGGGCAACCGTTTGACCCGGCCCGGCTGCCGGAAGTGGCGGCGGCGCAAGCCATGTACCAATCGGCGGACGCGCAGGCCAAGCTGGCCGAGGCCGACGCGCGGCGCTATGCCAATCTGGCGGCCACCGGCGATGTTTCGCGCAGCAGCTTCGAACGCGGGCGGACCCAGTTGGAAACGGCGCGGGCGCAAGCCAACTCGGCGCGCCAGCAGTATGAAGCGGCGCTCAATACGGCGCGCCAGAGCTACCAGGTGGTGAGCGGCTCGGCCGCCGGGCTGGCAGCCGTGCAGGCGCAACTGGCGATGGCCGAGAAGGGCGTGGCCGATACCGTGATTCGCGCGCCGTTCGCGGGCTATGTCAGCGCGCGGCCGGTTGCGGCCGGCGAGTACGTGGCGCTGAATACCAAGATCGCGACCATCGTGCGGACGCGGTGGTTGAAGCTGCAGTTGCAGGTGCCGGAAAATCGCGCGGCGCAGGTGAAGCTGGGGATGCCGGTGCTGGCGCGCGTGGCGGCGTACGGCGATCGCGAGTTCAGCGGCAAGGTGACGGCCATTAATCCGGCCATCGATCCGAACTCGCGGGCATTCACTTTAGAGGCCCGTTTTGAGAACCCCCGGATGGAGTTGAAGCCCGGCATGTTCGCCACGGGGCGCGTGGTGCTGCCGGGCGGAGAACAGGCAGTGTTCGCGCCGGCGCGGGCGGTGCTGACCGAAGGCGGCACGAATTCCTCGCAGGTATACGTCGTCGAGAACGGGCGCGCGCGCTTGCGCGTGATTCAAGTCAGCGAGCGCGCGAGCGGCCTGGTGCGCGTGATCTCCGGGCTGACCGGGCGGGAGCGGCTAGTGGTGGACCATCTGGCCGAGCTCTTTGATGGCGCTCCCATTCGCGTGGCGCGGCAAGCCAGCTAAGGACCATGCCATGCAGAAATTAGCTGAAATTTGCATTCGCCGGCCGGTCTTCGCGACCATGCTGATCCTGGCGCTGACCGTCGCCGGCGCGTTCTCTTATTTCAATCTGGGCGTGGACCTGTTCCCCAAGGTCGACATTCCGACGGTGTTTATCGCGGTGCAAGACCCCGGCGCATCGCCCGAAGAGGTGGAGACCGAGATCACCAAGAAGATCGAGGACCAGGTCAACACCATCAGCCGCGTCGACGAGGTGCGCTCGACGTCGTCCGAAGGGCTCTCAACCGTCATCATCACGTTCGACCTTGACAAGAATGGCGATCTGGCGGCGCAGGAAGTGCAGGACAAGATCAACATCATCGTGCCCGACCTGCCCCTGATGGCCAAGGCGCCGGTGGTGCAGAAGTTTGACCCCGACGCGCAGCCGATCATGAACGTGGTGGTGTCGGCGCCGCGCCCCATTCGCGATGTGACGATGCTGGCGGACAAGCGCATTAAGCAGAGGCTCGAGAACGCAGCCGGCGTGGGCGAAGTGCGGATTATTGGCGGCCTGAAACACGAAGTGGGCGTGTGGGTGGACCCGGACCGCATGCGCGCCTATAACCTGACCGCGCCGGACGTCCTCAACGCATTGCGGACACAAAACATCGAGATGCCCGGCGGCCGCGTGGACCAGGGCACGCGCGAACTGACCGTGCGCACGCTGGGCAAGCTGGTGGATCCGGCGGCCTTCAATAACGTGGTCATCGCCAATCGCAACGGTTACGCCGTGAAGGTTGCGGACATCGGGCATGCCGAGGATGGGTCGGAAGAGGCGCGCACGGCGGCACGCCTGGACGGCACGCCGGCGGTGACGCTGGTGGTTTACAAACAGTCGGGCGAGAACACCGTTGCGACCGCGGATGCCGTGAAGGCGCGGCTGGCCGAGATTCTGCCGTCGCTGCCGCGCGATGTCAAGACGGTGGTGATCGGCGACCAGTCGGTGTTTATCAAGGCGTCGATCCGCAACATCCAGAGCCATTTGGTGGAGGGCGCGCTGTTCGCGTCGTTCATCATCTTCGTGTTTCTGGCTAGCCTGCGCACCACGCTGATCGCGGCCGTCGCCATCCCGACGTCCATCATCTCGACCTTCGCACTGATGGCCGCCATGCACTTCACGCTGAACCAGATCACCATGCTGGCGCTGACGCTGATGGTCGGTATCGTAATTGACGACGCCATCATTGTGCTCGAAAACATCTTCCGCTTCATTGAAGAGAAGGGCATGACGCCGTTTGAAGCAGCCATTGCGGGCACGCGCGAGATCGGCCTGGCCGTCATGGCTACCACGTTATCGCTGCTGGCGGTGTTTTTGCCGGTGGGCTTTATGGGCGGCATTGTGGGCCGCTTCATGTCGTCGTTCGGCTTCACGTCGGC
>DOZZ01000216.1:24330-26623 GCA_003517725.1 Bryobacterales bacterium | reverse complement strand
ACCGATACTGCGCTGGTTTTGCATTTCCCGACTTACCAGGTGGCGGCGGGCGCCGCGGGAGCGCAGACGGTCTACATCCCGCTGGAGACGCTGGCGCCATGGCTTGGGAAATAACGCCAACATCGGCGATTTTCTCCGCTTCGGCGGGCTGAACCTGCCCCACATGCTTAGCCGGCCATGGCGCACTCTTGGTGTACTGCTCGCACCGCAGCTTCCAACCCCTGGCGGCGGACTACCACCGCGATCGTCAGTTCGCTTGAACCTTGCGCAATCGCTATGATGTTGACCCGCTCGCGGGAGATTGCGGTGAAGATGCGGCCGGCCAAGCCCGGTGTCCCGCGCATGCCTTCGCCCACCACCGCCAGCAGGCCCACTTCCTCGTCGATTTCGAGCGGATGCAAATAGCCGTGGGCCAGTTCGAGCGCCAGCGCCGATTCAATCGCCGCAACCGTCGCGGCCAGTTCTCCGGTGCGCACCAGGAAACAGAAACTTTGGCGGTAACTGGAAGCCGAGAGCGCCAGCACTTCCACGTTGGCGCCGGCCAGCGCATCCAAGGTTCGCGCCATCACGCGCACTCCGCTCAATGCCGGGCTGGCCGGCTCCACGGCCACCAAGGCGACGTTGGCCATCGAGGTCACGGCCCGCGCGCCGAGCGCGTTGGCGATGTGCGGGACGATGCGAGTGCCCGGCTTCTCGGGCGCGAAGCTGTTTTTGCTCCAGACCGGAATACCCTTTTCGATGAGCGGCGCGAGCGTCCTGGGATGCAGCACCTTCGCCCCGTTGTACGCCAGCTCGGCGGCCTCGCTGAAGCTCAACTCATCGAGCACGCGGGCCTCCGGGACTAAGCGCGGGTCGGCGGTCATGATGCCGTCTACGTCGGTCCAGATCCAAAGTTCGGATGCATCCAGCGCGGCCGCCAAAATGGACGCCGAGAAATCCGAGCCTCCGCGGCCCAGCGTGGTGGGACGGCCGTCCACCGAAGCGCCGTTGAAACCAGTCACCACGGGCAGCATGCCGCTCCGCAGCAGTGGTTGCAGAATTTGCGCGCAGCGCGCGGCCGTCAGATCCATCAGCGGCGAGGCGTTGCCGAAGACCGCATCGGTCACGATCACGTCGGCGGCATTGATGGCTTGCGACGCCACGCCCTCGCTCGCCAGAAACGCGGCCATGAGCAGCGCCGAAAGCCGCTCGCCGATCGAGACCGCCTCATCCACCGAACGCGCCGGACGGTCGCCCAGCATCTTCATGCCGACTACGATGCGCTGGAATTCGCCAATCAGCGCGTGAATGCCCTCGAGCGCGGCGGGCTGCGCGCCGGGCGGCAGCAGTTCCAGGCAGGCGCTGGTGTGGCGGTGCTCCAGTTCGGCGATGTTGCGCTGCACGCCCGCGCCGTCGCCGGCCTCAGCATGCTTCATCGTGTCGAGCAGCAGGTCGGTGATCTTCGACATCGCCGAAACCACCGTCAACACCGGCCGGTTGGCGGCCTCCAGGGCAACCAGCCGCGCGGCGATTCTGATGCGCTCGGCCGAGCCCACGCTGGTCCCGCCGAATTTCATGACCAGCAGGCCGCTCACTGGAATTCCTTGCCGTTGGTCAGGCGGGCGCGCACTATTTTCAAGATGGCGTCTTCCACGGCTTCGGGCGAGAGGCCCGTCGAATCCAGATAGACCGCGTCGGGCGCCTGCGTCAACGGCGACTCCTGGCGCGTCTGGTCGCGATGGTCGCGGTCCGCCAGCTCGGCGGCCACGTGGGCCACGGGAGCCTCCGGATGATCGGCGCTGCGCCGGCGCACGCGTTCCTCCGCGCGCGCGTCCAGGTAGATTTTGAGCTGCGCTTCCGGGAACACCACGGTGCCGATGTCGCGGCCTTCCATGATCACGTTGCGGCCCTCGGCAATGGCGCGCTGCTTAGCCACTAGCGCGCGCCGCACCTGAGGATTGGCCGCCACCCGCGAGGCCCCTTGCGCAATTTCAGGCGTGCGTAGCGCGTCGCTCACGTCTTCCGCGTTCAACAGCACACGATCGTCGATCAAGTCGATGCTGGCCGCTTCAGCCAGCTGGCCGACGCGATGCAGGTCGTCGAAATCCGTGTTTTGGCGCCGCGCCCACAGCGCCACCACGCGGTACATGGCGCCGCTGTCGATATAGGTAAACCCAAGGCGTTTGGCCAGGCGTCGCGCGATTGTACTCTTGCCGGCCCCGGCCGGGCCGTCGATAGCAATGATAAGTCCCATGGATTGGAGTTCTTACTAGAGTAGCGAGGATCGGCTAAAATGAAAGATACCCCTCATGTT
>DOZZ01000216.1:7989-24123 GCA_003517725.1 Bryobacterales bacterium | reverse complement strand
GCGATTCTTTCGGTCTACGGGATTCATCGCTACGAAATTATCCGCACCTATTTTCGCCATCGCAAAAAGGCCGTCGATGCGCCCGCGCAGCATTTCGACGAGTTACCGCGGGTCACGATCCAGCTGCCGCTCTATAACGAGCGCTACGTGGTCGAGCGATTGATCGAAGAGACCTGCAAGATGGATTACCCGAAGGACAAGCTGCAGATCCAGATCCTGGACGACTCGACCGACGACACGCACGAGTTCGCGGCGTCCCTCGTGGAGCGCTACCGGGCCATGGGCTGCCCCATTGAGTACAAGCACCGGACCAATCGGCATGGCTTTAAAGCGGGCGCGCTGCAGGAGGGGCTTGAGAGCGCCACGGGCGAACTGATCGCCATCTTCGACGCCGATTTTGTGCCCCCGACCGATTTTCTGCAGCGCACCGTGCACCACTTTGTCGATCCCAAGGTGGGCGTGGTGCAGACGCGCTGGAGCTATCTGAACCGCGACTACAATTTTCTGACCGAAGTGGAAGGCATGATGCTCGACGGCCACTTCATCCTGGAGCATGGCGCGCGCTCGCGTGCCGGGTTCTTCTTCAACTTCAACGGCACCGCCGGCATCATGCGCCGGGCCATGATTGAAGACGCCGGCGGCTGGCAGCACGACACGCTTACCGAAGATTCCGACCTTAGCTACCGCGCGCAATTGAAGGGCTGGAAATTCATCTACATGCCGCGCCTGGAGTGCGCCTCCGAGCTGCCCGTCGACATGCACGGCTTCCAGGTGCAGCAGTCGCGTTGGGCCAAGGGCCTCACGCAGGTGGCCAAGAAGCTGTTGCCCTCCATCCTGAACGCGGATATTTCGAAGCGTCAGAAGTGGGAAGCTTTCATCCACCTGACGCCCAACATTTCGTATCCGCTGATGATGGTGGTGTCGGCGCTGATGCTGCCGGTGATGATTGTGCGTTTTTACATGGGCGTATGGCAGATGATGCTGATTGATTTTCCGCTAATCGCGGCGTCGTTCTGGTCCATTTCGGCGTTTTATGTGATCGCCTACCGCGAGGTTTACCCGCATACCT
The DNA here is from genome assembly GCA_003517725.1 of Bryobacterales bacterium. Classification (GTDB taxonomy): domain Bacteria; phylum Acidobacteriota; class Terriglobia; order Bryobacterales; family Bryobacteraceae; genus DOZZ01. The sequence continues at coordinate 23,054 of DOZZ01000216.1, read as the reverse complement.
GGAAGCGCGCGTTCCTGCTGTTGCCCATGCTGATGGCGGTCGGCATCGGGTTGACGCTGATCAATACGCGCGCCGTGCTGGAGGCGCTGTTCGGCGTCGAGACCAGTTTCGTTCGTACGCCGAAGTTCGCTATTGAAGGCACGGCCCCGGCGCCGCGCCTGGAAGAGAAAAAATACCGTCGCCGCAGCGGCTGGCTGCCCTATGCGGAGGTCGGCGTTGGTTGCTATTTCGTGATGATGGTGATCTTCGCGTTCACCACCTATAACTTCCTGGCGGTGCCATTTCTCGCGCTGTTCGTGGCGGGTTATTTCTGGGCTGGGTTCAGCACGCTGTATGCGGAGCACCAAAGCCGGTTGCGCTTTAATCGCCAGCAGAAGCTGCAGCTGCAAGTCTCGCGCTGATCCGTATGAAAAACTGACGGAACCCGTGGGGCTGGCTGAAGCCCGCCGCAGGCTAAAGCCCGCCCCACGTAAACCGGATTACCTGTTTGCTGACTGATATGATGCCTGAACTTACACCTGACCTGGTGCGCGCAGCCGCCGCGCGCATCGCACCCATGGTGCATCGCACGCCCGTGTTGACTTCTCGCGGACTCGACGCGCGCTGTGGCCGCCGCATTTTTCTCAAGTGTGAAAACTTCCAGCGCGGCGGCGCGTTCAAAGTTCGCGGGGCGTCGAACCTGATCCTCTCGATCCCGCCCGAAGACCTCCCGCGCGGCGTGGTCGCCTTCTCCTCGGGCAACCATGCGCAGGGCGTCGCGCTGGCGGCTCAACACGTCGGCACGCCCGCGACCATCGCGATGCCGCTCGATGCGCCTAAGTCCAAAGTCGAGGCCACGCGCGCGATGGGCGCCACCATCGTGACCTATGACCGCCTCACGCAGGATCGCGAACAAATCGCCGCCAGCCTGCTCGAAAGTTCCGGCGCCACGCTGGTGCCGCCCTACGATCACACGCTGATCATGGCCGGCCAGGGCACCGTCGCGCTCGAGCTGCTCGAAGCCGTGCCCGATCTGGACGCGCTGATCGTCTGCGTCGGCGGCGGCGGCCTGATGGCCGGCTGCTCCACTGTCGCCAAGGGCCTGCAACCGAAGATCCGCGTGTTCGGCGCCGAGCCGGAGCGCGCCTCCGATACCTGGCAGTCGCTGCGCCAGGGCCGCCGCGTGGAAATTCCGCCGCCCGACACCATTGCCGACGGGCTGCGCTCGCCCGCGCCCGGCAAGCTCACCTTCCCCATCCTGCAGCGTAACGTCGAAGACATTCTGCTGGTGAGCGAAGACGAAATTCGCGAGGCCATGCGCTTTCTGCTGACCCGCATGAAGATCGTCGTCGAGCCCAGCGGTGCCGTCTCGGTAGCGGCGGCCCTATGCCGGCAGCTGCCACCCGAACTGGAGCGCGTCGGCGTGGTGGTCTCGGGCGGCAACGTCGACATGGACGTCCTGGCCACGCTTTGAAGCCTGTTTTGCTACGCTAAAAATTCCAGATCCCCATGAGCGAAGTGCAGTACAAGACGCCCGGCGGCATTGCCGTCACGCGCCACGCGTCACGCGTCGATTTCGCCGCCGGGCTACAGCGCCTGGCGCGCGAGCTGGACGTCCATCGCGGCATCTATCTTTCGTCCGGCTACGAATACCCGGGCCGCTATTCGCGCTGGGACGTGGCCGCCACCAAGCCGCCGCTCGAAATGGTGGCGTGGGGACGCCATGTCGAGTTCCGCCCTTTGAACCCGCGCGGACAAGTGCTGGCGCAAATCTTGCATCAGATTTTGCGCGATCACCCGGCTTGGCTCAGTTGTGAATTGCAGGACCACGTGCTGGTGGGCGAGTTGCGCGCCATGGCGTCCTTTTTCCCTGAGGAAGAACGCAGCAAACAGCCGTCGGTGTTTTCCATTTTGCGTGCGCTGACCGAGGAATTTCGCGGCGAGCCCGAATCGCGGCTGACCCTGATCGGCGCCTTCGGATACGATCTGCTGTTCCAGTTCGAGCCCATCCCGCGGCGCCTGCCCCGCCACGCGCACAAAGACCTGCACCTTTTTCTCAGCGACGACATCTACTTCTTCGATCGCAAGCGCGAGATCATCGACCGCTACCAGTACGACTTCACGCTCGGCGCCCTCACCACCACAGGCCTGCCGCGCACCGCCGAAACTATCGCCCCGGCGCCGGTGCTGCCGCCCGCTCCCATCACCTCCGACACCACGCCCGAAGAATATATGGCGGGCGTCGAGCAGGTGCGCGCCGGCATGCGCCAGGGCGATTACTACGAAGTGGTGCTGCGCCAAACCTTCTCGACGCCTTACTCCGGCGCCGCGTCCGAGCTCTTCCAGCGCATGCAGCAGTTAAACCCCAGCCCCTACGAGTTCCTGCTGCAGTTCGGCGACGAGCAACTGGTGGGCGCGTCGCCCGAGATGTTTTTGCGCACCGAAGGCCGCCGCATCGAGACCTGCCCCATCGCCGGCACGGCGCGACGCAGCGGCGATCCGTTGCGCGATGCCGAAGCCATTCGCGAACTGCTCAACTCGGCCAAAGAAGAATCCGAGCTGACCATGTGCACCGATGTGGACCGCAACGACAAGTCGCGCGTCTGCGAACCCGGCTCCGTGCGGGTAGTCGCGCGCCGCCTGATCGAATCGTACGCCGGCCTGTTCCACACCGTCGATCACGTGGAAGGCACGCTGCAGGCGGGCTTCGATTCCATCGACGCATTTCTCAGCCACATGTGGGCCGTCACGCTGATCGGAGCGCCCAAGCGCGCCGCCGCCATCGCCATCGAAAACATCGAGAAGAGCGCGCGCGGCTGGTATGGCGGCGCGGTCGGCGCGCTCACGCTGAATGGCGACATCAACACCGGCATCACCATCCGCACCACTTATCTGCGCGATGGCGTGGCGACCTATCCGGCCGGGGCCACGCTGCTCTACGATTCCGAACCGGCGGCGGAAGAACGCGAAACGCGCCTGAAGGCCACGGGTTTTTTCCGCATCCTGGGGGCGGCCACGCCCACCGCCACGCACCCGGTCGCGCCCCAGCTAAGCCGCGGCTCGAAATTATTGCTGGTGGACCACGAAGACTGCTTCATCCACACGCTGGCCAACTACGCGCGCCAGACCGGCGCCGAAGTCGTGACCTATCGTTGGGGCATCTCCGATGAACTGCTGCGAGACATTGCGCCGGACCTGCTGCTGATCTCGCCAGGTCCCGGACGTCCGCGCGATTTCGGCGTGCCCGATTTAGTCCGCCGCGCCGCCGGTCAGAACATTCCGATCTTCGGCGTTTGCCTCGGTCTGCAGGGCGTGGTCGAGGCCTTCGGTGGCGAACTGGGCGTGCTCGATTACCCGATGCACGGCAAGCCCTCGGTAGTGCGCCATCGCGGCCAGGGCGTTTTCGAAGGCATCCCCGACGCATTTCAGGTGGGCCGCTATCATTCGCTTTATGCGCGCCGCGACAAGCTGCCGGCCTGTCTCGAAATCACCGCCGAGACCGAAGACGGCGTCATCATGGGCGTGCGCCATCGCAGCCTGCCGGTGGAAGCCGTCCAGTTTCATCCGGAGTCGATTCTTACACTCACCGGCGACTGGGGCCTGCATCTGATGCGCAACGCTCTGCGCGTCGCGTCGCGCGCTTAAAGCCGTCCGGCTCGCAGTTCCTCGGCCAAATAATCCGACGAGCGCCAAGCCAGCGCCAGAATCGTCAGCGTCGGATTCTTCTCCGAAGCCGTCGTGAACGCCGCGCCATCGGGCACGAACACATTGTTCACTTCGTGCATTTGGCAGAAGCCGTTCAGCGCCGAGCGTTTCTTATCCGCGCCCATGCGGCATGTGCCATGTTCGTGGATGGCGCTGCCCGCCACATCCAGTGCGCCGCGTTTATAGGGCAGAATTTCGGCCTTGGCCGCCCGCAGAATGCTCTCCGCCGTGTCGTACATCTCCTCGGCCATCTTGTGCTCGTTGTCGCCAATGGCATATTCGATGCGCGCGATGGGCGTGCCGTAGCGGTCCACTGGGCTGCCGTCCACGCGCACGCGATTCTCGGGCCGCGGCAGCACCTCCCCGTAAGGATGCAGCGCCAGCAGCGCCGGATAGCGCTGCTTCACGCCGGCTTTGAAACTTGTGCCGAAGCCCGGCAGCTTTTTGGCGAACGCCGCGTCCGCCTGCGCGCCGCTGTTCCAGAACTGGCTGCCGAATCCGCGCAGGTAATCGCGCTTTTTGCCGCGATGGTTAAAGCGCGGCATATAAATATGCTCGCCGCCGATGCCGTCGTCGTTCTGCGTTTTGCCGCCCAGCAACTCCGGCGCGAAGCCGTACATGTGGAAGCGGATCTGCTCGGAAAGGTAGCGCCCCACCACGTCGCTGCCATTGCCGATGCCGTTCGGATGCCGGTCCGACTTCGAATTCAGCAGAATGCGCGTCGAATCCACGCAGCCCGCCGCCACAATCACCACGCGCGCCCGCACCGAATGCTCCGCGCCGGTGCCGCGGTCGAAATACTGCACGCCGTTGGCGCGGCCGTCATCGCCCACCAACACGCGCGCGACAACGGCGTTATCCCGCACCTTCAACTTGCCGGTCTTGAACGCCGGGTCGATCAGGTAGTCCGAAGAGTTGAAGAAGGCCGAGACATCGCAACCGCGCCCGCACGCCCCGCAATAGTGGCACGGCGTATGCCCGCGCGAGCTGTTGGTGTTCACCGCGCGCCGCACGTTCACGATGGAGATGCCGAGCGAAGCCGCCGCGCGCTGCATCGCCACTTCGCCACAGCGCAGCGCCGGCGGAGGCAGATGGAATTTGCTGCCCGGCAGCGAATCCTGGTCGTCGGAGCCGCCGCATACGCCGATCAACTGCTCGACGCGATCGTAGTACGGGGCAATGTCTTTGTACCGGATGGGCCAGGGGATTTCCCAGCCATCGATCTCGGGTCCCGCGAAATCCAGGTCGGCGTAGCGCAGCGAAACGCGCCCCCACACGTTGGTCCGGCCGCCGCGGCCCCAGACCCGCACCCAGTCGAAAAACTGATCGTCTTTCCAGGTGTAAGGCTGCTCCTTCACGTCCACGTAAAACTGCGGCGGATGCTCGCCCCGCGCCACCTTGGCGCGCCACTCCCAGGGCTTCACGTGGGTCCAAAATGCGCGCCGTGAAAACTTCTCCCCGGCATCCAGCATGGTCACGTTGACGCCTTTGCGCGTCAGATTCCAGGCCACCATGCCGCCGGCCGCGCCGCTGCCGATCACCACCACATCGTGTACTTCGGGGGAAGCTTGCACTTGCATTCGGAGGGCCCTCGCGAGGCTACAATTATATGTGATCCCGTCAGCTGACCTGCACACCGCGCTGCGCCGCTACTGGGGCTACGACGCGTTCCGCCCGCTGCAGGAACGGATCGTCGGAAGCCTCGTCTCGGGCCGCGACGTCGCCGTCGTGATGCCCACCGGCGGCGGCAAATCGCTGTGCTACCAACTGCCGGCGCTGGTCTCCGGACGCACGGCCATCGTCATCTCTCCGCTCATCTCTTTGATGCAGGATCAAGCCGCGCAACTGGCGCAGATGGGCATTCCGGCGGCTGTCCTGAACAGCGCCATGACGCCGGCCGAGCAGTCAAACATCCTGCGCGAAGCGGTCAAGGGCGCGTATCGCCTCTTGTATTTGTCGCCCGAACGCCTGGCCCGCGAGGACACCGCGAATTGGCTGGGAAAAGTGCCGATTGCGTTTTTCGCCATCGATGAAGCCCACTGCATCTCGGAATGGGGCCACGAGTTCCGTCCCGAATATCGGCAATTGAATCGGCTGCGCGACCGCTTCCCCGATGCGCCCATCGCCGCCTTCACAGCCAGCGCCACGCGGCGCGTGCGGCACGATATTCTGACCCAGCTCAAACTGCGCGAGCCCGACAAATACATCGCCAGCTTCCACCGCGCCAACCTGCGCTACCTCGTCAAGCAGTGCGATTCCAAGACGCAACCCAAACTCTTGATCGCGGCCGTGCGCGCGTATCCCAATCAGAACGTGATCGTCTATTCGCCCACCGTGCGCCGGGTCGATGAGACGGTCGACTTCCTCGGCGAGCACGGTATTGCCGCCGTCCCGTATCACGGCCAGATGGACAGCCGTTTGCGCCAGCGCAACCAGGAGCGCTGGATGGCCGACGAGGTGCCCGTGCTGGTTGGCACGCTGGCCTTCGGCCTCGGCATCAACAAGCCCGCCGTGCGCGCCGTCATTCACCTGGCGCTGCCTAAATCGATCGAGCAGTATTATCAGGAGGCGGGCCGTGCGGGCCGCGACGGCGACCCCGCCGATTGCGCGCTGCTGTGGCAGACCAAGGACGTCGGCCTGCTCACGTTTTTCATCGACCAGTTGAACGACCCGCAGGAAAAGGAGCGCGCCTGGCAGCGCTATCACGCCATCCGCCGCTTCGCCGAGGGCAGCGCCTGCCGCCACCGCGAGATCTGCCTGCACTTCGGAGAGACGCCTAAGTGGAACGCGTGCGGCGTCTGCGACATCTGCGGCGACCCGCCCGGCTGGATGAGCGCTAAAGCTTCCGCAAAACCCATAGCGGCGGCCAAAGCGGTTCCCAAGCCCAAGACCCGGCGCGAATCCACGGCTGCCCGCAGCATCACGCCCGAGGCCGACACCGAATTAATGGCGTTTCTGCGCGAGTGGCGGCGCGAACTGGCGCAGCGCCGCGGCGTGCCCGCGTTCATGATTTTGAGCGACGCCACGCTGCAGGATCTGAGCGCGCGCCGCCCCGCCAGCCGCGACGAACTGCTGGCCGTCTCCGGCATCGGCGAAAGGAAGGCCGAGCAGCTTGGCGGGGATATTCTGGCGGCGATTCGAGAGTTTCACGGCGGGGGCCGCGCCGCCGAGCCCGCCGCGCCGCAAATCTCCGATCCAGCGCTTGAAACCATGGGGCTACTGCAGCAGGGCAGGAGTCTCGCCGAGATCGCCACCATCCGCGGGCGGCAACTGGGAACGGTGGTCGGTATGGTGGCCGATCTGGTGGAGAAAGGCCGCGTCGATTTTCAAGAAGGCTGGATTGCGCCTGGGCAGTTGGCCCAAATCGAGCAGGCCGTGCGCAGCGTGGGCGCGCAGTGGCTCAAGCCCTTACGCGCGGCTTTACCGGCCAGCATCAGCTACGAGGACATCCGCCTGGTAGTCGCGAAGGTTCGCCGCGAGACCGCTGAGTTGCCGTCTGTAGGCGGGCTTTAGCCTAATGCCACTTACTTTATTTGCGCGACTTGTGCAGCATGGCTGAGGGCCGGTTGGGGTGGCGGATTTCTTCTTTGGCGGAGACAGGCTGAAAGGGTTATGTTCTGCGTATGCGCTCAACCCGCTCCCCTGGATCCGTTGCGGCTATTTTTAAGAGTGGCGCCTGAGCGGTATATTCGCGAGCTTTGCCGGCAGCATGGATATGGTGTTCGGGAAGAGATTTATAGTGCCCGTGTGGTGATCTGGCTGATGCTCTGGCAGCGGCTGCGGGGGAATGTGGGCATGGCCGCAGCGGTGCAGTATCTGCTCCAGGATGAGGCTGCCCAACTGCAAGGCGACTGCCGCCGCTGGGCTGCGGATCGGGTCTCGGCGGCGACCGGCGGATATAGCCAGGCGCGCACAAATTACCAGCGTCTATAGTGAGTAACGCGACGGAGCGAATCGTCGGCTGATTGCGCGCTGAGCGCCCAAGTCACGCGCCGCGACGGACGAAGAATACAACCGGCGCATGGACCGCGTGCTACGCTATGCCGCGCAGGGCCAGCATCCTCGCCGCTCCCGGCGACGAACCTATACGCGCGAGGTCTGGGGCAAAGGCGGACACTTTCCCCGGCGCAAAAACCGCGGAAGCCCGCACCCCACGAAGTGACGGAGACTCCGATAGTAGCCTCACCTGTACCCACCGACTCCACGCTGCTAGTCAGCGCGAGCTACGATGCGAGGGCCTCCATGCTCCAACTGGAGTTCCGCAACGGCGCGATCTACCGGTAATTTGAGGTTCCCGCAGCCCTCTACGCGGCTCTGCTCGCAGCCGACTCCAAAGGCACCTTTTTGAATCGCCAGATCCGACCCGCGTTGGTTTGCGTCAGGCTCACGCCACCCCGCACAGGAGACCTTCCCACCGCCATCCCACTTCTGCCTAAATCGCGCAAATAAACTAAGTGGCATTAGGCTGAAAGCCTGCTGCAGGTTGAAACCGGCCCCACGGGTGCCGTTTGGCGTATGCTGGTTGTTCTTCAAGGAGGATCTGTGCCCACCGCCGTTCAGCCCGCTGCTTCCCAGCTACAACCTCCCGCGGCGATCGCGCCGGTCGGGCGCAATATCGCGGTGGATGCCTACCGCGGCTTCGTTATGCTGCTGATGATGGCCGAGGTGCTGCGGCTGGCGCGCGTGGCCGCCGCCTTCCCGGGCAACTGGTTTTGGGCCGTGCTGGGCTACAACCAATCCCATGTCGAATGGGCCGGCTGCTCGCTGCACGACATGATCCAGCCCTCCTTCTCGTTCCTGGTCGGCGTCGCCCTGCCCTACTCGCTGGCGGCGCGGCGGGCCAAGGGCGCCGGCTTCGGCCATCTGCTGGTGCATGCGTTGTGGCGCTCGCTGCTGCTGGTTGCACTGGGCATATTTCTGCGCTCCATGCACGGCCCCATCACCAACTTCACCTTTGAAGACACGCTCACGCAAATCGGGCTCGGCTATCCGTTTCTATTCATGCTCGGCTTCGTGCGCTCACGCTGGCAGTGGACCGCGCTGGGCGTCATCCTGTTCGGCTACTGGCTGGCCTGGGCCTTATATCCGGTGCCCGCGCCGGCTTTTCCGCACGACCAGTTCACGGGCTTCGCGGCGCATTGGAACAAGAACGCCAATCTGGGGTCGGACTTCGATTACTGGTTCCTGAATCTGTTTCCGCTCGTGAGGCCCTTCGTTGTGAACGGCGGCGGTTACCTGACGCTAAGCTTCATCCCCACGCTGGGTACCATGATTCTGGGCCTGATCGCCGGGCGCTGGCTGCGCGCCGATTCGCGCCAACTGCCGCTGCGGCGCCTGCTGCTGGCCGGGGCCGCCGGCATCGCGTTGGGACTGCTGCTGCACTTTACCGGCATCTGTCCCGTGGTCAAGCGCATCTGGACGCCCGCGTGGGTTCTATTCAGCGGCGGCGTGTGCTTCCTGTTCCTCGCCGCGTTTAGCTGGATCATCAACGCCCGCGGCTACCGCAAATGGGCCTTCCCGTTGCTGGTGGTCGGCGCCAACTCCATCGCCGCGTACCTGATCGCGCACCTGTGCGAAGAGTTTCTAGCCAGTTCCTTGCAGATTCACCTGCGGCGCGGCGTGTTTCAGATTTTGGGCGCTCCGCTCGAGCCGCTGCTGCTGGGCGCCGCGGTGCTGCTGGGCTACTGGCTGATGCTGTTCTGGATGTACCGTCGCAAAATCTTCCTGCGCATCTGAGTCAGCTCTCCCGTGATATGAATAGTGGCCATGTCACGAAATCGAAATTGCCTGGCGGCCGCGCTGCTGCTGTGCGCCGGATGCCTGAATCTGCTGGCGCTTGACAACGGGCTGGCCAAGACCCCGCCCATGGGCTGGAACAGTTGGAACAAGTTCGCCTGCAACGTCAGCGAAGATTTGATCAAAGGCGCCGCCGACGCGCTGGTCAGCAGCGGCATGCGCGACGCCGGCTATCAATACCTGGTGATCGACGATTGCTGGCAGATCGACCGCGACGCAAACGGTAACATCGTGGCCGACGCCAAGCGCTTTCCCTCGGGCATCAAAGCGCTGGCCGACTACGTCCATTCGAAAGGCTTGAAGTTCGGGATCTATTCGGATGCCGGCACCGCTACCTGCCAACACCGGCCCGGCGGCCGCGGCTACGAGTTTCAGGACGCGCGGCAGTATGCCGCCTGGGGCGTCGATTACCTGAAGTACGACTGGTGCGACCATGGCACGCAGAACTCCGAAGCCTCTTATTCGCTGATGAGCGCGGCGCTCAAAAAGTCCGGGCGGCCCATCGTGTTCAGTCTGTGCGAATGGGGCTCCACCAAGCCCTGGCTGTGGGCGCGTGACATCGGCAACCTGTGGCGCGCGACCGGCGACATCGTCGACAAATGGGACGGCAAGGAAAAATGGGGCGGCCTGGGCGTGGTGCAAATTCTGGACCAGGTCAACGGGCTTGAGTCCTATGCCGGACCGGGACACTGGAATGACCCGGACATGCTGGAGGTCGGCAACGGCGGCATGACCACCACCGAGTATCGCTCGCACTTCAGCCTGTGGTGCCTGCTGGCGGCGCCGTTAATGGCCGGCAACGACATTCGCAACATGACGCCCGAGATTCACGACATCCTCACCAACAAAGAGCTGATTGCCGTGGATCAGGATGCGCTCGGTATCCAGGGCCATCGCGTCAAGCAGAGCGGCGGGCTGGAGGTTTGGTCGAAGCAGCTGAGCGATGGGGGCCGCGCCGTGGCGCTGCTGAACCGCACCGGCGCGGATGCCAAAATCGCGGTGGCATGGACTGACCTTGGCTATCCCGATTCGCTCCCGGCTTCGGTGCGGGACCTCTGGGCGAAGCACGATCTGGGCACGCAAAAGGGCAGTTACGCGGTCTCCGTTCCGAGCCACGGCGTCGTCGTGCTGCGCATCAAGCCCTGACGATCAGGGCTTGGTAAACGCCTTAAGCTTTTTGAACTCATCGAGCGCGCGATCGGCTTCCGCCGCATGTCCGCCGCGCCGCAGCACACGCGCCAAGGCCCACCAGGGGTCCGCATATTTGGCATCCAGCTGGGCCGCCTGGCGCAGTTCCTGGACGGCGCACTCGGGCTTGGATTCCTGTTCGCAGAGAATACCCATCCGGTAGTGCGCCTGCGCCGAACCCGGATCCAGCCGCAAGGCCTCTTCGAGCGCTCCGCGGGCCTCCGGCAAATTGCGTTGCCGCAGCGCCAGCGCGCCCAGGTTGAGCGGCGGCCAGACCGACGGGTCCGCCGCCGCGCGGTTGAGCCGTGCCGCCTCGTGGTAACTTGCCATGGCCTCGTCGAGCCGCCCGAGCGCTTCCAGGTTCAGGCCCAGATTGTCGTGCGCCCTGGCATTGGCGGGTTCGGCCGCTACTACTTTGTTCAGCTTTTCCACCGCGTCGCTGAAGCGCTGATCGTCGTAATCCAGCCGCGCCAGCCAGTATTGATACAGCGGATTGGCGGGCTGTCCGTGGCTCAACCGCAGCAGTTCGGCGCGGGCCCAATCGCCGCGCTTCAGCGCGATGTACGCCAGCGCCAGAGAAAATCGGTTGGCGTCATCGAGCGGCCTCAGCTTGTCGGCTTTCTTGAACGCGATTGCCGCATTCAAGGGCTGGTGGTCGGCGAGAAATATGCTCGCGGCCAAGGTCAACATCTCTGGCGAAGCCGGTTTCTTCGACACTGCGTCCACCAGCAGCTGCTCCGCTTTCGGCAAATCTTTGGCTTCCAATGCCGTGGTGATCTCAGCGCGCAGCGCGGGCTCTATCTGTGTCAGCTCGGGCCGGCTCAGCAAGGCGCTTGGCTGAGCCGCTAGCAGCATCGCCCCCAGGCACGCCGCCAGCAGCAGCAGCGTCATGGCTGACCGCTCAGTTGCTTTTTCAGGTTGAGCGCGGCGATGCTTCCCGGCGCAATGGCAAGTTCCCGGTCAATCTCGCGTAGTGCCTCGGCCGGTTTACGCGCGCGGGCATACAAATAGGCCATGGCCAGGTGCGTGCCCGATAACCCGGGTTCCGCCCGCGCCGCCTTCTCAAAGGCGTCCAGTGCCTTCTCGGTAGCTCCCTGCGCGCTGTAGCTTTCGCCGAGTACCTGGTACACCCGCGCGGATCGCGGGTTAACGCTCTTCATGCGCTCCACGCTCCACTCCGAAAGCCGCAAGTACGCGCGGCCCAGTTGGTACGCGAACTCGGGATCGTTCGGCGCCAGCTCCGCGCCTTTTTTGAGTTGCGCGACGGCGGCCAGCAAATTGCCCGCTCGCTCATAAGCCGCGGCGAGTTGCAGCCGGATCCCGGGATCTTCCGGCGACAGCTCGCTAGCCCGCTCCAGTTGCTCGATCGCGGCGGCGGTCTTGCCCCTGGCCAGCAGCGCCGCGCCCAGGTAGACGCGCGCCGGCGGCAGCTTCGGATCGAGCCGCACCGCGTCCGCGAACGACTCTACCGCTTTCGGCAGGTTGCCCGTGCGTTGCGCCCTCAATCCCGCCTGCACTTTCTCCTCGGCGGGCGATGTTTGCGCCACGCCGAGAACGCCCATCGCCAGCGCCAGCAGCACCACCCTCACGGCGTCTCCATCTGCGACTGCGACAGCTTCCGATACCGCGCGAAGGCCTCGTCGGATTCCTGCTTGCGGCCCAACTGACGCAGTGCCTTAGCCAGCAGGAACCAGGTCTGCTTGTCCGAGGGTTCGCGCGCCGCCACCATCCGCAGAACTTTTTCGGCGCGTTCCGGCTGCTGGTCGCGCAGCAGGGTTTCGCCGAAGGCGAACTGCGCCGCGGAAGACGTCGGGTCCACGGCCACGGCGCGCGTCAGGTACTCGATTGCCAGCCGGTAATGCTCAGCCTTGAATTCGCACGCCCCCAAACCATAGAGCGCATCGAAGCTGCGCGGGTCCACCTTCTCAGCCTGCGCGTAAAACGACATCGCCTCGGTTGATCTGGATTGTGTCCGCAGCAGGTCTCCAAGGGCGTTCAGTACCGGCACCGATTTCGGGTCCCGCTGGTAAGCCGCCCGATACTCGCGTTCTTCCCCCACGCTGTCGTCCTGCTGGTGCAATGACTCGGCCAGCAGCTGATGCACCCGCGCGGAATCGGGCGCCGCCCCATACAGCCGGGCAAACTCCTGCTGCGCCAATACCGTGCTGAGCTTATTCAGATAGTAGAGTGCATCCAAATTAGCAGGACCGCTCTGCAACGCTGCGCTGAGCTCACGCAACGCGCCGGCGGCATCGTTTTGTCCCATCAGCGCCCGCGCCAGCGTCACGTGCGCCGTACTGTTGACAGCATCGTGCCGCAGCACGCCCCGCGCCATCGCCGCCGCTTCTTCAAAGCGCCCCTGGTCAAGGGCCGTTTCGGCGGGACGCCAATCCACCCCGGCCTGTAGCGGCCAAACCAGCAACACCAACAATGCGCCGCTTATCCACATCAGTATGGACGTACTTCAATGTTACGGAACAGCAGATTCTGCTGCTGTTCGCGGCGTGCTTCCAGTTCTTTGACCCGCGCTGCCTGCGCTTCGGCCCGCGGGTCTCGCGTGCGCTGGTACAGGATCAGCCGGTTGCGATTGGCCGCCACGTTATCGGGGTCCAATTGCAGTGCCCGGTCGATTTCCCGCGCCGCGCCGGCGAAGTCGGAGGTCCGGATCCGCATCAAGCCGAGCTCGGAGTGCGCGTCGGCGTAATCGGGATTAGCTTGAATCGACTGCTCCAGATGCGCCGCAGCCAGGGTCATATTGCCGTTCAGCTTTTCCAGGCGTCCCAAAAAGTATTGCGCACCGGCCTTGGTCGCCGGTGTCTCGGCGATGGCCATCAATTCCTGGCGCGCCCGGTCGAGATCGCCCGCCGTGAAGTAGGCCACTCCCAGCGCGAAGCGGCCCCGCGGATCATTCGGCAGCAGCGCGCGGAATTTCTGGAAATAGGGGATGGCTTCGGCCGGGTCGCGGCCCTGCAGCGCGACTGATCCCAGGGCGTAGTTGTAATAGGGCTGGCCGGGCGCCAGGCGCACCGCCGTCTCCAGTGATTTGCGGGCCTCGATCGGCAAGTTTTTCTCCACCGCCAGCATGCCAAAAAAGAAGTGTACTGCGGCGTTATTGGGCTCCACGTCGCGGGCATGCGCGGCATAGCCCAGCGCGGCATCTACGTCTCTCTGCTTGTAGGCCACGCGCGCCAGGTCCAGGAGCGTGGCGGCTGTCGCGCCCTGGGCCCGCGCACGCGCTTCATACAATTCGCGCGCGGCTGCCAGATGGCCCAGATTCTCCTCGATCGTTCCCATGTGGTCCAGCGCAGCCTGCGTCGCCGCGCCGCGGCGCTTAAGAGCCTCCACCACATCCAACGCGAGCTGTGGCGCCTTGGCTTCCAGCACCGGTAGAATCGCCAGCACGGTGTCCTCCTGCAGATCGCCGTCCCCGGCCAGCTCTTTGGCGCATGCCGCGGCTTCCGCGTTCTTCCCCAGGGCGGCCTGGCTGGCGCAACGCAGCGCCAGCGCGCGCGCCTGGTGCTGTTGCCGCGGCGGCAGGCTCACGATCTGTTGCAGCGAATCGCGGAACGCCCCTCGCCACAGCAGCAGCCGGGCATACTCGATGCGCGTCTCCGCATCGCCCGGCGTCAGCCGCAAAACCGTGCGGTAAGCGTCTTCAGCCAGCAGCGGTGTCTCGGACTCCTCGGCGCGCCCCAAGTTTTTCCAGGCCGCAGTTAATCCAGGGTCAAGTTTCACCGCCGTCTGAAAATCCGCCTTGCCCGCCGCTACCTCGCCTGCCCGCATACGCAAAATGCCCCGCAGATTATACAAACCGCCTTCTTTTGGCCAGCGCTGGATCGAATCGCGCAAAAGACTCGCCGCCGGCTCCAATTCGCCGCGAGCGATCTGGTCCTGGATGCGCAGCACAGCGTCAATTGGTTGCGCCTGCCCCCCCTCCGGCGTGGTGACCGCCAACAACAGAAATACAAGGGAAATTCTCATGCAAAACTCAAGAAAACAATAATGTTAAATCCTTTGCATCTCGTTACTTGACGGTTGTTATAACAACGCATATACTTTGTTCACATTAGGTTCATGAGCAGGGTTGCGCATCCACCGCCCGGCTCAAGGGGGAAAACCACGATGTTTTCGATGAAAATTAGCACTATCAGTCTATCTTTGATGCTGTTGGCCATGCCATCAGCCATGTTGGCGCAAAGCCAGAACAGTTCCCTCAGCGGCTCGGTCGCGGACACCTCCGGCGCGGTTATGCCGAACGTGAGCTTGACCCTCACCTCGGTAGAGCGCCAGTCCGTTGCCAAAGCTACCTCGAACAGCGCGGGACTGTACACCTTCCCCAACCTGGAGCCCGGCAACTACGAATTGGACGCCAAGGCCAATGGCTTTCGGCCTTTTGT
>DOZZ01000216.1:4999-7855 GCA_003517725.1 Bryobacterales bacterium | reverse complement strand
GGCAGCGCCTTCGACGCGCGCATCAACGGCGGCCTGCAATCCGGCGACGAAGCCATCATGGACGGCGTCAGCATGCAGGAAGGCACCATGTCCCAGAGCGGCATGGTGGCCTTTGCCGATTTCCGGCTGACTCCCGACATGGTCAGCGAGTTCAAAGTCCTGACCTCCAGCTATGAACCGGAATACGGCGCCTCCACCGGCGCTCAGTTGATTGCGACTACCAAGAGCGGCACCAGCGAATACCATGGCGGCGGCTTCGAGTATTTGCGCAACAAGTCGTTGAACGCCACGCAGTTTCAGATCAACCGCCAGCCCGGCGATCAGCGTCCCAAGGACAACGAGCACGAATTCGGTGGATTTCTGGGCGGCCCGCTCACCATCCCGTACATCAATCCCCACAACCGGTGGCGCACGTTCTTCTTCACCGACATCGAGTTCTTCCGCATCGCGGGCGGCGCCAGCCGGCCCACGCTGAGCATCCCGTCGCTCAAAGAACGCAACGGCGACTTCACCGACTGGGTCGATTCCTCCACGGGCGCGCTGATTCCGATTCTGGATCCGGCCACTACCCGCGCCAACCCCGGCTACAATCCGAACCTGGCGTCGGGTCCCAATAACCTGCAATATCTGCGCGATCAGTTCAGCTGCAACGGCGTGCTGAATGTGATTTGCCCCAGCCGCTTCGCCAACTCCCTGGCGCCCAAGTGGCTGGGCTTTTTACCCACCCCGACCAGCGGCGGCGCGCTCAACAACTACCTGGTGCCCACGCCCGTGCCGGACTCCATTCTGGCCGGCGCCAACCATTATCTCGGTAAGCTGGATCAGTATTTCGGCCAGAACGATCACGTAGCCGTGACCATCTGGCGCCAAACGGCCCCCGCGAAATTCTTCTCCACCCTGCCCATTCAGATCGCACAGGGGAGCTTCTCGGCCCCGCAGGATTCCTGGGTCAACCGGCTGAACTGGGATCACACTTTTAGCCCGACTTGGCTGAACCATTTCGCCATCGGTTATCTGAACCGCAATGAGGGTTACGGCTCCATCGATTCCAAGTACGCCAATGTCATCCCCCAGATTCCGGGTGTGGCCAGCCATAACTATCCGCCGGCCGTCAACTTTAGCGACGGCTTCCAGGGTTACGGCGACTCGACCGGCATCAACACCGGCAACATCACCACGCGCCCGTCGTACGTGACCAACGACGTGGTGACCTGGGTCCACGGCAAGCACACGCTTAAATTCGGCGGCGAGCTGCGCAAACTGGGGCAGAACTTCCACAACAACGGCAATGAATCGGGAAGCTTCTACTTCAGCCGCTCCAGCACCGGCCTGGCGGAATTCCCGAGTGGCAGCCCCGTTGCCAGTTTCCTGCTCGGCACCGTAGATAACGGCTCCGCCTCGTTCCACACCGTTAGCTCGTGGTATTCGCGCCAGAGCGCTTACGTGCTGCACGTTGGCGATACCTGGAAAGTAATGCCCAAGCTGAGCTTGAACTATGGTCTGCGCTGGGACACCTTCACGCCGGCCACCGAAAAGTACGATCGCCTGTCGTTCTTTGACTTCGGCCCGAATCCTTCGGCCGGGGGGCTGCCGGGCCGGCTGGCCTTCGCCGGCACCAAGTACGGGCAGGCCAGTGCCGGCCGCCGCGTTCCGGAAGATACCTGGAACAAGGGCTTTGCGCCGCGCATCGGTATCGCCTATGCGCTGAACGATAAGACCGTCATCCGCACCGGCTACGGCATCTTCTACACGGAAGCCTTTTATCCCGGATGGGGCGGCGGACAGGCGCGCGATGGTTTCGATGCGAACCCCTCCTTCTCCAGCACGCTGGGCGGCATTCAGCCGGCTTTTTATCTGACCGATGGCTTGCCGCAAAACTTTACCAAGCCGCCGCAGATCGATCCGGGCGCCCGCAATGGCCAGGATCTGATGTACCGGCCTAAGGACGCCAACCGCCGTTCGTATGCGCAGCAGTGGAATTTCACGGTGGAGCGCCAAATCGGCAGCGACACCCAACTCAGCGCGGCTTATGTCGGCAGCAAGGGTACGCGGCTGCCGTCGCAGCTCAATCCGCTCAACGTCCTCAATCCGAGTCTGTTGAGCCTCGGCACCAAGCTTAATGACCAGTTTGGGCCGAATGACACGGTGGTGGATGGCGTCAAGATTCCCTATGCCGGCTGGCAGCAGCAAATGACTGGTTGCGCGCCCAGCGTAGCCCAGGCACTGCTACCCTATCCCCAGTTTTGCAGCTCGCTGACGGGCGTTAACGAAAACCTCGGCAGCTCCACGTATCACTCGCTGCAACTCAAGGCCGAGCGCCGCTACGCCCAGAGCCTCTACCTCTTGGCGACCTACACGCACTCCAAGCTGCTCACCGATGTCGGCGGCAACACGCAGTCCGGTGCCGGTGCGTGGAACGGACAGACCGGTGTGATTTCACCCTTTGAACGCAAGCGCAACAAGGCTCTAGCCGCGGACGACGTCCCGAATGTCTTCTCGCTGGCCATGGTCTATCAGCTGCCCTTCGGCAAAGGCAAGCACTTCATGAACTCCGGCGGCTTTGTGGACAAGATCTTCGGAGGATGGGAGACCAGCCTTAACTACCGGGCCTCGTCCGGCACGCCGCTCTTCTTCCGGTCGGGTACCTGCAACGTGCCCGGCCAGTTCCGGGTCGCGTGTATCCCATCGCTCGCCGGCTCGTCGCCGTTCGCTCAGAGTAAGGGCAGCTACGACCCGACCAAACCGCTTTACTCGAAGAGCGCCTTCGAGCCGGTCACCGATTTCAACTTCTTCTATGGCAAAGGTCCGCGTATTACCAACTACCGGGGCTTTGCTTACACCAACCTGGATTTCGTG
>DOZZ01000216.1:970-4820 GCA_003517725.1 Bryobacterales bacterium | reverse complement strand
CCTCGCAATGTCCAGTTAGTCGGCAGAATCACGTTCTAAATAACCGCTGGAGGTCCGGTGCGCAGTCTGCGCCGGGCCTCCCCACAAGAGATAATCAGGACCATGCGAACAATATTCGTGGCCCTGCTGGTCTGCCTGACCGCTAGCCTGCTCTACCCGGCCGAGACCCCCGCGACGGCTCTGCTGGTGCTCTCCAAAGGCGCTCACGCGCTCTTCATCGTCGATCCCGCGACGCTCAAGGTGGTGGGCCGTGTACCCTCGGGACCCGACCCGCATGAAGTCGCCGCGTCCGGCGATGGCAAGCTCGCCTATATCTCGAACTATGGCGGCGGCGCGTTCCACACCATCACGGTGGTCGATCTGGTGCGGCAGAGAAACTTGCCGATCATTGAACTGGGCCCGCTGACCGGCCCGCACGGCCTGCAGTTTGCCGGCGGCAAGCTCTGGTTCACGGCGGAAGGCGCCAAAGTCATCGGCAGCTACGATCCATCCGCCAACAAGGTGGACTGGGTTCTCGGCACCGGCCAAAATCGCACGCACATGATTTTTGTAGCGGCCGATCTGCAGCACATCATTACCTCGAACGTCAGCTCCGGCAGCATGACGCTCATCGAGAAGAGCACCGCACGTCGCGGGCCCGGTCCGCCGCGTGCCGATTGGGACGAGACGATGATCCCGGTCGGCAACGGGGCCGAGGGTTTCGATGTCTCGCCCGACGGCCGGCAAATCTGGGCCGCCAACGCGCAGGACGGCACTATCTCGATCATCGACGCAGCCGCGAAGAAGGTGGTGCGGACGCTTGATGCCAACGTCCGCGGCGCTAACCGCCTGAAATTCACGCCCGATGGCAAGCTGGTCTTCGTCTCGACTCTGGGCGGCCCGGAGCTCGCCATCTTCGACGCCGCCAGCGGCCAAAGCGTCAAGCGCGTGAACATCGGCCGCGGCGCCGCCGGCATTCTGATGCAACCGGACGGCGCGCGCGCGTTCGTGGCCTGCACGCCCGACGATTACGTCACCATCATCAACCTGAAGACGCTCGAAGTTGCCGGCCATATCGAAGCCGGCAAACAGCCCGACGGCCTGGCCTGGGCCGTGCGCCGCTAGAGTCGCGATACTATATTGCTCAATATGGAAAATCCTAACCGCCGCGCGTTCCTCGGCACCGCGCTGGCCACCGCAGCCTCTTACGGCAGAATCATGGGCGCGAATGACCGGCTTCGCGTGGGCGCCATCGGCACCGGCTCGCGTTGCCAGTATCTGCTAGGTCTACTGAATACGATCGGGGCCAACGACATTGTCGCGGTCTGCGACGTCTACGAACCACACCGCGAATTCGCCAAAGCCAAGTACGCGGCCGACGCGAAGGAGTACGGCGACCATCGCGAAGTGCTCGATCGCAAAGACATCGACGCCGTCGTCATCGGCACGCCCGACCACTGGCATGTGCCCATCACCATCGCCGCCGTGGGCGCAGGCAAAGACGTGTATTGCGAGAAGCCCGTGACGCACGCGTTGAGCGAGGCGGAGCCGCTGCTGAACGCCGTGCGCGATTCCAAGCGCGTGGTCCAGACCGGCACCCAGCAGCGCAGTTGGGCGCACTACATCCACGCGCGCGACCTCATCCGCGCGGGCGAGTTGGGGCAGGTTACGCTGATCCGCACCTATTGGTATCAGAACCACATCGCCAACCAGAACCGCGTGGCCATCGATCAGTCGAAGCTCGACTGGAAGCGCTTTCTGGGCTCGGCCGCGTACCGCCCGTTCGACGCCGACCAATACGCGCACTGGCGCTGGTATTGGGATTTCGGCGGCGGCGCCATGACCGATCTGTTCATTCACTGGGTGGACGTCGCGCAGTGGTTCATGGACGAAGCCGCGCCCACGCGAGCCACGGCCACCGGTGTAACGGCCCTGCTGAAAGAGCGCCAGACACCCGATACGATGAGCGCCGCGCTCCAATACCCGAGCGCCATCGTGGAGTTCGACAGCGCGCTGCTGGGCTATCTTGAGGGCGGAGGACTGATGCTTCGCGGCACGAAGGGCGCGATGCGCCTGCACCGCAAGGGCTACGCCATCTACAACGAAATTCCGACGTACAGCGAAAGTTATGAGCCTGCCGGCGCGGTCGCCGAGATGAAGTCCACGCATGACGGCACGCTCGATCACATGCGCAACTTCGTCGAATGCGTACGTTCGCGCAAAACCCCGAACGCCCCGGTGGAAATAGGCATCGCGGCAGCCCGCGCCGGCCACGTGGCGAACCTGGCGATGCGCGGCACCGGCGTCTGGACCGCGTCGTAGCGCCTATCGCCCGAAATCGATAAAACCCCGCGCCGGATCGGTGTGCAGCAGCGTCACGCGGACTTGGTCGCCCACGTCCACGCCGCTCTCGCCCCGCATCAGCCGGCCTTCCACCGGAGGATTCATCACGCGCACGAACACGCCCTTCGGCGTTACGCCGGTCACGACGGCCTGGAAGCTCTGACCCACGCGGCTCTGGAACGCCAGTGCCGCCACGCGCTTGCCCATGGCCCGCTCCACCTTGCGCGCGGCGTTTTCCTGTTGCGTGCAGTGCGCCGCAATCTGCGCCAACTCACCGTCCGTGTAAGGCGCGGGCTGCTTCACTAGCACGGCTTTGATCAGGCGCTGCGTCACCAAGTCGGCGAAGCGGCGGTTGGGCGCGGTCGAGTGCGTGTAGTCGTGCGCCGCCAGTCCGAAGTGCCCCTGGTTCTCGTCACCGGGCCGCGACAACACGTATTCGCCCGGCCCCATCAGCTTGATCATGGCCAGTGAAAGATCCGGATAATGCACCGGGTCCGCGGCCTTCTGCTTTTGCAGAAACGCGTTCAACGCCCCGGAATCCGGCTCGTCCGGCAACTTCTCGCCATAGCGCCCCGCCAGTTCCACCATGCGCGGCCAGCGTTCCGGCGTCTTCACGACGCGGCGTATGGCCGATGCTCCGGCGTTCTGCAGTGTGCGTGCCATCACCTCGTTAGCGGCAACCATGAAATCTTCGATCAGGTCGGTAGCGCGATTTTTGTGTGCCGCGCGAATATCGGTGACGTGTCCGTCGCTGACTACCGGCTCGGCTTCCACGCGGTCGAACTCGAGCGCGCCCAGCCGGTGCCGCTCCTGGTGCAGCGCCTGGGCCGCCTCGTCCTGCAGCTTCAGCTGCGGGGTCAAGCCGCTCGGCGCCGTGCCTTCGAGCCAGGGCCCCACTTTGTTGTAAGTAAGCTGCGCCTGGTTGCGCACCACGGCGCGATAAATGTCGGATGACCCAATCTGGCCATCGGCGCTCACCACGAACTCGATCACGATAGCGGCCCGATCCTGCGCCACGTTCAACGATGTCAGGTCGGTCGACAACGCTTCGGGCAGCATCGGGAAGATCTTCGCCGCGGTATAGACCGTGGTGGTCTGCTGCGCGGCATGTTGGTCGATGGGCGAGCCCTTATCAACCGCCGAGTCCACGTCGGCGATGCCCACGCGCACGCGAATGCCGCCGGGCACGCGCTCGGCCACTTCGATCTGGTCCAGATCGCGCGAAGTATCGTTATCGATCGACGACCAGTCCAGGTCCCGCATATCGACGCCAGACGCCGCCAACGGTCTTGCCCGCAGAGCCGCTATCTGTTGCTCGGTGCCAGGCGCGAAGTCCGGCTGAAAGCCATCCTGAAGCATCTCGGCACGCGCCGCTGCGGCCAGATCGAAGTGTGAATTCAGCATGCCTTGTAGTGTAGCCTTCAGGCTGCCGGCGGCTTCAGCCGGCGCACTAGCTCAAAGTCAGCGGATCCACATCCACGATCAGCGCGGTCGCCGGCCAGCGCCTCTCCCTCGCAAATCCAATGGC
>DOZZ01000216.1:0-854 GCA_003517725.1 Bryobacterales bacterium | reverse complement strand
ACGGCGCTGAACGGCGGATAACTCATATACCGCCGGAACTGCAACTCCTTGGCATAGAACGCGGCATAGTCCTGCGCTGCGGCCATGCGCACCGCGTAGTGATCGGGGTTCAGCGTCTGGAGCAGCACGGTGCCCGGAAGATGGCCTCGTCCGGCGCGCCCGGCCACCTGCGTCAGCAACTGGAAGGTGCGCTCGGCCGCCCGAAAGTCGGGCATGCCGAGGCCGATGTCGGCCGACACCACACCCACCAACGTGACGTTCGGAATATCGTGTCCCTTGGCGATCATCTGCGTGCCCACCAGGATATCGGCAGCGCGCTCCCGGAAGCGTTCGAGAATGGTCTCGAATTGCCGCTTGCCTTGCGCCGTGTCGCG
This sequence comes from Bryobacterales bacterium, assembly GCA_003517725.1. GTDB lineage: Bacteria > Acidobacteriota > Terriglobia > Bryobacterales > Bryobacteraceae > DOZZ01. The sequence goes on along the minus strand of DOZZ01000216.1, from coordinate 480 downwards.
GTCCAGGCGTGCGATGCGCGCCGCGGGGAAAGCCCGGTGCAGCTCTTCCTCCACCTTCTCCGAGCCCGTGCCGACGAAGTAGATGTGCTCGCTTTGGCACGCCGGGCACGTCTCCGGCACGCGCCGCGCGTAGTTGCACATGTGGCACAGCAGGCGCCGGTCGCGCTTGTGAAAGGTCAGCGTAAGCGAGCAGTTTTCGCACTCCACGCGCATGCCGCAGGCGCGGCACGTGACGAAACTCGCAAAGCCGCGGCGATTCAGCAGCAGCATGGTCTGCTCGCCGCTCTGCAGGCGCTCGTCGGTGGCGCTGACCAGCGCGCGCGAGAAGATATTTTGCTGGCGCGTTTCCAGAAACTCCTGGCGCATGTCGACAATTTCGACGCGCGGCATGGGCCGGTCCTCCACGCGCGCCGTGATCTCGAGCAGCGTGTACTTGCCGCGCTCGGCGTTGTAGCGCGACTCCAGGCTGGGCGTGGCCGA
>DOZZ01000075.1:994-3202 GCA_003517725.1 Bryobacterales bacterium | reverse complement strand
TTGCCCTCCAACATTGGTTGTCGTGAATTTTGGGAACGCTGTTCCTGGTCCCAATTATTAGCACACTCCGGGGAAGAGTGACAAGAATTTGCTGTAAGTAATTGAAAGTAAACAATTTTGTAATGTTGAATCGACGTTTGTCGGCGGGCTTGTTTACAATCGGAAGGTGGATAAGCGCCGCATGTGCCCGCATTGCCGGGCTTTCATTACGACCGCGGACAAGACATGCCCTTATTGCGGCGAGAAGGTGGGCCCGCGGGCCATCGAGGTGCGCGACCCCGGGGCGCTGCTGGGCGGGCTGATTCCGCATGCGCGGCTGGTGACGTCGCTGATTCTGCTGGTGAATGCCGGGCTATTTCTGGCGACCCTGCTGTATGCGCGAGAGGTCGGCGAGAGCATGTCGCTGCTGGCGTTCGGGGCCAAGTACGGGCCCTCCCTCGCGGTGCGGCACCAGTGGTGGCGGCTGGTGACGGCGGGCTTCCTGCACGGCGGGTGGCTGCACATCCTCATGAATAGCTGGGTGCTGCTGGACCTGGGCGCGGAGGTCGAGACCACCTACGGCAAGGCACGCATGATGGTGATCTACTTTCTGGCGACTATCGCGGGCTTTTACGTGAGCTGGTGGCATAGTCCGGCGTTGTCGATCGGTTCGTCAGCCGGGATCACGGGGCTGCTGGGCGCGATGGTGGCGCTGGGGGTGCGCAACCGGACGGCCCTGGGAGTGGCCATCCGGAACCATTACCTGAAGTGGACCGCTTACATCCTGCTGATCGGTTTCATCGTGCAGGGCGTGGACAATTTCGCGCACATCGGCGGGTTCGCGGCGGGCTTCGTGGTGGCCTACCTGGCGCGCGACCCGATCCACTCAAAAGCAACGACCGAAATGTTGTGGACCACGGTGGCTGGCGTGTGTGTGGTCGCGACGGCGCTGTGTTTCTTTGAGATGTATATGAACTTCACGGCGCGCTATTAGAGCGTTTTAGGGAGCACGGGCAGCCACCGGTAGAGACCGTCGGATTGCACCGTTACGATTTCCGTGCCGAGCAGAATTGCCGCCAAGATGCCGCCCGTCTGCCCCATCACGACGGGGCGAAAATGCTGGTCGCCGGCGTTGAACAGGACCATGAGCCGGCCCTTGCCGCCGCTCTCCGTCACCAGCAAATCAGTGCGGCCATCGCCGTTGAAATCGGCCGTGAAGATGCCGCTCGGCTGATCCAGATCGGGCAGTTCGGCGATGGAGTGCGCGATCCAGAGTTGCTTCACATCTTTGGGCCGTTCGAACCAGGCGAAGCGGGACGGGCTCATGGCCCGCTGTAGTGCCACCCGGTCTACGCTGCCGGTTCCCCAAAGGTCCGTGTACAGCAGCGATAGCAGAGCCGAAGATTTCTCTTCGCTCCATGTGTCGATCGCGAAACCATGCCACGGCGGTTCCAAACTGGCCGGAGCCTGGATCCAGTAATTGCCGGACAAGATATCGGGCACGCCGTCGCCATCGACATCGGCCGTCAACAAGCCGCCTTCCTCGGAGGGCGTGGAGAAGGTATAGATCTCGGTCTTTTTCCAGTGCGATGCGGTATCGGCGGCCACTTCGTAAAAGCGCACCTGTTTCTGTTTTTGAATCACCAGCAGCCCGCGGCGTCCGGCAATCGTCGCGACCTGGACGTCGCGCGTGTCGATGCCGGTATCAATGACGTGCCGGGACCATTCGGGCGCGTGAAGCCAGACCAGATCGCCTGGTCCATCGGCGCCTTCGTTCACGACGACATCGACGCGGCCGTCGCCGTCGACATCGAAGAGGCAGCCGCCTTCGTGGAATTCGCCCTTGGCCACGCGGCTGCTCTTGCCGCTGCGCACGTCCCAGCGTTGGATGCCGTGGCCCCACAGGAATACAACTTTTTCATCGGCTGCCGCGGCGCGCCGCACACGCTCGCCGTGGAAGCGCGCGACGCGATGCGGCTCGAAGCGAATCTCCGGCGCGGGCGCGGCCGAGGCCAGCGATGCGGCGAGCAGGATCGCGGCAAAATCGGAGGTGTGCATGAAGTGCTATTCTACGGCACGAAGGACGCGCGCCGACGTGGACTTGCCCCGACCTCACCCGCTGCTGACCCCTCTGCGCGATCTGCTTTCCGGTAAAGACGACACGGTTGCGCTCGATGTCGCGGCGCTCGGTTTGGCGTCGATCGAATTTCCGGAACTGGATGCCGCGGC
>DOZZ01000075.1:0-848 GCA_003517725.1 Bryobacterales bacterium | reverse complement strand
TTTGGCGAACTGGGCCTGCGCGGCAACGCTGAAAATTATTACGACCCTCACAACAGCTGCCTGAACCTGGTGATCGACGGACACGCGGGCATTCCGATTACGCTCTCGGTGCTGTACATCGAGGTGGCGCGCAGGCTGTCGCGGCCGGTGCGCGGCATCGGACTGCCGGGCCATTTCATCGTGCAGTATGACGACGGCGCGTACTCCGCGTATCTCGATCCGTTCCACGAAGGCGCGGTGCTGACGGATGCCGATTGCTATAAGCTGGCGCAGGCCAACCGCCCCGACCCCTCGCTGCTGGCGCCGGTGTCGCACCGGCAGATTCTGTCGCGCATGGCGAACAATTTGCGCGGCATCTATTTTTCGCAGCGCTCCTATGTCAAGGCGGTGCAACTGTTAAACCTGCTGATTGAGGCCGCGCCCGAATCGGCGGACGAGCACAAGCAGCGCGGGCTGGTATTTCTGCAGACCAAACATCTACGGCAGTCGATCGCGGATTTGCAGCGCTACCTGGTGCTGGCCCCGGATGCCGCCGACCGGGCGCAGATCGAAGAGCAAATCCGCACCGTCGCGCGCTGGATGGCAACGCTCAACTGAAGCGCGGGGCCGGTTTTGGTTTTGCGGGAGCCTGTTCGAATTGAGGAATGCCGCGGGGCCGGGTTATACTGATTTACGGCGTTGGGAGATCGTCCAATGGTAGGACTGCAGATTCTGGATCTGCCTATCGGGGTTCGAGTCCCTGTCTCCCAGCCATCCTTCTTTTCGCGTGCGGTAACATCCGCGGCGGCTTTTCCATCTTCATAATCTAGTGCCTCTTCCAATCGTTTTGATGCTGTGGCTTGCGCAGG
>DOZZ01000294.1:13566-13688 GCA_003517725.1 Bryobacterales bacterium | reverse complement strand
GCGCGCTCGTCCTTCTCCTGCCCCTTGCGCGAGAAGATCTTGCAATCCACCACCGTGCCCTCAATGCCCGGAGGGCAGTAGAGCGAGGCGTCCTTCACGTCGCCGGCCTTTTCGCCGAAGAT
>DOZZ01000294.1:2209-13405 GCA_003517725.1 Bryobacterales bacterium | reverse complement strand
TCGCCCTTCGGCGTGACCTTGCCCACCAGAATGTCGCCCGGCTTGACCGTCGCGCCGTTCCGGATGATGCCGCTCTCGTCCAGATTGCGCAGGAACAAATCGGCAATGTTCGGGATGTCGCGCGTGATCTCTTCCGGTCCCAGCTTGGTGTCCCGGGCTTCGATCTCGAACTCCTCGATGTGAATCGAAGTGTAGTAATCCTCTTTGACCAGCTTCTCGCTGACCAGAATGGCGTCTTCGAAGTTCGATCCGCGCCACGGCATGAAGGCCACCAGCACGTTGCGTCCCAGCGCCAGCTCGCCCATATCGGTGCAAGGCCCGTCCGCCAGTACCTGCCCCTTCACCACCCGCTGATTCACGTGCACAATCGGCTTCTGGTTGATGCAGGTGTTCTGGTTCGACCGTTTGAACTTGGTCATGGTGTAGATATCGGCGCCCACTTCGCGCGACATCTGCCCCTCATGCGCATTGCCTTCCACGCGCACGATGATGCGCTCGGAATCGACCGAATCCACGATGCCCGGGCGCTTACACAACACCACCGCGCCCGAATCGCGAGCCGTTACGTACTCCATGCCGGTGCCCACGTAAGGGGCGTCGGCGCGCAGCAGCGGAACCGCCTGGCGCTGCATGTTCGAGCCCATCAAGGCTCGGTTGGCGTCATCGTTCTCAAGGAACGGAATCAGGCTCGCCGCCACCGACACCAGCTGCTTCGGGCTGACGTCGATGTATTCGATCTCATCGCGATGCTTCAGCACGAAGTTGCCGGCCTGCCGCGCGTTGGCCAGGTCCGGAACAATGCGGCCATCTTCGTCCAGCTGCACGTTGGCCTGCGCGATGGTCCACTTGTCCTCTTCCCAGGCGCTCAGGTACTCGCAATGGGCTTCAAACTCGGCGCGCTGCTTGCCGGGCTTGAGGTTCTTGTTGGCCGCGTCGATCTGCGCCCGCGCCATCACGGCGCCCACTTTATACGGCGTGTCGCCGGGGTTCAGAATCTGGATCTCGTCGGCCACCACGCCGCCCTGCACCTTGCGGTACGGGCTCTCGATGAAGCCGTATTCGTTGATCCGCGCAAAGCACGAGAGCGACGAAATCAGACCGATGTTCGGGCCTTCCGGCGTCTCGATCGGGCAGATGCGTCCGTAGTGCGTCGGGTGCACGTCGCGCACTTCGAAGCCCGCGCGTTCGCGGGACAGACCGCCCGGTCCAAGGGCCGAGAGACGGCGCTTGTGCGTGATCTCCGACAGCGGATTGGTCTGATCCATGAACTGCGATAGCTGGCTCGATCCGAAGAATTCGCGGATCGCCGCCATCACCGGCTTGGCGTTGACCAGGTCGTGCGGCATGGCCGACGACATCTCCTGGTACACGCTCATCTTTTCCTTGATGGCGCGCTCCATGCGGACCAGCCCGATGCGGAACTGGTTCTCGAGCAACTCACCCACGGCGCGCACGCGGCGATTGCCCAGGTGATCGATGTCGTCCACCGCGCCAATACCGCGGCGCAGCTTCAGCAGGTAGCGGATGGTCGAGTAGAAATCGCCATGGTCCAGGGTGCGCTTGTCGAGCGGCGTGGCGTCCGCCTTGTCGAAGAGCTTGATGTTGAACTTCATGCGGCCGACGCGCGAAAAATCGTACTTGCGCGGGTCGAAGAACATGCCATGGAACAACTGGTTGGCGGTGTCGAGCGTCGGCGGATCGCCCGGACGCAGCTTGCGGTAAATCTCGATCAGCGCATCTTTCTCGGTCTTCACCGGGTCTTTGCGCAGCGTGGAGGAGATCACCGTGCCGACCTCGTCGCGCTCCGGGAAGAAGATCTCGATGGTCTCGATGCCCGCTTCGATCACCTTGCCAAGGACCGTCGTGTTCAGCTCGTTGTTAGCGTCCACGAGGACCTCGCCGGTCTGCATGTCCACCACGTCGGCCGCCACATACGCGCCTTCCAGGTCGTTCGGCGCAATCTCCACGCGCTCGATCTTCTGCTTCAGAATCTCCTTCATCAACGATGAAGTGATCTTCTTGCCCTGCCCCACCACCGTCTCGCCGGCCTTGTTGTTGATGGCGTGCGACAGCTTCAACCCAGCCAGGCTCTCGTCCACGTTCCAGTAGAGCTTCTTCTCGCTCACCGTGAGCTTCGAAACGCGGTAGAACGTCTTCAGAATCTGTTCGTCGGTCTTCAGGCCCAGCGCGCGCAGAAACACCGAGCCGTAAAACTTACGCTTACGGTCGATGCGCACATACAGCAGGTTCTTGTTGTCGTACTCGAACTCTACCCAACTGCCGCGGTACGGGATGATCTTGCCCAGGAAGTAGCCCATGGCCGCCACGCGCTCGAAAAAGACGCCGGGCGAACGGTGCAGCTGCGACACAATCACGCGCTCCGTCCCATTGATGATGAACGTGCCGTTCTCGGTCATCAGCGGAATTTCGCCGAAGAAGACTTCCTGCTCTTTAATGTCGCGGACGCTCTTGACGCCCGTCTCCGGATCTTTCGAATAAACCGTCAGCCGGATCGTGACCTTCAGCGGCGCGGCATACGTCATACCCCGTTCCTGGCACTCCACCATGTCGTACTTCAACTGCAGGCCGACCGGGTCGCCGCACTTGTTGCAGAAGGTGACGATGTTCTTGTTAAAGGTGCCGCAGCGCGGGCAAAGCACATCGCCCGGATGGAACGGATCGGTCTTGATCACGGCGCCGCAGTTCGGATTGCGGCAGGTGGTGCGAAGGTTCTCGAGCCCCTTCAGGTTGCCGCACTTGCACTCCCAGTTGCCGATCGAGTAATCGACAAACTCGAGCGTGCTCACGCCCCGAAAGTCGCTGATCGGAAAAACCGAGCTGAACACCGTCTGCAGACCGGCGTCGTCGCGCTCGTTCGGCAGCAGGTCCATCTGCAGAAAACGCTCATACGAGTTTTTCTGCACCTCGATCAGATTGGGGATCGGGATGGAGGTCTTGATTTTAGAAAAATCGACTCTCTCGGGCGCTGTTTCGTAAGTCGTCATGAATTAAACTCCAGAGGGCCACACACGCAAAAGGCGCCCAAGCCTCTTCGGCTGGACGCGCACACAAAGCTTCACGCTGACTGCCTGGTTAAAAGGCCGCGCGGAAGCACAAAAGACTGTGACAAAAAAAAGGACGGAGAAAACTGGCTACCCTGCAGGTTCCGGCCTGAACGCACTCCTAATTTGACCGGAAAATGTGAGCAGAAAAACTGAGCGAAAGGACTGGGCACACGTGTATTGGACGCGCCAAAACGCACGGGGTTCCTAGCAACAGTCGATACACAACCGTTACTGGGAAACAAAAGCCCTAAATTTCCAAACCACAGACCAGCCTTTCGGCCGGTGGAAACCATGTCCAATACCGGCAGTCTAGCAGACAGGCAGCACCTCGTCAACGCTCGCCCAACACGCCCGCCCCAACACCCATGACGGCAGCCCGCGCCACCGCCATCGCTCTAAAGGGGCCGGAATATTCCGGCCCCGGTCTGCTGCAACGGGCTACTTGACCTCGACGGTCGCGCCGGCGTCGACGAACTTCTTCTTGATGGTCTCGGCTTCTTCCTTGCTGATGCCTTCTTTAACCGGCTTCGGAGCGCTATCGACCAGGTCCTTGGCTTCTTTCAAGCCCAGGCTCGTCACTTCGCGCACGGCCTTGATGACGTTGATCTTGTTGGCGCCCGCCGCCGACAGGATGACCGTGAACTCGGTCTTCTCTTCCGCCGCCGGAGCTGCCGCCGCCGCGCCGCCCGCCGCCGGAGCCGCTACGGCTGCCGCCGCTGCCGAAACGCCCAGCTTCTCTTCGAGCAACTTGACCAGCTGCGATGCTTCGAGCAGCGTCAGGCCCTGAATCTGATCCGCAATTGTAGTAATGTCCGCCATGGTCTTTTCCTTCAAATCCCTTTCGAAACTCTCTATATTCCGCTACTGCTGAAACTTGTTTTCCTTGACGCCCTGGTCGATCACCACTGCCAGGTCGCGGCCCACTGCATTGACCGCCGTCACCAAACGCTGCGCCGGAGCCTGGATCAGATACAGCAGCTTGGCGTAGATCTCTTCCTTCGCCGGCAGGTTCGCCAGGTCGTTGATGCCCTTGACGTCCACCGCCCGGCCTTCCACCAGACCCGCCTTGAACACAAAAGCAGGGTTGGTTTTGGCATACACGGTCAGCGCCTTGGCCAGCGCCACCGGGTCGTTGTGCGTGTAGACCAGCGACGTCATGCCCTTCAGATTGCTGAACAGCTTCTCGCTCGAGGTGCCGCGGCTGGCCAGCTCGGCAATGTTGTTCTTGATGACCTTGTATGTGCCGCCCGCCCCGCGCACGGTTTTGCGCAGCTCAAAATCCTGGCTCACGCGCATCTTCTCGTAGCCCGCCACGAACAGGTTCTTCACCTTTTCGAGGTCGGCCTTGAGCTCCGCGAAGTCCTTTTCCTTATCCTGTCGTTTTTTCATGACAATTCCCGCGCCGGTCTAGGCCGTCGCCTTTTCGCTAAATTCGGCAACGTCGATCTGCAGTCCCGGGCTCATGGTTGAGCACAGCGTCGCGCTCTTCACGTACTTGCCCTTGGCGGCCGGGGGCTTGGCTTTCACCACCGCCGAAATCAGCGCCGAGGCGTTCTCCACCAGCTTGTCCGAAGTGAAGCTGATCTTGCCAATAGGCGCGTGCACGATGCCGGTCTTGTCGACGCGGAATTCCACTTTACCGGCCTTGATCTCGTTGATGGCTTTGACGACGTCCACGGTCACGGTGCCGGTCTTGGGATTGGGCATCAGGCCGCGCGGGCCGAGCACTTTGCCGAGCTTACCGACCGAGCGCATCATGTCGGGCGTCGCGATCACGGCGTCATAGTCTACCCAGCCTTCCGACTGGATCTTGTTGACCATGTCCTCGCCGCCCACGAAGTCGGCGCCGGCTTCCCGCGCCTCGCGCTGCTTGTCGCCGCTCGCGATCACCAGCACTTTTTTCTGTTTGCCAAGACCATTCGGCATGACCACCGTGCCGCGGACCATCTGGTCGGCATGCTTGGGGTCGACGCCCAGGCGCAGATGCACCTCAACGGTCTCGTCGAATTTGGCGAATTTGATCTTCTGGAGGAGCGGGACTGCGTCCTTCAACACGTACGGACGCTGTTCCACTTGCTTTGCTGCAGACTGGTACTGCTTACCTGGTTTTTGGGCCATTTCTCCTCATTGGTGCAAGCGGTCCGTCCAAAACGCGGACGCAGACCTCCCACTGAGCCATTTCTAGGGGACTAGAGGTAGAGTAACACGATGCCGCCAACGACGCAAATGCTGGCATAATCGCTTCTAATCCAAACGTCTCGGTATCGGCAACGACTGCCGCCATCAAAAATCGTCTCGCGGAAAGTTCTTCAACATTTCCCGGCGGGCGCCCTCGATGTCTTCGGCTGTCAGATCGATGCCTAGATCCGCCCAAAGCCCCCGGCCACTCTTCCGAGGAGCCTTATTTCCAGCGTTACTGGCGAGCAGGCTTTGCGCGTGCACCAGGATCTCCTCCTGCTTTTCGGCGGGAAGTGCGCGGATGAGATCGATCGGCGTCTCTTCCGTGTTCATCGGGCCTGCCCTTCTTGATTATCTAAAACGATTCAAGCGCCGTGCACGTTTGACCACGGTAAACCGCAGGGGGCGCGAGGTCAGGTCCGGGCGGTTATGACCTTAGATGTGGGAAAGGCACCAAGGCGCGAATTGCGTGAAGTATGTCCTCTCGCACGCGGCGGGCTCCTTGCGGGCTATCCTCCGCGATAAAGGCCCAGATGTCGGCGATGTCTTGAGCCGCAAGGGGATGAAGGTCAAAACCCCGACCCGCCATTACTGTTTATTCAACAACTCGTCTTCGCGCTTGCGAAGACCTTCAAAGAAGGCCTCGCCGTCGATAGGCGTCACTCTGCCGCTTTTCAGGTCGTCATAGCGGTCGTTGAGCATTTGGCGTGTCTGCACAAGCTCAGCCACGTATCCGGCCATGGCGTCCTCAATCAGCTTGTCGGGCGTGCGTCCAGTCTCGGTGATCAACTGGTCAATTTGGGCCTGCAGGTCCGGCGTAAAATGCACTTCCATGGCTGTTAGCGTACGGGAAGAACGCTTGGCACGGCAATGAGGTGCCACCGGCGGATACCGGCGTCGGGACTATGCCCCGCGACTCTTGCCCTTAAACGCTGAAACTGCTGCCGCAGCCGCAGGTCGATTTCACTTGCGGGTTGTTGAACTTGAAGCCGGATCCTTCGAGCGTCTCGACGTAATCCACTTCCGCGCCGTCCAGGTACAGCAGGCTGGCCTGGTCCACGTATACCTTCAACCCGTCGTACTGATAAGTTTTGTCCAGCATATTCGGCGTGTTCTCGAAAGCCATCGAATAGCTGAAGCCGGAACACCCGCCGCCGACTACGGACAGCCGCAGCCCCTTCGGCATGGGGTTCTGGGCCTCCAGAATTTCCCTGACTTTGTTAACCGCCACTGGAGTGAGATTCACCATATTCACCAGAATAGCGTAAACCGGCGCTCCCGACTACCCCCGCGAGCCCGCAACCCGGCATTTTCTGCTAATGTGCCAACAGGCGCTTCGGTCTTGAAACCGGGGGGCTTAGCGGCGCGTCTCAGGTGGCGTATGGGAACCGTCTCCAACGCGCTTCCGTTACCGGCTTTCGGAACTCCCGCTTTCGGGTATAAAGTCGCGGCAAAGACACGAGTGGACTACGAAAACACCCCTGAAGGCGCGCTGGTGCGCCGGGCGCAGTCGGGCGACGAAGCCGCGTTCCAGGAGATCGTCCAAAAATATCAGTCCAAGGTGTTTTCGATCATCCACGGCATCGTGCGCCAGCGCAACGACGTCGAGGACATCGCCCAGCAGGTCTTCTATAAGATCTATTTTTCGATCCGCAACTTCGATTTCCGCAGCTCGCTGATCACCTGGATCTACAAGATCACGGTCAACGAGTGCTTCGATTACCTGCGCAAGAAAAAGGTGCGCAAGCTGGTCTATGAGAGCGATTTAAGCGAAGACGAAGTCCGCCGCGTCGAAAACTCGGAACCGACGGGCAACCGCGTGCCCGGCGCCGATGTCACGCTGGCCAGCCGCGACTACGTCGTCAAGCTGATGGCCAAGGTATCGCCCGAAGAACGCAACCTCCTGATGTTGAAGGAGGTCGAAGGCTATTCCGTCGAAGAACTCGCCGGGATGCTGAATATGAACGAGAATACAATCAAAGTAAAATTGTTTCGCGCGCGCCAGAAACTGGTCAAAGCGGCGCAGCGCATCGATAAACCCGGTTTACCGGCAGGCAAAGTTTAGGAGTTGAGCGGTATGGATGATTTAATCAAATTCGGAGTTGAGGATTATCTGGGCGGCCGGCCCTCGCCGGAGTTTCAGAAGGCTCTCGATCAGGATCCGGCGCTGCGCTCCACGCTCGAACAAATGCAGTCGGTCTCACGGCTTCTGTCCAGCATGCGTCAGGACGATCGCGAATTTAGCGTGCCGCCGGGCTTCTACGCCCGCCTCGCCGGCCGCATTGAAACGGCGCAGGCCGCGCGTTCCGCCTGGAATCCGTTTTCGTTTCGATCCGCCTTTGGCCGCCGCGTGGCTTTGGCTTCGCTGCTGACCCTGGGCGTCGTGGGCAGTTACCTGGTGGTGCGGGACGATTCCACGCAGCCCTCTGTCTCGAGCCCCGAAGCCATTCTCGCGAGCCACGATGTCAGCGCCGCGCATGACCCGGTCGAGGATCGCCCCAATATGATGGTCACGCTCGCCGGGTACCGCGAGCGTTAAGCTTATCTTCCATGTTGATCCCGTCATGTTGATGCCGCCACCCGACACCGTGCAGAGCAAGGCCACCTCGCTGGTGGTCATCTTCCTGGTTTTTCTGGCCGGCGCGGCAGTCGGGGCGGTCGGCATGCGCGCTCAGATGCACCACCATGCCACCCACCTGCCGGCCTGGACCGAGGGCGGCAAGCCCATCGTCATGGATAAGTGGAAGCGTGAACTGAACCTGAGCGAGGCCCAGGTCGAATCCATCGAATCCACCCTGGACGACTTTTCCCGCTACTACGACAACATCCTCGCCGAAGGCCGCCAGCGCGTCCTCAACGTGCTCGACGCCGGCCAGCGCAAGAAGTTCGACCGCATGGTCGAGCAAGCCAAACACTGACCTGGCTAGCCGCAATTGCGGTAGATTGTTCTAGTGATATCGCGCAGTGTTCTGGCTCTCTCCCTGCTCATGCTGTCTGGTTGCGGTTTGGAGAGACGGCACGTTCCGGTCTACACCCTGGGCGAGCGCGCTCAGGTCGGGTCGTTGATCTACAACGTCTTCGATACACAGTGGTCCGTGGGTTTCGGCGAAGGCGCCGCCATGCGTGTTCCGGCAAATCGCTTCCTGGTGGTGCGCATCAGCATCGCCAACGCCGGCAGCCGCGACCTGCCGGTGCCTTCCATGGCGCTGGTCGATGACGACGGCAATCTGATCGAGGAAGTCACCTCCGGCGATCGCCTGCCCAACTGGATCGGCAGCGTCCGCACCGCGCACCCCGCCGAGGCGCTGCAGGGCAACGTTGTGTTCGACGTCCAGCCGCGCCACTACAAACTGAAGATCAGCGATGAGGACAGCATCAAATTCGCTTACATCGATCTCCCGCTCAACTTCAATCCCGAGGGGCGCGCGGGTGCCATCTAGAGCCTGCGCGCTGCTCTTCGCGGCGGCATGTGGATTAACCGCGGCCGATGCTCCGGCGCTGCGCCTGGTCCAATCGCAAGTCTCCTTCAGCGAAGACGGGCAGCCCGCCGACGGCCAGTTTCAGCCCGGCGAGAACGTCTACCTGAGCGTCTACGTCACCGGCTACCAGGTCTCGCCGCTTCAGAAAATCCAACTCACCTACGGCCTCACCGCAGTCGACCCGCGGGGCACGCCCATCCTGTCGCCGGTGCAATCCGAACTCACCGACAAGGTGTCTCCGCAGGACAAGAACTGGCGCCCGCGCATCCGCGAAGTCTTCTCGATCCCGCCCATCGCGCTGCCCGGCGACTACAAAGCGCACATCAGCGTAACTGACACGGTCTCGCACCAAAGCGTCCAGCAGGATATCTCCATTCCGGTGCGCGCCCGCGCCGTCGAGCCCAGCGCCACGCTCACGGTCCGCAACTTCGGCTTCTACCAGGGAGAAGACGACCCGCACCCGCTACCCCTGCCCACCTACGCGCCGGGCGCCAAGGTGTTCGCGCGCTTCGACATCGCCGGCTACCAGTTCGGCCCCGAAAACAGCATCGAAGTTTCCTACGGCGTAGCCCTCTTCAACGCCGAGGGCAAAAGTCTCTACAGCCAGCCCTCGGCCGCCACGGAAAAGTCATCCGGCTTCTATCCCCAGCCCTACGTCCCGGCTGGCATGTCGCTCAATCTGGACAAGACCATCCGCCCCGGCACTTACACGCTGGCAATCACGCTGAACGACGCCAAAGGCAAGCAGACGGCCGAGCAGAAATTCCCCTTCGAAGTAGCGCCTTAACCCCCGCCAGCTTTACTGGCCCAACTCATGGCAGGTGTTGCAAGCGGCGGGCGCCTTGCTGCTTTTATGACAGTCTACACACCACTTCATCCTGACCGGCTGTTGCGCCTGCACGCTTGCCTGCAATGCAACGTCGCCATGACAGCTCTGGCACTCCAGCTTGGCGGCGAAATGCCTGGCGTGGCTGAAGAACACAAAATCGGGCACTTCGTAGACGCGCCGCGACGGTATTGTGCGCTCGCCCATTTCGACGTGGCATACCCGGCACTGCTTCATCGAGGGGAACCCCGCGAGATCCCCGCTAGTGACCCCTTGGTGGCAGGAAACGCACGGCTGTTTCAACGGTGCGTGCTTCTGATGATCGAACGCGGCTTGTTCACCCGCCGCGGAAAGCCTTAGGGCAGCGAGAATGCCAACAAAGAGTCCGAGTAGGTGTCGTTGTATTTGTTACCTCCTCCCGCGGCAATCACCACGTATTGCTTCTTGTTCTTCTTTGATACAAACGTCATGGGCGTCGCATGCGCGCTGGCAGGCAAGCGGAAAGTCCACAACTCCTTACCCGTATCCTTGTCAAACGCGCGAAAGCGGCTGTCGTTGGTAGCTCCGATGAAGACCAGGCCGCCAGCCGTGACCATGGAACCGCCGATGTTCGAAGTTCCCGTGGGAGGCACGTGCTTTTCGGTCAGCGCGTCCACCACGCCGAGAATGCTTTGCCACCGGAACTCGCCCGTGTCCAGGTTGATGGCGGTCAGGCGACCCCACGGCGGCTTCTGGCAGGGATAGCGATTCGTGTCCCAGAACCGCGACGCTCCTACTCCGCGGGTCCGGTAGGGTAGCTTCGCGGTCTCCGGCATCTTCGCCATGCGGAAGATCATTCCCACGTCCATCGAGTTCACATAGAGCGTATGCGTCTCCGGATCGAACGAGGCGCCGCCCCAATTCGCGCCTCCGTTTGTTCCGGGAAATAGAACCGTGGGTTTCAGGCCGATGGGAGTGAACAGGGTTCCGAAAACCGCGCCTTCAATCAATTTTGCGCAGTAAGCTCGCGATTCTGGAGTAACATCCGTCAGATCCTCCAGGCGAAAACTCTGGCGCGCGTAGGGCGGCGGTTTCACTGGAAAGGGTTGGGTCGGGTACGCCGCTTCACCCGGCACATCGCTGGCCGGGACCGGCCTTTCGACGATATCGAAGAGTGGTTTACCCGTTGTGCGTTCGAACAGAAACGTGAAGCCGGTCTTAGTAACCTGTGCCACCGCATCAATCGACTTGCCATTGTGGCGCACCGTAACCAGCGTCGGCTGTGCTGGAATATCGTAGTCCCAAAGATTATGATGAATCGTTTGGAAGTACCATAGCCTCTTGCCCGTAAGCGCCTCCACGGCAACCAGAGCATCGCCAAAAAGGCCGGCGCCCTTGCGGTCCCCGCCATAGTAGTCATGCGACGGTGACGTAAGAGGCAGAAAGGCGATACCCCGTTCCATGTCGATGGTCGGGATGGACCACATATTGGCGCCGCCGCGGCCTTGGGCCGAGTCCCCTTCCCAGGTATCGCCGCCAAACTCTCCCCGCCGTGCCACCGTATGGAAACGCCATAGCAGTTTTCCAGTGCGCGCATCGAAGGCCCGAACGTCGCCATTGGGGCCTTGCGGTTCGCTGTCCGGAACGATGGAACCGCAAATCACCACAT
>DOZZ01000294.1:0-2023 GCA_003517725.1 Bryobacterales bacterium | reverse complement strand
TTGGGATCCACCATGCCGTCGCGCAGGTTCACGAATCCCCCTTTGCCGAAGCTGTCGGCGGGTTTACCGGTGGCCGCGTCGATAGCCCAAAGCTGTCCATCCAGCGTTCCGTAAAAGAGGCGCTTCTCGGCGCCATCGTTCCAAAACGCCGCGCCGCGACTTGAAAAGAGCATCTGGGGCTTGCTCTTATCCAATCTCGGATCGAAGGCCCACAGCTCTTTGCCGGTCTCCGCTTCCAGCGCAATCAACCGGTCGAAGGCCGTCACAACGTAAAGAACGCCGTCAATCATCAGCGGGGTTGCTTCGAACGCGCTCTTCACCGGAAATTCGGTACCGTCGCTGACGTCGCCCGTGCGGTAAGTCCAAGCAATTTGCAGTTTATTAACGTTGGAGCGATCAATCTGCTTGATTGGCGAATACCGCGTGCCGCCGGCGGCGCCGTAGACCGGCCAATCCTGGGCCTGGGCCGGCAGGGTTAATGCCACCATCAGAATCAATCGAGTCATGCAGTTCTTCATTCACCGCGCCCTTACTTCAGGTGCACCGGCTGGGTGAAAGCGCCGTTCCCCGCTGAGTCCCAAACCGCAAATCGGACCCACTTTTTCCCGGTTACTTCGAAAGGAATTCGAAATTTCTGTGAGCTGAACGGGGCTTTGTCGGAGAGACCGATCACCTGCCGGTCTACCGTATTCCCGTCGCTCCACACCAACTCCGCGAATTCCGGCGGGAACGTCCATTCCACTTCCGCCGTGTAAGTGCGCTTTGCGCCGGTACCTTCAATTCCCGAGTTTCGAAGCAGCACTTCTCCACTGGTCACGAAATAATCACCCTCCCTCATGGCGTCCAGCAGCGAATTCCATCCCTCGTCGAACTTCGGCACACGGTCGAGCTTCACATAGTTGACGACCAGCTGCGGGAAGGTCTCATCATCCGGGTACTTCATGTATGTATCGCCTTCCGCGATCATATATTTCGCGCCCGCCCAATTATTCATATCGTCGAGAAGTCCGAGGCAACGCACTTCGCACAGCCGCTTCTGGGATAAGTCGACGGGCAGCGATTGGAACGAGGCGCCGAGGAACCGGTCGCTCTGGAAAAAGTCCTTCTCGCGGATGGCATCCGGATAACCGGCAGAGCCTTTTGTCCGCGGATGAGTTTGCCACACCAAGCCATGCTCCCGATTGAGTAAGTTCAGTTCCGTGGCGGCAGTTTCCGTGTGATAGACCGGCCCATAGGGCGCCAGAGTTTCTTCGAAGGGCTGACCCGCCGGACCCTTGGCGGGCTCCTTCACGTGACTGAAGAATAGAGGCTTAGGGAACACAAACATGTAATGACCGCCGAAGTTGGCGTCCGGTTCTTCGCCGGGTATCAGCAGCATGTCACGATCGGAGAAGCGCCGGCATCCTTCGAAATAGACCTTCTGCTCGTCAAAGCGGAGTTTGCCCGTATCGGCCGGGTGTGAATCGCCATGGAAATCCGCCAGTATGGCCATGTTGATTCCTAACTCCCGAAACACCGGTAGCCAAGTCGGCTCCTGATCCATGCTGCCGGCATCGGTGAGTTGTTCATTGAAGTGAAAGTGAAAATGACTGACCAGGACCTTATAACCGGGCAACGGCTTGTACACGTCATCGTGGGAGAATGCCATAACTGCCTGCTGCGTGGCGCGGCTATCTTCCGGGCTCAAGTAGAAATAAACCGGCATGCGCTGCAGCGTGCCGGGAGGCGCATTATACAAAGCGAAGTTGTTAAGGTCGCCGCGAGCTTCACCGACGCGGCGGTTCCAGACCTCATCCGAAATCCCCCAAGGCTTCGCGCCCACCTCGCGATCCGACTGGCGGGCTCCAATCGAAAAAGTTTGAGCGCTGTCTTTCCGGTAGTACACATACCCCAGGTTGGTTTCAACTTCTCGCGACCAGAAAAATTTGTGCGATGGCGGAAGAAAGGCCAGGGATCCGCCGTTTGCCTCAAGCACCGCCAACCGATTGCGGGCCCGCAGCGCGACAGGCTGTTGATTCACCGC
>DOZZ01000122.1:11339-18969 GCA_003517725.1 Bryobacterales bacterium | reverse complement strand
TGTGTTCTTGAGGATTGTCGGGCTTCTCCAGAAACACACTCTCCAGCTCGAGTAGAATCTATAACTTACGAAAATCGTTCGGAGGGTCTAAAAGAGCCCATACGACGCCCAGTTTCAGCTCCTTCCGACGGTCCCCCCGGACCGTCCCTTGCTGAAGCCCTCTGCACGCTCAAGCGCGCCCCACAAACAAACAGATGACTGCGGGTCCGCCTTTTTCATGAGCTTGCTTGGACCGCAGGCCCTGAGAGACCGGCGGGAGACAGAGTTCATGTACTCCTCTAAAGCGGCTTCATCCTATGCGGCGGCCGCACGGCACGCGGCGGGGCCGCCTGGAACATCGCGACCAACTGGTCAATCAAGTTCTGCGGGATATCGGCGCGGATCACAATTTGCCGGTCGTTCTGCGCCACCTGAATGGCGTCCCACAGCTTCAGGAGCTCCGGCTGATTGTCCGGCACGCTCAGACGCCCGAAGCCCACCAGGCCGCGCGCGCCGTCGCTCAGGTTTTTAGCATCCTCGCTGGTCTTGCAGTCGCCCATCGCCGCGGCCTTCAGCCCATTGCGCAGATCCGCCTCAAACACCGTGCGGTCCAGGTTCTGAAAAATCTTCCCGAAGTTCACGCCGCTGCCGGTCTGCGGCAACTGGGTCGAAAGAAAGTTCCAGCCGCCCTGCGACACGGCCCAGATCTGATACTCGTCGCCGATGGCGCGCGCGCGGTCCAGCAGATCTTTGGGCACCGTCTTGCCGCCACCCTTATATTGACTGATGGCGCGTTTAACGCGGTCTACAGGGCCGGCCACGGCGGTCGAGGCGTCGATCAGGACGAAGCCCGATTTCCCATTCCCGACCCCGCCCGGCCTGACCGGATGCTCTGGTCCCGCATAAATGTTGTAGCCCTCGAACTTCTCCACCTGAATCTTTTCGAGATGGATCGGGTGGAACGAGCCATGCGCCATCACCACGCTCGCATCGGGCTCGGCCGGCGACGCCACCAGCAGCTCCTGCACGTCGGTGCGCGGGTCGAAGCCCGTCTCGCGCGCAAACTGGTCCAACTGCGGCAGCTTCTGCTGCGCCATCATCTTCACGTACAGCGGCGTTTGCCGCAGTTGGTCCATCCGCGCGCCCATCAACGAAACCGTGTCGGCCGGGATGAACTTGGCCAGCAGGGCGTCCACCCGCGCGGCCCAAACGGCCGGCGCTCCCATCGCAGTGAGCAACACAATCAGCAGCAGTCGCATGGCTTAAAAATTCCTCCGCGCGAAAATATAGATGCTCAGGCTCAGCATGGTCAGCCCGAACAGCGCCGTGGTCCAGATGGGCATCCAATCGCCCACGCCACCGCCGGCCGAGAGTTCGCCAGCGATTTTCCCAATGTCCACCGTCTTCGGAAATATGTAATAGAGCGTGCGCACCACGTTGCGCGAGGTCTCCGAACTCAGCAGCTTGATCAGTTGCGTGTGGGTCGACAGCACGCCGCTCAGAATCATGATGCCGAAGGTGCCCAGCACCGTTACGGCCGTACTCTCCCAAATCACGCCGATCAGCAAGATGATGGTCAGCAGCACCGAGAATACAAACAGCGTGACCACCGCGGACCATAAAAACCCGATGCCCCAGATGCCCACCTTGATGCCGAACACCAGCCACACGCCCACCACCAGGTAGAACAGGTTGATGGCGATCACCAGCAGGTTGCCCAGGTAGCGGCCCAGCAGGATATGCACGCGCGCCACGGGCTTTGAGAGCAGCAGTTCGATGCGGCCCGGCTCGAACACCGCCGAGATCAAGCCGGCCGACGCGAAGACCGCCAGGAACATGCCCACCGTGTACAGAAAACCGCCCAGCCCGCGCTGCACATTTTTCACCAGTTGCCCGATCTCCTGCGTGTCGTTGGTGCGTCCGAAGATGGTAACGGTGGCCAGCGCGCCGGCCACTACGTCGATCTTCATGATGAAGATGAAGAACAGAATGAAGGCCGTCGAGCAGAGCAGAAAGCCCCAGAAAATTTTGCGCGCCAAGGCCTCGCGAAAGGTGTCGGCGACCAGCGCGATGGTGGCGGTCAGCAGGTTACTTGGCATTGATGGTCCTGACAAAAACTTCCTCGAGCGTGCTGGTGGCCCGCTGCACGGACTCCACTTCAATCTGTTGCGATCGCAGCAGATCGATGGCCCGGTTGGCTTCGCCCCGCCCGGCAAATAAAAACTGCAGGGCCCCATCCCGCGCCGCCACCGACCGCGCCGTCGCGCGCAGTTCCGTTTGCAGCGCCTCGGGTACGCCCTCGGCCTCAACACGATAACCGCTGCCGGCCGTCAACTCCTTGACCGTGCCTTCGAGCGCCACGCGGCCGTTCTGGATGATGGCGACCTCGCGGCAAAAAAGCTCGACCTCTACCAGCAGGTGCGAGTTCAAAAAGATGGTCACGCCTTTCTGTTCGAGAGCCTGCAAAATATCGCGGATCTCGCGCCGGCCGATGGGGTCCACGCCGTCCGACGGCTCGTCCAGAATCAGCAGATCCGGGGAGTGCATCATGGCCTGCGCCAGGCCCACGCGCTGCAGCATGCCCTTCGAATATTTGCCGAGCCGCGTGCCGCCCCACTTTTCGAGGCCCACCAGCGCCAGCAGTTCCGGGATGCGCCGGCGGCGCGCCGTGCTCTCAAGGCCCGATAACGCGCCGTAGAAATCCAGCATGTTGGCGCCCGTCATGTAGGTTGGGAAGCGGTGGTTTTCCGGCAGATAGCCGATGGGCCGGCGCGCTTCGGGAACGCGGCAATCCTGTCCAAAGAGTTTGGCGCGGCCGGCGCTCGGATGCGTCGCCGAAAGCAGCATCTTGACGAACGTGGTCTTGCCCGCGCCGTTAGGGCCCAGCAAACCGAAGGTAGTGCCGCGCGGCACGCGTAAGGAAATGGCGTCGACTGCTTTGAACTCGCGGGCGGGGAAGCGCGTCCGGAAAACTTTGGTCAGTCCCTCGGTCTCAATGGCGTATGCGTCGGTCAATCGCCCTCTCTACCACGGCAAACGAATTGTTCGGCTTCGGAGTTCAGGCTTTATTATGAACACATGCGAATCGACGCGCACCAGCACTTCTGGGACCCCTCCCGTTTCCGGTACGCGTGGATGCCACCGCCGCCTTCGCCGCTGTTGCGGCCCTTTCTACCCGAAGATCTGGCGCCCATTCTGGAACAGAATCGTTTCGACGGCTCGGTCGCGGTGCAGGCGCATACGTCGATCGAGGAGACCGACTGGCTGTTGCAACTGGCGCGCGACAATCCGCGCGTAAAAGGCGTGGTCGGCTGGGTCGATTTGCAGGACCGGCGGCTCGGCGCCACGCTCGACCGTCTGCAGCGGGATCCCAAATTCCGCGGCGTTCGGCATCCCGTGCACGACGAAGCAGACCCCGCCTGGCTGCTGCGGTCCCCCGTGATTGAAGGCTTGCGCGAATTGGCGC
The DNA here is from genome assembly GCA_003517725.1 of Bryobacterales bacterium. Classification (GTDB taxonomy): domain Bacteria; phylum Acidobacteriota; class Terriglobia; order Bryobacterales; family Bryobacteraceae; genus DOZZ01. Next base: position 15,524 of record DOZZ01000122.1, on the reverse strand, counting down.
GGCGCGAAATTCCGTATGACCTGCTGATCCGGCCCGCGCACCTCAATCTGGTTCCGCAACTGGTGGAGCGCGTTCCGGACCTGCGCATGGTGATCGACCACATCGCCAAGCCCGCGATTGCCGCCCACGTGATGGACCCCTGGAGCGAGCAAATGGCGGCCATCGCACGACTGCCGCAGGTCTACTGCAAGCTGTCCGGCATGATCACCGAGGCCGACCACGCCAAGTGGAAGTCGGCCGACCTGGCGCCCTATGTACGGCACGTGGTGCGATCCTTCAATCCGGATCGCCTGATGTTCGGCAGCGACTGGCCCGTGTGCCTGCTGGCGGGTTCCTGGAAAAAGGTGCTGGCGGCCTTCACGCAAGCCCTCGGTCCCACGCCCGTTGGCGTTCGCGAGCGCATGCTGGGGCTCACGGCGATTGAGTTCTACGGGCTGGGGTAAGAGCGTGTGTCCTGAGAGACAGTCGGCACAGTGGCTTGGGTGGTTTCACGAACGCTATCGCGTCACGCGCGGCGGCTGGCTCTTCGGCGCCGCGCTGGCGCTGTTGGCCGCGGGCGCCGTCGCGTTTTCGAATAACCTGTTGTTCCTGATTGTCGCGGCCATGCTGGCGACGCTGCTGGTGTCGGGCCTGGTGAGCCGCCTGGGCCTCGCCGGGCTCGAGCTGGAACTGCTGCTGCCCGAACACATCGCGGCGCGGCAACGCACCCCGGCGCGGCTGCGGCTGCGCAACCTGAAGCGCCTCTTTCCATCTTTTTCAATCGAAGTCAGTGGTCCCGCGATCCTCGATCGGCCAGTTTATTTTCCGCTATTGCCGGGCGGGGCAGGGCGCGAGGAAGCTATCTATGTCGAGTTCCCGCGGCGCGGCCGGCACGGGCGCAATCTGTTTCAGTTCACCACGCGCTTTCCGTTCGGCTTGTTTGAAAAGTCGGCCCGCGTCACCATCGTGCGCGACACGCTGGTCTACCCCCCGCTGGCCGTGCGTCCCGGCTTCGCGGAGATCGCGGCGGATCTGGCCGGCGAACTGGAGCTGCCCGTGCGCGGGCAGGGCCGCGACTTCTACCGCGTTCGTCCTTACCAGGTGCCCGACAGCGCGCGCCACATCGACTGGCGCAGCACCGCCCATACCGGCCAGATGCAGGTGCGTGAATATTCCGCCGACCCGCGCGAAACCGCCGAACTGTATCTGGACCGCCGCGCCGGTCCGCATCTCGCGGCCTGGTTCGAAGACGCCATCGAGTGCTGCGCGTCGGTGGCCTGGGATCTGGCTCAGCGCGGCATCAAAGTGCGGCTGCGCTCGCAGGGCTTTACGGCTGCCGTGCCGGACGACGGCGACATCTATACTATCCTGAAGTTTCTGGCGCTGGCCCAGCCGCTAGCGCCGTCCGATACTCCCGACAATGTATCTTCGTTTCACCTCCTCCTTAGTGCCAGCCCGCGCCAGTTTGCTGACGATGGCGTTATTGTGCGGCGCTGCTTTGCTCCCGGCGCAGAGCTCTAACCCGCCCGGCCCCGATCAGCCTGCGCCGGTGCGCACCTCCATCACCGTCGTGGAGCACATTGCGGCCGAAACGCCCGCCAACGTCACCACTGTCGACGCGCTGCAACTCGCACGCATCCCGGGCGATAATCTGGACGACCGCCTGCGTACCATCCCCGGTTTCAGCCTATTCCGGCGCACGTCGAGCGTGGTGGCGAATCCCACCACCCAGGGCGTATCCCTGCGCGGCATCGGCTCTTCAGGCGCCAGCCGCACCCTGGTTCTGTTCGATGGCGTGCCGATGAACGATCCGTTCGGCGGCTGGGTTTACTGGACGCGTTTCACGCCGGCCGAGATGCGCCGCGTCGAAGTCTCGCGGGGCGCCGCTACCAGCGTCTTTGGCGATCTGGCCATGAGCGGCTCGCTCGCGCTGTTCCCCGAGGAGCCCGACAAGAACCGCTACAGCGCCGGTTACGAAGGCGGCAATCGCAACACGCACGATGCCTGGGGTGACTTTACGCGCCTCTGGAACAACCTGGCCGTTTCGGCATCGGCCCGCGCTTACTCGACCGATGGCTATTTCGTGGTCGCGACGCCGATCCGCGGCGCCATCGACCGCGAAGCCGGCGTGCGTTTCGCCACCGGAACCGTGCGCATCGATTCGTTCTCCGGGCCGCAGCGGATCTATGGGGAATTGAACGCGCTAGCCGAGGAGCGCGCCAACGGCACCTACATCACGCACAACTCCACGGGGCTCGGCACGGCTTCGCTGCACTATCTTTATCAACTGCCGCACGACGGCTTTTCGGTGATCGCCTTCCGCTCGCAAGGTCAGTACCACGCGACCTTTTCGCAGATTTTGAACAACCGCAACACCGAGCGCCTGACGTCGTCGCAGACCGTACCCTCCGATTCGATGGGCGGGTCGGCCATTTACAACCACGCGGCCGCGCGCTGGAACGTAGTGGCCGGCGCCGACATCGACAACGAACACGGCTTCAGCACCGACCACGTTCCCGGCACAATCCCGACCATCCGCGTGGCCGGCGGCACGCTTTTTGAACACGGCGTATTTGTGCAGGGCGACGCGCGCATCGGCGCGCTGCGCGTCTTCGGCGGCGGCCGGCAGGAGACTGCCGCGCACCGCAACTACTTCAACCCCAGCGGTGGAATGGTCCTCGGCAGCTCGCGCTGGCGCGCCCGGGGCACGGTATATCGCAGCTTCCGCTCGCCGTCGCTGAATGAGCTCTACCGCGACTTTCGCGCCGGCAACACGCTGACCGTGGCCAACGCCGCGCTGCAGCCTGAAACGCTTTTTGGAGGCGAGGTCGGCGGCGACTTTATCGGCGAAACCGGCTCCCTCCGCGTCACCGCGTTCCACAACTCGCTCGACCGCCTGATCACCAACGTCACGCTCAGCAGCACCAAGACGCTGATCACGCGGCAACGCCGGAATGCCGCGGCGGCCACGGCGGAAGGCCTCGAAATTGAGACCCGCAAACAGTGGCGCAGCTTTATCGGCGAGGCCAGCTACCTTTATGCCAGCTCGCGCTACAGCACCGGCCCGTATATCGCGCAGGTGCCGCGGCACCAGGGCAGCGCGGATCTGTCCTACCAGCGCGGCCGCACCCTGTTGACGGCGGGCATGCGCGCCTACTCCTACCAGTTCGACGACGACCTGAACAAATTCCGGCTGCCCGGTTTCGCGACGGTGCAGTTGATGGCGCGGCAGCAGTTGACGGGATCACTCTCCGGCGTGGCATCGATTGAAAATCTACTGGATCACCAGTTTCTGACAGGCTTCACGCCCACGCCCACCATCGGCGCGCCGCGTCTGTGGCGCCTTGGGCTACTTTGGGAACGCTGAAGCCGGCGTATTCTGGAAGCAGGTCCGCATGCGTGTTGCCGCAATTTGCCTGCTCTCGATATTGACTGGTTGTAGCCGGCGCGCCGATCGCGCCAAGCAGAAGTGATGAGACCGTGCTGGCTGCTGGTGGCGTGTTGCGCTTTGGGCGCGGCAGTTCCGACTCCCGAGTCGCACTTCGGCCACAAGATCGGCGTCGATCGGCAACTGCTCGACTGGGATCAGGTCACCTCTTACTTCTACAAACTAGGAAAGGCCAGCGACAAGATTCGCGTTCGCGAGTACGGCAAAAGCGTCGATGGACGGCCTCTGATCGTCGCGACGATTGCCGCGCCCGACACCCTGCGCCACCTCGATCGCTACCTGGAACAGCAGCGGCGCTTGGCGGATCCGCGCATCACCAGCCCGGCCGAAGCCGAGAGGTTCATCGCCGACGGTAAGAATGTGGTGCTGATCACGTGCTCCATCCACGCCACCGAAGTAGCCTCCACGCACAGCGCGGTCGAGTTCGCTTATCGCCTGATTACCGAAGACTCGCCGCGTTTTCGCGCCATTTTGCAGAACGACATTGTGTTGCTTGTGCCATCCCTCAATCCCGATGGTGTCGATATCGTCACGCGCTGGTATCGCCAGACGCTGGGCACGCCTTACGAGGGCTCGTCCCCGCCGGAACTGTGGCAGCGCTATATCGGGCACGATAATAACCGCGACTGGTACATCTTCTCGCAGCCGGAGACGCGCGCGACCGTCAGCCAACTGCACAACGTCTGGCATCCGCAGATTGTTTACGACGTGCACCAGCAGGGCCCGCGCGGCGCACGGTTGTTCGTGCCGCCGTGGCT
>DOZZ01000122.1:8949-11114 GCA_003517725.1 Bryobacterales bacterium | reverse complement strand
CCCAGCCGGCATTACCAGGCGTTTCACGGCGGCCTGCGCATTCTGACCGAATCGGCCAGCGCGAAACTCGCGACGCCCATAACGGTTAAGCGCGACGAGATCGAGAGTGACGCACTGGGGTTCAACCCGCGCGAGCGGAGCTGGAATTATCTGGAACCGTGGATGGGCGGCACGTGGCGGCTGCGCGACATCATCGACTACCAAACTGAAGCCTTCGAGTCGTGCCTCTACCAGGCGGCGATCCACCGCGAGGAGATGCTGCGCAACTTCTACCGCATTGCGCAGCACCAGGTGGCGCGCCAAGCGCCGTGGGGGTTCGTGATTCCGGCGCGGCAGCGCGACCCTGGCGCGACCCGGCGCATGCTCGAGACGCTGGCCTTCGGCGGCGTCGAGATTGAAAAGACAAGCAGCGGCGATCATGTGATTCGCATGGCCCAGCCTTACAGCGGCTATGCCAAGGCGCTGCTCGAGAACCAGCAGTATCCCGACTTGCGGATGTATCCCGGAGGTCCGCCGCGTCGGCCCTACGACGTGACGGCGCAGACGCTGCCGCTGCTGTTCGGCGTGGAGGTCAAGACTGTTACAACGGCGCTAAGCGGGCCATTCGAGCGCGAAAAGTTTGAACCCGCGCCGCCCCGCCAAACTCTGGCCGCGGGCGATACCGACACGTGGGTGAACCTCAATCGCATATGGGACGCCGGAGGACAAGTTTGGCGCAATCCCGAGACCGGCGACTTTGCGGCGAGCGACGGCGATGCGCCATGGAAGCGCCTGGAACGTCCACGCATCGCCCTTTACAAAAGTTTTGTGCCCAGCATGGACGAGGGCTGGACGCGCTGGACCTTCGACCAATTCCATTTTCGCTACAGCGAGGTCACCAACGCGGACATTGCAGCCGGCGCGCTACGAACGCGCTTCGACGTGATCGTCTTTCCGGACCAGCCGGAGCGTGAGTTAACTACCGGCTTCACCGCGGGCGCCATGCCGCCGCGCTATACCGGCGGCCTGAATCCGGCGGCGGTCGAAGCGTTGCGGAAGTTCGCGCAAGCTGGCGGCACGCTGCTGTTCTTCAACAAATCAACGCTCTGGGCCATGCATCACCTGGCCATTGGCGCCAAAAATGTTGTTGAGGGCGTCTCGAATGCCCAGTACTATTCGCCGGGCTCGCTGCTGCGCGTACGGCTCGATCGCCATAGTCCTCTGACACTCGGATTGCCCGAAGATATTGCCATCTGGTCGGAGCAGAGTCCCGCGTTTGACGCGCCGCTTTCCATTGCGACTTACCCGGCGTCCGGGTTACTGGCCTCGGGCTGGCTGCTTGGCGAAAACCTGCTGGCCGGCAAGAGCGCGCTGGTGGACGTCAAAACCGGGGCGGGGCACATCGTGCTATTTGGAATGCGCCCGCAATATCGCGCGCAAAGCTACCAGGCCTATAAACTGTTCTTCAACGCCCTGCTCGATCACTAATCCCGCATGACACCGCCCGTAGCCCATAAACTTGCGAAGCACCTTACGATTCACGACGACACGCGCATCGACCATTACTACTGGCTGCGCGAGCGCGACGATCCCGGCGCCATCGCCTATCTGGAGGCCGAGAATCGCTATACCGAAGCGGTGATGGCCCCGATCAAGCCGCTCGAGACCGAGATCTATAACGAAATCATCGGGCGCATCCAGCAGACCGACGCGAGCGCGCCGTTTCGCAAGAAAGACTATTTCTACTACTCGCGCACCGAAGAGGGTAAGCAGTATTCGATCTATTGCCGCAAGCGCGGCAGCCTGGACGCGGCCGAGGAGATTCTGCTGGATGGGAATGTGCTGGCCGAGGGCCATGCCTACTTCGCGCTGGGCGGCATGACGGTCAGCGCGAACCAGCAACTGGTGGCCTACGCGGTCGACTATACCGGCGCGGAACGCTTCATCGTGCAGGTGAAGGACCTGGCTACCGGAGAGATGCTGCCCGATAGCATTCCCGAGACCACGTATGGCCTGGCATGGCTCAATGACAATGCCGGGCTGCTCTACGTAACCTTCGACGCCACGCAGCGGCCGGAGAAAGTCTGGAAGCACGTGCTCGGTACCAGCGTGCGGGACGACCGGGTTCTCTTCACCGAAGACGATCCGCTATTCACCTTCGAACTGCGCAAAGCGCGCAGCGGGCG
>DOZZ01000122.1:5763-8803 GCA_003517725.1 Bryobacterales bacterium | reverse complement strand
GGCTTTAACGTTTTCGAGCCGCGGCAGCCGGGCGTCGAATACTACGTGGAGCACCAGGGCGCCCAGTTCCTGATTCGCACCAACGCCGGCGGCGCCACTAACTTCAAGCTGATGTCCACGCCCGTCGAGGCGACCGGTGCGCGGCACTGGCAGGCGCTGCTGCCGGAGCGCCCCGACGTCACGCTCGAAGATGTCGAAGCTTTCGAACACTTCCGGGTGGTGGCGTTTCGCGAGCGCGGGCTGCCGGGCATTTCGATTCACGACCTGCGCGGCGGAACGGACCGCGCCATCGAGTTTCCCGAGACCGCGTATTCGCTGGGCTGGGGCGAGAATCCCGAATACCACACAGACCTGCTGCGCTTCACCTACGAGTCGATGGTGACGCCGCTCTCGGTCTTCGATTTCAATATGGCCACCGGCGCCCGCGAACTGAAAAAGCGCATCGAAATCCGTGGCGGGTACCAGCCGGAGAACTATCAGACGGAGCGAGTGCATGCGGTCGCGCCGGATGGAAAATCGATTCCGATCACGCTGGCCTACGCCCGGAATATACAGAAGCACGGCGTGAATCCGCTGCTGCTGCAGGCCTATGGATCGTACGGCATCAACAGCGACCCGCACTTCAGCGTCGCGGCGTTGAGCCTGCTCGACCGCGGCTTTGTGGTGGCGACAGCGAATGTGCGCGGGGGCGCCGAGTTGGGCCGAAGCTGGTTCGAGGACGGCCGCAAGCTGCGGAAACGCAATACCTTCACCGACTTTATCGCGTGCGCCGAATATCTGATCGCGCAGGGCTATACGTCAGCCGAAAAACTGGCCGCTACGGGCGGCAGCGCCGGCGGACTGTTGATGGGCGCGGTGGCCAACATGCGCCCGGATCTGTTTCACACCATCGTGGCGCGCGTTCCCTTCGTGGACGTCGTCACCACCATGCTCGATCCCACCATCCCGCTCACCACCGGCGAGTACGATCAGTGGGGTAACCCGGAAGAGCGCCATTTCTACGAGTACATGAAGTCGTATTCGCCCTACGACAATGTGCAGCCGCAGCCATATCCCAACCTGTTAGTCACGACCGGGTTGAACGATCCGCGCGTGGCGTATTGGGAGCCCGCCAAATGGGTCGCGAAGCTGCGCGCCATGAAGACCGACCAGAACCTGCTGTTGCTGAAAACCGAGATGGGCACGGGGCACGGCGGTCCATCCGGCCGGTATGAACGCTATCGCGAGATCGCGATGGTGTACACGTTCATCGTGCACACGCTTCAGCCCAACTCGGACTGAATAGCCGCCGCGATCTTGTGGGTGAGCGCCTCGACGCGAGCAGGGTCGCGGCCTTCCACCATCACGCGCGCCAGCGGCTCCGTCCCGGAGAAACGTACCAACACGCGCCCCGCGCCGTCGAGCTCCTTTTCGCAGGCCGCGATTTCCGCGCGTACTCTGTCCAGTTGCTCCAGCGGGCGGCGCGCTTTTACGCGCACGTTCACCAGCAGCTGCGGATAGAGCGACAAGTCGGCGCTCAAGTGATCCAGGCTGCGGCCCGAATGTTGCACGATGTCGAAGATCTGGAGCGCGGTCAGCATGCCGTCGCCGGTGGTGGCGAAGCTGCGGAAAATCATGTGGCCCGATTGCTCGCCGCCGAGCGCGGCGCCGGTGCGCTCCATCTCCTCGAGCACATATTTATCGCCGACCGGCGTGCGCAGCATGCGGATGCCATCGCGCTCCAGCGCCTGCTCCAGGCCCAGGTTCGACATTACCGTCGAAACGATGGTGTTGCCCGGCAGCAGGCCGCGGCTCTGTAAACTGCGCGCGGCGATCAGCATTACGGCATCGCCGTTGACGATGCGTCCGGAGCCCGCCACGAAGATGGCGCGATCGGCATCGCCGTCGAAGGCCACGCCGCCATGCGCGCCTTCGGCCGCCACGCGCGCGGCCAACGACTCGACATGTAGCGCGCCGCAGTTCAGATTGATGTTGCGGCCGTTGGGCTGGCAGTGGATGGCAGTCACGGTGGCTCCGGCGCGGCGGAACAGTTCGGGCGCCAGGTGCGAGGCCGCGCCGTTGCCGCAATCGAGCACCAGATGCAGGCCGGTGAGCGGGGCCGACAGTGTTGTCAGCAGAAACTCCAGATACGGCAGGGCCAGCTCGGTTTGGGCCAACAGCGGCGCGGAATGCAGCGGCCGCGCGGGCAGCAGGCGAAGGATCTCGTCCTCGATGGCCGCCTCCTCCACGTCGGGCAGCTTGAAACCGGTGGGGCCGAAGACTTTGATGCCGTTGTCGGCGAATGGATTATGCGACGCCGAAATCATGACGCCGGCAGCCGCTCCCAGGCGCGTCAGGTAAGCCACGCCCGGCGTGGTCAGCACGCCTGCGAATTGCGTGGCGACGCCGCGCGCGGCCAAGCCGCCGGCCACGTGCGAAGCAAGCTCCGGGCCGGACTCGCGGGTGTCCATCGCGATCAGCACATAGCCGCCGCCATGCGCTGTCAGGATGTCGGACCCGAGCGCCAGGCCGAAAGCCGAGACGGTGGTTGCGTCCAGCGGCGGCTCGCCCGCAACACCGCGTATGCCGTCGGTGCCGAAGAATTGTTTACCCAACCTGGTTACCCATGTGCCGATTTTCAGTGTAGCCGCTAGTGGAGCACCGCACACGATTGGAGAATTCCCGGCCAATTGTGGGGATCAAGCGGTTGACGACCAAAGCCAATTTGAAGAGCCGGAAAACAGGGGTTTTTCTTTTGTTTTGTTCAGCCGCTGCCCGCGAACAACATCGAAAGCCAACGTAATTTTGACGGTCGAACCCAAATCTGCCGGCGGAGGTTGGGCGGCTAGGCTCAGTGTTACGGGGAACGCAAGAATGGTCACGAAAAGTTGACTCCTGAACGCAGGGTAATGAACGGACGGGCTGGTGGCGCGCGGGAGAGTGCGCAAGTTGATGAAAAGGAACAGCAGGAAATTGTGGAACTCGCGGTAAATGCCGCAGGGTGCGGCAACGGGGGATGAAAACGGTCTTCGGTAGCGGATTTTAGATCGGCGTCACTGCT
>DOZZ01000122.1:0-5574 GCA_003517725.1 Bryobacterales bacterium | reverse complement strand
GCTCTTTTTTCACGGCAAAGCCGTGAAAAAAAACCGCGACGTCCCCGAAGGGGCTTTACCGCGGAGGAATGCCTAGCGCCGGGCTACCGTTACGCGCACTTGCACCTGGGGGCGCCCTATCAGACGCACTTCGGGCTCGGTGACATAGATCGCCGAGGTGCGCACCGTGTTGCCCGTGATTGTCGTCAGATCGAGCGGGTCGGTGATCGCGAAATCCACGTGGCTCACCCGGGATTCGGGGCCGGAAATCTTTACCTCCGACGGCACCGGAATGGCGTTGGCCACCTGCACCTTGCCGGGCAATCCCGAGAAGCGTACCTGCACCGGCACCGTGCGCGTCAGGTTGCGCTCGAACCGGAAGTGCAGTTCGGAAGGCACGGTACGCACCAGTTGCACCCCGCGCGGCAGGCCGGCGTTGCGCCAGGTCACCGGGAAGGTGCGCTCGCCAGCCTCGTGCACGTTTGAGAAGTCCAGCACCACGGCGGTTTTGGTGTTATTCAGGTCGCGCAGGCGGCCGCGGCTGCCGCGCAATTCGAGCTTGATGGTCTCGCGGTAATCCGAGCTGACTTCCAGGTTCGGCGAGCGGTTGGCATACTGCACCGGCACCGAAAGCACAGTCTCGATCTCCGGCTCCGCCGAAACCAGCCCCCACGTCACGATGGCCAGCAGCAGAGATGCCAGTTTCCAGCCAAGGTCGTGGAACAGGAAGCGCATCACTGCGGGGTCAGCCTCTCCGCCTGGTCGGCTTTGGATTCTTCGCCAAAACGCTTACGCATATAGCGGACGGCCGCCACGCCAAAGTGGGCGCCGATGCGGCGGTCGGTCTCTTCGATACTCAGGTTTTGCGAAATGTCGCCAAAGGCCGCGACCGAGATGGCGCCGGTCTCCTCGGAGACGATCAGGGACAGGCAATCGGTCTCTTCGGTGATGCCGATGCCGGCGCGGTGGCGCGTGCCGAGCTTGCTCGAGAGCGCCGGATTGGTGCTGAGCGGCAGGAAGCAGGCGGCCGCGCTGATGCGGTCTTTCTGGATGATCACGGCGCCATCGTGCAGCGCAGCGCCGCGGCGGAAAATGGAGAGCAACAGGTCGCGCGAGATCTGCGAATCCAGGCCAATGCCGCTTTCGACGAACGTGCGCAACCCGATATCGCGCTCGAGCACGATCAACGCGCCGGTTTTGCCCTGGCTCAGCGCGGCCAGCGCCAGCAGGATTTCATCGGTGGCCTCGGGCCGGCGGAAGCCGCGCCCCAGCAGCCGTTTGCGTCCCAGGCGCGCCAGGGTGCGGCGGATCTCCGACTGAAAAAGAATGATCAGCGCAATCGAGGTATAGGGAACGATGAAGGCCAGCAGCGTGTGCAGGGCTTCCAGGCCGAGGGGGTCCGAAACCGCGTAGATCAGCACCAGAATGCCGATACCGGTCAGCACGTGGGCGGCGCGGGTCCCTCGCACAATCAGGATCAGTTGGTAAATCAGGATGGCGACTGCCGCAATGTCGACGCAGGACGCGAAGGTCAGGCGCGCGAACGGAAAGCTGTACACGGCCATGAGGGCGGTGGGCATCGGTTGCCGCTATTGTATCGCCCGCGGTGTCCCCTGCATCGCGTAACGTTATAGTGAGAAGTTAGTTATGCCATTCGTTCCGATACCGGAAGCTATCGAGGAGATCCGCGCCGGCCACCTGCTGGTGGTGGTGGATGACGAGGATCGCGAGAACGAAGGCGACTTGACCGTGGCGGCGGAAAAAATCACGCCGGAGATCGTCAACTTCATGGCGACGCATGGCCGCGGCCTGATTTGCGCGGCGCTGACGCCGGCCCGCTGCGATCATTTGAACCTGCCGCTGATGTCGCCCCACAATACCTCCAATTTCGGCACCGGCTTCTGTGTCTCGGTGGATGCCCGCCAGGGCGTGTCGACCGGCATATCCGCCGCCGATCGCGCCTTGACGATCGAGGCGCTGGTGAATCCCGCGACCAAGCCCGCCGATCTTTCGCGGCCCGGTCACATGTTTCCATTGCGCGCGCGGGAGGGCGGCGTGCTGGTGCGCGCGGGCCAGACCGAAGCGTCGGTGGACCTGGCGCGGCTGGCGGGCCTGACGGCGGCCGGCGTGATCTGCGAAATCATGAATGACGACGGCTCGATGGCGCGCATCCCGGAGCTCGAAGCCTACTGCGCCCGCCACGGCCTGAAGATGTGTTCCGTGGCCGACCTGATCCGCTACCGGCTGGACCACGAACGCTACATTCACCGGCAATCCGAGGAGATCGCGTTTAACGAATTCGGCGAGTTCCGCGCCATCACCTACGCGAGCGACTTCGACCCCGGCACGCACCTGGCCCTAGTGAAGGGCGACCCGGCGCGGCTGCCCGGCGCACTGGTGCGCATGCACTCGCGCTTCGTCTATGGAGACTCGGCGCCCGGCACGGAAGCCGGCGACCTGGTCCGCGGGTCGATGCGGCTGATGGCTCAGGAGGGCGCCGGCGTGCTGGTTTTCCTGCACCAGACCGGCAGCCCGGCCAGCGGCGTGCAACTTTATCCGGGACTGGCTGGCCAGCACCAGATGCAGTTCGAAAGCGGTATCGGCGCGCAGATTCTGGCCGATCTGGGGCTGCGCGATATCCGGCTGCTCACCAACCACCCGCGCAAAGTGGTCGCGCTTGAAGGGTTTGGCATTCGCATTCTGGAGCAGGTGCCGGTGCTCGAGCGCGTCAAAAAGATTTTCTGAACCGGCGGGACCGCGCAGCCGTTACAATGAGCGAAAGGAGTCTCTTTATGAGACAAACCGCTTTTTTGTTGCCCCTCCTGCTCTGCGCCTCGCAATTTCTGCCCGCCGCGGATCCCCAACTGATGAATATGGTGCCGCCGGATGCGAAAGTGATCGCGGGGGTCAACGTGGACCAGGCGGCTAGCAGCCCGTTCGGCCAGTACGTGCTAGGGCTGCTGCCGTCCGATCCCAACTTCCAGCAGTTTGTCTCGGTCTCCGGCTTCGACCCGCGCCACGACATTCATGAAATTCTGGTGGCCGCGGTTGGGCCCGAAAAGCCCGCGTCGCATCTGTTTCTCGCCCGCGGCACATTCAATGTGGACCGCCTGCTGAGCCTGGCGCCCAAGCCCCATCCTCTGAGCGAGCAGAATTACAATGGCACGCGAATTTTCAGCGCGCCGGGCAAGGACGGGATGGTTTTCGCGTTTCCCGACAGCAACACGGCGGTGGCGGGCGACCTGGCCAGTGTGAAGGCATCGCTCGACCGCCGCAGCCAGACCAATTCCATCGATGCGACGCTGGCGGCCCGAGTCAGCGTGCTGAGCTCTACGCTGGATGCGTGGGCCATCTCGACGCTGCCTTTTTCCGCCATGCCGCGCATGCCGTCTGGCCCGAACTCGAAGAGCGTGGTCTCGAGTGAGTTGCTGGCTAAGATTCAGCAGACCAGCGGCGGCATCAAATTCGGCGATCAGGTGCATCTGATCGGGGAGGCCACGACCGGCGACGCTAAAGATGCCACCGCCTTGGGCGACGTCATCCGGTTTGTCGCGATGATGATTCAGAATCAGGCGCCTCCGGAGGCAGCCCCGGTAACCGCGCTGATCAAGAACCTGCAGGTGGTGGCGGAAGGCACTACGGTACGCATGGATCTGGCGATTGCGGAAAATCAGATTGAATCGCTTATCGCGGCCGGTAAGCAGAGGGTTAAACCTGTTATTTAGCGCGTGTTGGGCGTCCTGGATCGGCGGGCTGAAGCCCGCTGCACGCTAAAGACGTGCCCCACAAGGGCAGCATAGCCGCAACCAAACTGACAGCAGCCCTGCCCGAAATACGTCCGCACCCCGGGCACTAGTAGTACACATTGCTCTCTGAGTCATTGAATCGTTACAAACCATTGATGGAATGCCAATGCGTTTGTAACTGATTATTGTTGTTTCGTCTCCTAAGCTGGGTTCAGGAGAAGAAACACGTGATACGAACTAACGTGATCGCGGTCGCTATCCTAGCGGCTGTGCCGGCCATGACCCAGGATATGCCGCCGGCTCAACAGATTCAGCAATTGAGGCAGAACATTGCCGCTCAGTTGGAGCAGATTGAAAAGATCAAAGCCTCGCTGAAAGCACAGCAAGAGCAACTGGAGCGAGCCACGACAGGCGTGGCGGCACGTCCGCTTGCCATGCCGGAGACGCCGCGGAACCCGTGTGAAGCCGATACCGAAGGGCCTACGCCGGCTTACCTGCGCATCGGCAGCACTTGCGTCGTGCCGGTCGGATTTATGGATCTTACGGCCGTGTGGCGCGACAAGAACGCCGGATCGAGCATCGGCTCCAATTTCGGAAGCATTCCGTTCGGCAACACCACCAACGCGAAGAACTCGGAGTTCCGGTTCTCGCCGCAGAACTCCCGGATCGGCTTCCGTGTGGATGGAGACTGGAAGGGCGCCCACTTTATCGGTTACAACGAGTTCGACTTTCTGGGTACCGGCGGGGCCACAAACTATACCGTCACTAACGGCGCTTTCGTGCCGCGCCTGCGGCTCTTCTGGGTCGACGTGAGGAAAGGCGACCTGGAATTTTTGGCCGGACAAAGTTGGAGCATGCTGACGCCTAACCGCAAAGGCATCTCGGCTCTGCCGGGCGACCTGTTCTTTTCGCAGGTGATCGATGTGAACTATATGGCGGGCTTGACGTGGACGCGCCAGCCGGGGATGCGCGTTCTTTATCATCCGAGCAACAAGCTCACCCTGGGACTCTCGTTTGAGAATCCCGATCAGTACATCGGCGGGTCCGCTGGCGGCTCCGGGATTACGCTGCCAAAAGATCTCACGGCATTGAATAGCAGCCAACTGGATAATGCGCCGAATATCGGAACCGCCAACACCGTGCTGGCAGTGCCGACGGTGCATCCGGATATCATCGCGAAGGTTGCGTATGACCCTAGTTCGCGATTGCACCTGGAGCTTGCCGGCCTGGAGCGCACCTTTAAGATCTGGAACCCGAACTCCGCGCCAGCCTTGGGTGCCGGTAAGTACTCCACGATTGCAGGCGGCGGCGTGCAGCTCGGATTCAACGCCGAAGTAGTCAAGAACTTCCGTCTGATCAGCACGAACTATTGGAGCGATGGCGGCGGACGCTATTTGTTCGGCCAGGCTCCGGATGTGATCGTTCGCTCCGACGGCAGCTTGAGCGCCGTTCACGCCGGCGGCACGGTCGATGGCTTCGAAGCCACGGTCAAGAACTGGCTCTTATACGCCTATGTCGGCGGCATCTACATCAACCGCGACACGGCGCTGGACGCCAACGGTACCGGTAAAATCGGCTACGGGTACGGCGGCGCGCCGAGCAGCCAGAACCGCGCGATCCAGGAATTCACCGTGGGCTTCAATCAAACGATATGGAAAAATCCGCGCTACGGCGCGATCAACGCGATGGGGCAGTACGAGTACCTGACGCGCAGCCCGTGGGCCGTGGCCATGGGATCGCCGAGCAACGCTCACGACAATACGATCTACTTCAACCTGCGCTACGCGCTGCCGGGGAACATGCCCAGCTTCTGAGCGGACGCGTGCCGTAAGCCACACAATTTATCGCG
>DOZZ01000248.1:33886-34388 GCA_003517725.1 Bryobacterales bacterium | reverse complement strand
TGTCGTCGAAGTTGATTTTGGCATCGAGCGCGTAGACCTTGCCGTCTTTAGTGAGGATGAACGGATTGATCTCGGCCAGCGTGGCGTCGGTGGCCTCGCAGGCTTTCACGAGGGCCACCATGGCTTGCGCCGCGGCGTTGACGCTGGCCGCCGGAATACCGATGCCGAAGGCCAGCTTGCGGGCTTGCCATGGCATCAGGCCATAGCCCGGCTCGATGGTCTCTTTCAGAATGGCGTCGGGATTATCGTGCGCAACTTCCTCGATCTCCATGCCGCCGGCGGCCGAGGCCATGAACACCAGGCGTCCGGAGGCACGGTCCATCACGATGCCCAGATAGAGCTCGCGCTCGATAGGCAGCGTCTCCTCGACGAGCAGTTTTTGGACAATGCGGCCCTCGGGGCCGGTCTGGTGCGTGACCAGGGTCATGCCCAACATCTTTTCGGCGATGGCCGCGGCTTCTTCGGCGCTCTTGGCGATCTTGACGCCGCCGCCCTTGCCGCG
>DOZZ01000248.1:33279-33724 GCA_003517725.1 Bryobacterales bacterium | reverse complement strand
TTGATTACGACGCTGCCGCCGATCTGCTTGGCCGCGGTGTCGACCTCGGCTACCGTGAAGGCCACTTCGCCCCGAGGCACAGGGACATCGTATTTGGCCAGGATGGCCTTCGCCTGATACTCGTGAATTTTCATGAATTTGCGCTCTGGCTGCTATGCTGAAGTTCGCGCGCTGGGCCGTATTTTGCGAAGGCGCCGCGTAGAGAAAACCAAAGACAGAACTATACCATGCAGTTGCTCGAATTCCTGCACCTGGTGGCCGCCGGCCGGGACCTCTCCGCAGCCGAGGCGGCGGACGCCCTCGACATTATTTTCAGCGGCGAAACCAGCCCCGCCGTGCTCGCGGCATTTCTCGTCGCGCTGCGCATGAAGGGCGAGACTGCCGGTGAACTGGCGGGCTTTGCGCAATCCATGCGGCGCCACGCGCAGGCCGTGACGGTGCGGCC
>DOZZ01000248.1:32768-33187 GCA_003517725.1 Bryobacterales bacterium | reverse complement strand
GTGCAGCCGGTGCGACAGGAATTGCGGCTGCGGACTGTGTTCAATTTGCTGGGACCGTTGACTAATCCGGCGGGCGCCGATTGCCAGTTGATCGGAGCGCCCAATGAGAGTTTCGCCGAACGCATGGCGCAGGCGCTGGTGCAATTGGGGCTGCGGCGCGGCTTCGTGGTTCACGGCAGCGGCATGGATGAGATCAGCACTGCCGGAACATCGGTCGCGTATTTCGTCACGCCGCAAGGCATCGAGCGCCGAACATATGTTCCGGAAGATTTCGGCGTGGCGCGCGTTTGCGGCGAGCAATTGCAGGGCGGCGATGCGCAGGTGAATGCCGCAATTGCGCAAAGCGTTTTGAATGGCGAGGCCGGCGCTCAGCGCGACATCGTGCTGGTGAACGCGGCTGTGGCGCTGGTGGCCGCGGA
>DOZZ01000248.1:32180-32595 GCA_003517725.1 Bryobacterales bacterium | reverse complement strand
GCGGACTTGGCCATCACCATGTCGCAGCCGGCTTCCTGTGCCTTCTGCTTGAGGTCGGCCTGAATGTGCGACAGGTAGCCGATGAGATTGATGGACTTCAAATTGGCGTCGCTCTTCAATTGCTGAATCAGGTGCAGCGGATTGGCCGCATCGAAGTTCAGATCGAGGATGATGAGCGCCGGTTTGTGCTCCGCGACGCGGGCCAATACCTCATTCGGCTCCAGCAAAAACTCGGTCTGCATGGCGGCTTTTTTCGCGGCGTCGTTGATCTTCACCGTGAAGAAAAGGTCGCTCACCACAGCCATCATTTTTCGGTTGGTCGTCTTCAGCATGGCTCGTTTCTTGTGTTCGTGACTTCCGCCGGCCAGGGTAGCCGGCAGACACTTCTGAATTGGTTGGAGACTTCCATTCTACC
>DOZZ01000248.1:28624-32079 GCA_003517725.1 Bryobacterales bacterium | reverse complement strand
CGTGCGTGATAATTGACAACATGCTCCCGGAGAACCCGTTTCACGACCCCCTTCGCTTTGAACGGCAGACGCCCGAGTGCGCCGTCGCGATCTTCGGAGCCAACGGCGATCTGACCAAGCGCAAACTGTTGCCGGCGCTTTACCGGCTGGCCTATGAGCGGCGTTTGTCGCCGGGTTTCGCGGTGCTCGGCATTTCGCGCACGCCCATGTCGGACGACCAGTTTCGCGAGAAGATGCGCGAGTCGGTGGAAAAGTTTTTAGAAGACTCGCCGTTCGACGAAGAGCTTTGGAAGTGCTTCGCGCAGGGCCTGTTCTATATGGCCGGCGACGTCAGCGACACCGCCGCGTACGGGCGCCTGGCGCAGCGCCTGGAAGCCATCGAGGCCGAGCGGCGCACGGGCGGCAACGTGCTGTTCTATCTTTCGACGCAGCCCAGCCAGTACGCCGAGACGGCTCTGGGCATCGGCAACGCGGGCCTGGCTCGCGGCAAGGGCTGGCGCCGCATCGTGGTCGAAAAGCCGTTTGGCCACGACTTGAAAAGCGCGCGCGAGTTGAGCAACGAAATTCACCAGGTGTTTCCGGAATCCGAGGTCTATCGCATCGACCATTATTTGGGCAAAGAGACGGTCCAAAACATTCTGGCTTTGCGCTTTGGCAACGGCATTTTCGAGCCGCTGTGGGACCGCAAGTATGTCAACCACGTGCAGATTACCGGGGCCGAATCGATCGGCGTCGAAGGCCGCGGCGCCTACTATCAGGAAGCCGGCGCGCTGCGCGACATGATCCAGAACCACCTGATGCAGGTGATGGCCACCATCGCGATGGAGCCCAGCGCGTCGTTCTCGCCCGACGCGGTGCGCGACGAGCGCGCCAAACTGCTGCGGTCGATCCGCATCATGAAGCCGGACGAGGTGCTGAAGTCCGCGGTGGCTGGCCAGTATGGCGCGGCGCGCATCGGGGGCAAGCAAGTGGCGGGCTTTCGGGAGGAGCCGGGCGTCGACCCGATGTCGCAGACCGAGACGTATGCCGCGGCGACTTTCTTTATCGACAACTGGCGCTGGGCCGGCGTGCCGTTCTATGTACGCAGCGGCAAGTATCTGCCCAAGCGGGTTAGTGAAATCTCGATCCAGTTCAATGAAGCGCCGCACGCGGTGTTCCGACAGGACGGCGATGCCGATCCGCAGACCATTCCCAATCTGCTGATCTTGCGCATACAGCCGGAAGAGGGCATCTCGCTCAAGTTTCTCTCGAAGCGTCCCGGCGCCGGCATGCAACTGCGGCCGGTGTCGATGGATTTCAACTATGGCACGAGCTTCGGCGAGCGCTCGCCGTCGGCTTATGAGACGCTGCTGCTGGACGTCATCGCGGGCGACGCGACGCTCTACACGCGGCAGGATATGGTGGAGGCCAGCTGGGCCGTGGTGGAGCCCATTATGCAGGTCTGGCACACGCGCGAATTCGACTTTCCGAACTATGCGGCGGGCACATGGGGACCGGCGGAATCGGACCAGATGCTGGCGCGGCGCGGACATGAATGGAGGCGTCCATGAGCACCGCGACGGTCCAGCCCGAGAGCATCCTGAAAGAGCTGGCCACGCTTTGGGTGTCGCTGGCGAAAGAGAAGGACGGCGCCGGCGAGCAGACCGGCACAGGCGTGCTGCGCGCCATTTCGATGACGCTGATCGCCGCCGTCGAGGAGAGCGAAGATCCGGCGGAGGTCGGGGAAACGGTGGCCATGCTGATGCGCGAGCACCCCAGCCGCGCCATCACGCTGCGCCTGATTATGGACCCAGGCCGGGTGCTCTCGAGCCGCGTGTATGCGCAGTGCTGGATGCCGTTCGGGCAGCGCCGCCAGATCTGCTGCGAACAGATCGAAATCACGGCGTCGGACGCGGCGCTGGACGATCTGCCCAGCGTGGTGCTGCCGCTGACGGTGCCGGATCTGCCCGTGATTCTGTGGTGCCGCAGCTCGCGTTTATTCAGCCTGCCGCAGTTCGCCAAGCTGGCGGCGCTGGCCACTAAAATCATCATCGATGGGCAGGGCGTGGAATCGCCGCACGAGGCGATCGGGCGCATACGGGCCTGCCTTGGCTCGGGCCGTCTGGCCGCGGACCTGGCGTGGACGCGACTGACGCGCTGGCGTGAACTGGTGTCGCGGGTACTCGAAAACATGGCGCTGTTCTCGCAGCTTCGCCGCGAGGTGGAGGTCCTTATTTATCACGGCGGTCCGCAGCCGGGCCTGGGCACGCACTATATGGGCGCGTGGCTCGCCAATAGTCTGGAACAGTGCGGCGCTACGGTGCGCTTATCGATCAAGAAGGATGCCGACGGCTCTGGGCTGGGCGGCATACAGTCCATTTCGATACGCGCGGGCGATGCCGTCGATTTGTTCCTGCAGGCGCAGGGCGGAGGCGTGGAGATTATCGCTAACGGACAGGCCAGCCGCTCGACTTTTCCGGCTCCGACCGACTATTCTTTGCTGCAGGAAGAGTTGTCCGTGCCGGGCCGCGATGCGGTCTTCGAAGCCGCGCTGGCCCGCACCGCCCGGATGATCTGACGCGCCATGCACCCCTACCCCGATCTGGGGACGGCGGCCCAGGCCTGCTGCGATTACATTCTGGCGGCCCTGTCCGCGGCACGCGCGGTGCGCGGCGCCGCTTCGCTGGCGGTTTCGGGCGGCAGCACGCCCAAGGCGCTGTTCGTTGCCATGGCCGCGCAGGCGTTCGACTGGACCGGCGTGCATCTTTTCTTTGTGGACGAGCGCTGTGTTCCGCCCGATAACGATTTGAGCAACTACCGCCTGGCGCGGCAATATCTGCTGGATGCCGTTAAGTTCCCCGAGGGACAGGTGCATCGCATCGCGGGTGAACTGGAGCCCGCCGAAGCCGCGGCCCGGTATGTTGGCGAGATTGAGGCTTTCTTCAAGACGAACGAACCGCGCTTCGACGTAATCCAGCATGGGATGGGCGACGACGCGCACACCGCCAGCTTGTTTCCTGGCGAGCCGCTGATTCAGGATACGGAGCACATCGCCGCCGCGGTCTACAGTCGCGAAAAGGAACAGTGGCGCGTCACGCTGCTGCCGCGCGTGCTGCGCAAGGCCCGGCACAGCGCGTTTCTGGTGGCCGGCGCCGACAAAGCCATCGCGCTGAAAGACGTGCTGAGCGGCGTGGCGGACCCCATGCGCTACCCCGCGCAGATTGCGGCAAGATCGGATGCGGACCGCGAGATCGCGTGGTTTGTGGACGAAGAAGCTGCCGAATTGTATTTGTTGAGCCGGTAGTAGACTTGCCCTCAACGTCTCTCCAATTCAGGCGGGATGTGCAACGTTATCAACATCATTCAAAGCGCCTAAAGGAACTCCGCGGCGATCAGTCCGGTTATTTGATAGCAGGAGAACTCTGCCGCTTGCGCACGCAGGGTCGACAGAGTATGGGCGAACACTTCTGGAAGCG
>DOZZ01000248.1:23921-28504 GCA_003517725.1 Bryobacterales bacterium | reverse complement strand
TATGGGCGAACACTTCTGGAAGCGGCAGGGCGGCTGAAGCCACCCGCAGCTTGAAAGCCGCACTACGAGGTTTTTCGTGAGCTTGCGCCGGCAGAGGATTTGTTTGCACGGTTTGGCGCTCCTTGCGGTCTTACGTGATGAACGGGGGAAAACAATGGTCAAACTTCTTGCGGTGTTCCTGCTTGCCGGCGCGTGCCTGGCCCAGTCCGCCGAGCCCGCTAAGTTCTATAAGCTGGAGTTCGTGATCAAGGAAGCGGAGGCCGCCAAAGTTTTGAGCGCCCACTCTTTCACGATGATCGCGGCGACCGATGCGAACAACACTTTGCGGACGGGTGCCCGCCTGCCGGTTGCGACCGCTGCGCCGGCTCAGTACACCTACCTTGATGTGGGCGTCAGTATCGATTGCCGGAATGTGAAGGAGAGCGCGGCGGGCCTATCCATGTACATCTCGGCAGATGTCAGCAGTGTGCCGGCGGAGTCGAATGGGACGCCGCCTGTCGTCCACCAGAACCGATGGACCACGGGCGTCATCGTGCCGCTGCAGAAATCGACTGTTTTGTTCGCTTCGGACGATATGACCACGAAACATCAGATGCGTCTGGAACTGACGGCCACGCCGGTGCGCTAGAGCGGCGCTTACCCCGGCGGCATAAATCGCGCTAAACTGGTTTTGGCGAAAAAGAGTGGGCGGACAGCCCACTTTTTTATTGTGTGGGTTGAAATCAAGGCCGGGGAGATATTTAGCGTGAGGAGAAGAGAGCAATGTAACTGTTGATTCCAGTCACGTTGCCCTCCCTCCGCCGTCATCGCGATCGTTTTATCTATGAAGAAAATCCGCATTAATGAGCTGGCGCGGGATCTCGAGATCAAGGCCCATCTGATCCTCGACAAACTGCCCGAGCTCGGCGTAACCGAGAAGAAGACGCATTCCAGTTCGGTAGACGAGGACGTGGCCGAAAAGTTGCGCCTCTTTTTTCTCGGCGAGTATACCGGCGAACGCAATGGCACCGATGCCGAACCGGAAGAAGCCGAGCATCACCAGCCCGAAGCACGGCCGGCGGTGGAAGCCAAACCGGCGCCAGTCGAACCCGTGAAGGAAGCGCCGGCTGTAGAAGCCCAGGCTCCAGCCGCCCCTCCGGAAGCACCGCCGCAGGAAACAGAAAAGCCCGCCGAAGCCGAGAAGCCGGCGCCGCGGATGGCGCCGCTGCGGCCGCCGCTGGCATCGCTGCGTTCGCCGCAGCCCGGAGGCGCGCGCCCACAGGCTCCGCCGCCGTCTTCGCGCCCGGCGCGAACCACGCTCGTCACGCCTTCCCATTTGACGCCGCGGCCGGCTGGCGCAACCCCTGGGCCCGCGCGTCCGGCGCCGCCCGCAGCCAAGCCTTTGCCGACCGCGCCGCGGCCGGGGCAGGTATTATCCGGCCCGCGCCAGCCATTTCCGGCCGGCACCACGACGGCAGCACCGCGCGTGCCGATGGCGCCCGGCGCGCCGGTGGCACGTCCCGTAGTCCAGCGCCCGGCCACTGGGATTGGCAGTGCCCCGCAAGCCGGCCATGCCGGCGCCGCTCCCGGTCCGGCTCGCCCCATGGCGCCACGCGGTCCGTTGGTGGGCCAGCCGCAGCCGCGTCCCGTAGTTCCGCCGCGGCCCGATTTGATGGCCAAGCTGGCACAGCAGCAACAGCCGCAGCCGCTGCGTCCTGGCGCTTTTGCGCGGATGCCGAGTCCCGCCGGCCCCGGCCAGCCTTTGTATCGCGGTCCGGCACGTCCGGGCGCGCCTTCGATGCCGCAGCGTCCCGGCGGTCCCATGGCCCGTACGGGTCCGGGTGGCGCTCGCCCCGGTGGTCCGCGGCCGATGCACCCGACGTCGCCGCGCGGCTTCATCGCGCCCGGCGCGCCTCCGCCACCCGATCAGCAGCGCCGTGCGCCGAGCCGTGGCACCCAGCGCCCGCAGCATAACCGCGAACGCGAGGAGCAGGAAAAGACGCTGCGCCCGGTGCGCCGCGACCAGCAGCAGGGTCCGCCGCCGATCAATCGCGACATCACCATCTCGGAAGGCATCACGGTCAAGGAGCTGTCGGAGAAGCTCGACGTCAAGGCCAACCTGGTGATTAAGAAACTGGTGGACCGCGGCATCTTCGCGACCATCAACCAGACGCTCGATTCGAAGCTCGCGACCGACATCGCCCGCGACTTCGGCGCTTCCACCAGCACCATCTCGTACGAGCAGGAGGCCATGGCCGACGTCGAGATCATGCAGGAGGATAAAGACCAGGTCCGCCGCGCGCCCGTCGTTACCATCATGGGCCACGTGGATCACGGTAAAACTTCGCTGCTCGACGCCATCCGCGTCACGCATGTGGCCGACCGCGAGGCCGGCGGCATCACGCAGCNNCAAGACGATGGCGTCGATGCGCGGCCCGATTCGCCGCGGCGGCGCTCGCCGGGCGGAAGACGGCAGCTATCGCGAAGAGATGGCAGCGCAGCACCAGGCCGAGGTAGAGCGCGAGAAGAAGACGGTGCGCGTCAACGAGTTCATCACGGTCAGCGAGCTCGCGCAAATCCTCAAGACCCCCGCGGTTCAGATCGTCGGATTCGCGTTCAAGAACCTCGGGCTCATGGTGACGATCAATCAGCGGCTCGACTTCGATCAGATCGAGCTGATCGCCGGCGAGTTCGGCTTCCAGGCGGTGAAGGAGGAAGAATACGCGGCGGATCTTAAGACCGCGCCGACCGCGGACGACACGCCGGAGCAGCTCGAGCCGCGCCCGCCAGTCGTGACCATAATGGGTCACGTGGACCATGGAAAGACCTCGCTCTTGGATTACATCCGCAAGTCGAACGTCGTCGCCGGCGAGTCCGGTGGAATCACGCAGCACATCGGCGCGTACCACGTTGAGAAGAACGGCCGCAAGATCGTCTTCATCGACACGCCCGGTCACGAAGCCTTCACGCGCATGCGTTCGCGCGGCGCCAAGGTCACCGATATCGTGGTGCTGGTGGTGGCGGCGGATGACGGCGTGATGCCGCAGACGCTCGAAGCCATCGATCACGCGCGCGCCGCTAAGGTGCCGATTTTGGTCGCTATTAACAAAATCGACAAGCCCGACGCCCAGCCCGACCGCATCAAGCAGCAGCTGTCAGATCGCGGGCTGTTGGCGGAAGACTGGGGCGGCGACGTCGTGATGGTGCCGGTTTCGGCCCGCAAGAAGGAGAACCTCGAGTTGCTGCTCGAGATGATCCTGCTGGTGGCCGATCTGTTGGATCTGAAAGCCAATCCCAACCGGCCGGCCATGGGCACGGTGCTCGAAGCCAAGCTCGATCGCGGCCGCGGCCCGGTGCCGACGGTGCTGGTGCGCAATGGAACGCTGCGTGTGGGCGACTTCTTTATCTGCGGCCAGGTCTTCGGCAAGGTTCGCGCCATGATCGACGATCGCGGGCAGCAGGTGCGCGCGGTGGAGCCGTCGATGCCGGTGGAGGTGCTGGGTCTGGATGCGCTGCCCGAATCGGGCGACGAGTTCCAGGTGATCACCGACACGGCCAAGGCCAAACAGATCGTGCTGTACCGCGAGTCGAAGGCGCGCGACGTGGCGCTGGCCAAGAACAAGCGGCTCACGCTCGAACAATTCAATAAGAAGATGCAGGCCGGCGAAGTGAAGGAGCTGCCGCTGATCCTGAAGGCCGACGTCAACGGTTCGGCCGAAGTGTTGAGCGACACCATGCAATCGCTCTCGACCGACAAGGTGCGCGTCAACGTGCTGCGCTCCGGCGTCGGCGCCATCACCGAGTCGGATGTGGATCTGGCTTCGGCATCGGACGCCATCATCATCGGCTTCAACGTGAAGCCCGAGCGCAACGCCGCGGCTCTGGCGGATCGCGAGAAGGTCGATATCCGGCTGCACTCGATCATCTACAACCTGACCGACGAGATCAAAAAGGCTATGGCGGGCTTGCTGTCGCCCGTCTTCCGCGAGATCTACAAGGGCAAGGCCGAGGTCAAAGCGACGTTCCGCGTCAGCAAGGTCGGCAACGTGGCCGGCTGCCAGGTGCTCGACGGCAACATCACCCGCGACTGCAGCGCTCGCATCATGCGCGACGGAGTTGCGGTGCACACCGGCCGCATCATCTCGCTGCGCCGCTTCAAAGACGACGTCAGCGAAGTACGCAGCGGCATGGAGTGCGGCATCACGGTGGACTACAACGACGTGAAGACCGGCGACGTGATCGAAGCCTTCCTCAGCGAGCGTGTACTGACCGAGACCATTTAGCGCTGAAGGCAGTGGCCGGGACGCCCCGGCCGCTGGCACTCTGAAAGTGTGAGCCGTAAATCCGATATCGAGCGTGTTGCCCGCGAGCAATTGCATTTTGAAAACCTGCGTCCGGGCCAGCTTGAGGCGGTACAGTCCGTTCTGAAAGGCCGCGACACGCTGGCGGTGCAGCCCACCGGTTCGGGCAAGTCGGCCATCTACCAGATCGCCGGCCTGATGCTGCCTGGCGCTACGGTGATTGTGTCGCCGCTGATCGCGCTGCAAAAAGACCAGGTCGAATCGATACTAGAGCAGAATGGCGCGGATGCCGCCGCCGTGAAC
>DOZZ01000248.1:0-23845 GCA_003517725.1 Bryobacterales bacterium | reverse complement strand
GCATCGAGTATCTGTTCCTGACGCCGGAGCAGTTGCGCAAAGCGGAAGTGATGGAGCGGCTGAAGGCCTCGGATGTCTCGCTTTTCGTCGTGGACGAAGCCCATTGCGTCAGCGAGTGGGGCCACGACTTCCGGCCCGACTACCTGCAACTCGGCGCCGTGATCGAGGCACTGCGCCACCCGCCGGTACTGGCGCTGACGGCCACGGCGTCGCCCGAAGTGCGCGAGGAAATTATCGAGCGTCTGGGGCTGCGGCGCCCGCAAATTCTGGTGCACGGGCTGGACCGGCCCAATATTTTTCTGGCCGTGGCGCATGTGCGCGAAGAGCAGGAGAAGGTGGATGCGCTGATCCACCGCGTTCGGTGGGCCGATAAACCGGGCATCGTTTACAGCTCGACGCGGCGCAATACGGAAGCCATCATGCGCGCGCTCGACGCGGAATCGATTGCGGCGGCGTTCTATCACGCGGGGCTCAAAGCTAAAGAGCGCGACCACATTCAGGAGCAGTTTATGGACGGCGCGGTGCAGGTGATTGTCGCGACGTGCGCGTTCGGCATGGGCATCGACAAAGAAAACGTGCGCTTCGTCTATCACTTCGACATCAGCGAGTCGCTCGACACGTATTACCAGGAGATCGGCCGCGCGGGCCGCGACGGCGAGCCGGCCGAAGCGGTGCTCTTCTACCGGCATCAGAACCTGGGCATCCACAAATTTCAAGCGGCGCTGGCGCTGGAGCCGGAGAAGATCGGGCAGGTGGCCGAAGCGCTTAGCGAGGAAGGCCCGCTGGACGCGGCCGCGCTCGCGGAGAAGACCCACCTGTCGGAGCGCAAAATAGTGAGCGCGCTACAACGCCTGGAAGACGCCGGCGCGGTGGAGAAGTTGCCGGACGGTGAAGCCGCGCTGAAAGACGTGGATGTTCAGGCGGCCGTAATGGCAGCCTCGCGCGAGCATGAGGCGCGCCAGGAACACAAGGCCGGGCGCATCGAGCAGATGCAAGCCTACGCCGAGACTTCAGGCTGCCGCCGACAATTTCTGCTGCGCTACTTTGGCGAGGAGTTGGAAGAGCCGTGCGAAAACTGCGACAACTGCCGCAAATCGCTCGCTGTGATTGCGGCCGATACGGCGGCAGGCACGCGCCGCGAAGTGGGAACGTAACTACGATGCCTCAACCGCACGACTGCCCTCTACCGCGTCCCAGTCGATTGGCTTGACCGGGCCCACCACGAATAGAAAACAGACCACGCCGCCGGCCAGGAAAATGGCGGTCACCAGGAAGGCCGCGACGTAGGAGTGCGTCCGCTGCACGAGCCAGCCGGTGAGCCATGGCCCGAAGACGCCGGAAATATTGCCGAACCCGTTCTGCAGCCCGGTCCATTTGCCGGACGCCGAGGGCCCCGCCAGCGTCTGCGTGACGGCCCACACGTTGGACGAAAAGAGCCCGAAACTCAAGCAGGCGATGGTCAGCAGCGTCAGCGAGAGTTTCGAATTCTGGATCATCGCGGCGGGCAGCATCAGGGTCGCCAGGCCCAGGCCCATGGCCACGAAAAATTTGCGGACCCTGGTGATGGACTCGCCGCGCGCGATCCAGCGATCCGACATCCAGCCGCCGAACAGCGATGCCGCCGCCACGCCCCAAAACGGAATGGAGCCGAACACGCTCATCTCCTGCTGCGTGTAGTGGCGCGCCTCACGAAAATAGTTGGGCAGCCAGAAGACCAGAAAGTACCAGGCATAGTTGCTGCAGAAGAGTCCGATGAAAGTGCCCCATGCCGAGCGCTCGCGAAAGATGCGCGCCATGCCGGGTGTTCGCTGCTCCTCTCCAGGCAGCATGACGGCCTCGCGCGGGGCGAAAAACATCCACGGCACCAGCCATAGCAGGCTGGCCCCGCCGGTCGCTACAAAAAAGAAGCGCCACCCGAAGCGACCCATGAAGAGGCCGCCCAGTAACACGCCCAGGGCCGGACCCATCTTCGAACCGGCGTCCACCAGCGCATTAGCGACGCCGCGGTGCTCGGGCTGAATGCCGCGCGAAATGATGCGCGAGTACGCCGGGTAGGCCACGGACTCGCCAATGCCCAGCAGCAGCCGCAGCCCAAACAGCATGGCGATACCTTCCACGTAACCGGTCAGCAGCATGGCTACCGACCACAGCAGGTAACCCAGGCCGTAGACCCAGTTGACGTTGTAGCGGTCCACCAGCCAGCCCGCCACAATCTGAAAGGCCGCGTAGGTCCAAAAGAAAGCGGAACCCAGCTTGCCGAACATGACGTGGTCCAGATGCAGCTCGGACTCCAGCATCTTGCCCGCGACGCCGAGGCTGCCGCGGTCCACATAGTTGATGCAAATCGAGATCAACAGCAGGATTAGAAACGACCACTGCGTCCGGGTCATGCGCGTGGCGTTTGCCATTCGCGGTCAATCTTATCGCATACTCCAAGAGGTATGCGTGTGCGCTGGGCCGCGGCGTCGATCTTCGTCATCTCGAACGTGGTCAACTACCTCGACCGCGGCATTCTGGCGTCGGTGTGGCCCGCCATCGCCGCGGAATTTCATCTCGACGAGACGCATTACGGCTGGCTGGTGATGGCGCTCTCGCTGAGTTACGCGCTGGCGTCGCCCTTCACCGGCGCGATGCTCGACCGCCTGGGTCTGAACCGCGGCATCAGCCTGGCCGTGGCAGTTTGGTCGCTGGCGGCGGGCGCCACGGCAGTCGCGGGCACCTTCGCGCAGTTGCTGTGGTGCCGGCTGGGCTTGGGGGCGGGGGAGTCGGCCGGCATCCCCGCGGTGGGCAAGGCCAACGCCATGTACCTGAAGCCCAAGGAGCGCGCAGTGGGAGCGGCGCTTTCGCAGGTCGGCATCAGCATTGGCGGCATGCTGGCGCCGGTGTTCGCCATCATCGCCGTGGCCCACGGGTGGCGCGCGCCGTTCCTGATTGCGGGCGCCGCCGGTCTGCTGTGGATTCCGCTGTGGCTGTTCACGTCGCGCCGTATCCGCCCCGAATTTGACGCGCCCGAAGGCCAGCCGCGGCCGCCGCTCGACCGGCGCCTTATCGCGTTGGTGTGCGCCAATGTGCTGTGGATGGGCGTCTATTCGCTGTGGACCAACTGGACACCGCTCTATCTGTTTCGCGTGCACCATCTCTCGATGCAGCAGGCCGCGCGCTATTCCTGGGCGCCGCCGCTATTCTCGTCGCTCGGCGGCTTTGCCGGGGGCTGGTTCTCGATGCGCCTGATCGACACGGGGATGCCGGCCATCGCGGCGCGGCTGCGGGCGATTCTGTTCAGCGCGATCGGCGTGTTGTCGACGCTGCTGGTGCCCTTCACGCCCACGCCGCTATGGTCGGTGGCGGTGATCGCGATCAGCTTTTTCTGCGCGACAGCGGGTTCGGTCAACATCTACACCATCCCGCTCGATCTCTATGGCGCTAGCCGCGCGGGCGCGGCCATCGCGGCACTAGTCTTCGGCTACGGCCTGCTGCAAACCGTTATCTCGCCGGCGATCGGGTACATGGTGAAAGCTCACGGCTATGGCATCGTGTGCCTGCTGACCGGCATTGCGCCGCTGCTGGGGTACTTGCTTTTATGGCGGAGCGACCGCGGTGGTCACGATGCCGAAGAACAGCAGCACGCCGCCTATAAAGAACACCGCGATCGAGAGCAGAATTAAATACCACCGGAACCGGCGTTTCCAAAACGCGCCGAGCAGCAACACGGCTGCCGTGATTAGCAGCGTTGAGCCCCAGCCGCCATAGTTCACCTCGGCTTCTCCGCCGTGGCCAGCAACGTTTCGAAGTGCGGGGCTTCTTCTTCGCGATGCACCACGGACGTCTCGACGTTGGTGAACGCGGCGCTTGTCAAAAACGCAGTGAGTTCGACGCGCGTAAAGCCCAGCCAGAGGTCCGCATAGAGCTCCCGGGCCTGTTCGAAATGGTGGCGCTGCAAATCGAGCACGGCCACGCGGCCGCCGGGGCGCAGAATGCGGAAGGCTTCGGCTATGGCGCGGGGCGGGTGCTGGGCGTGGTGCAGCGATTGGCTGAAGAGCGCCAGGTCAACGCTCGCATCTTCAATCGGCAGGGCTTCCAGATCGCCCTTCCGGTACTGCAGGTTGGTCAATTTGCCGGCCAGCTCGGAGCCGAATTCCACCATCTTGTCGGAATTATCCACGGCGATCACCAGCGTAGCGCGGCGCGCGAGTAGTTGCGCCACGCTGCCATCGCCGGCGCCGAGGTCGGCAATCACCATGGGCGGCAGGAGAGCCAGCAGCATCTCGGTGAGCGCTTGCCAGGAGCGTCCCGGCACATACTGGCGGCCGAATTTGCCCGCCATGCGATCGAAGTAGGCGCGCATTTTTTCCTGGCGCTTGCGCAGCACCAGTTGCAGCGCGGCCACATCGTCGCGAGCCTCGGGAATTTCAGCGCCTGTCTGGCGCAGCAGGTGCATCAGCTCGGCCAGGCGCGTGGCGTCCTGGCCCGCATGTGCTCGCAAGCGGTATAGCGTGCTCTTGCCGGTGCGCCGGTCTTCCACTAGCTGGCCCTGACGCAGCTGCGCGAGATGGGTCGAAATGGTGCTTTGGCCCGTGGCCAGAATCTCCTGCAGCTCGGCCACCGACAGCTCTTCTTTCTCGAGCAGCAGCAGTATGCGCAGGCGGGTGGGCTCGGCCGATAAGCGCAGAGCCAGGAGCATTGACGTCATCGGAATAGCAATGATATCATCGCATCAAGATTCATCGATAACAATCAGGAGCCACGCATTGCCGACCCAAGAACTGGAAACCGCCGCAACTTATAAGGTTGCCGACATGAAGCTGGCCGACTGGGGCCGCAAAGAGATCCGCATGGCCGAGCATGAGATGCCGGGCCTGATGTCGATTCGCCGCAAATATGCGCCGCAGCGGCCGCTAGAGGGCGTGCGCGTCACGGGTTCGCTCCACATGACCATTCAGACCGCGGTGCTGATCGAGACGCTGGTGGACCTGGGCGCATCGGTGCGTTGGGCCAGCTGCAACATCTTTTCGACGCAGGACCACGCGGCTGCCGCGATTGCCGCGGCCGGCGTGCCGGTGTTCGCGTGGAAGGGCGAGTCGCTCGAAGAATATTGGTGGTGCACCTACCAGGCGCTGAGCCATCCCGGTGGCAATGGCCCGCAACTGGTGGTGGACGATGGCGGCGACGTGACGCTGCTGATCCACAAAGGCTACGAGCTGGAGAATGGTTCCGACTGGGTCCACAGCGCTTCCGGCAGTCATGAAGAGCAGGTCATCAAGGACCTGTTGAAGCAGGTGCATGCCGAGAACCCCACGCGCTGGCACGACATGGTGAAGGAGTGGCGCGGCGTTTCAGAAGAGACCACCACGGGCGTGCATCGCCTGTATAAGATGCAACAGCAGGGCAAGCTGCTGGTGCCGGCGATCAATGTGAATGACTCGGTGACCAAGTCGAAGTTCGACAATCTCTACGGCTGCCGCGAGTCGCTGGCCGACGGCATCAAGCGCGCGACCGACGTGATGGTCTCGGGCAAAGTGGCGGTGATCTGCGGCTATGGCGACGTGGGCAAGGGTTCGGCGCACTCGCTGCGCGGCTTTGGCGCGCGCGTGATCGTCACCGAGATCGATCCGATTAATGCGTTGCAGGCAGCCATGGAAGGCTACGAGGTCACGACCATCGAGGACACGCTGGGGCGCGGCGATATCTATGTTACGTGCACCGGCAACCGCGACATCGTCACGCTCGAGCACATGCGGCACATGAAGGACCAGGCCATCGTGTGCAACATCGGCCACTTCGATAACGAGATTCAAGTGGACGCGCTGAACACCGCGCCGGGCGTCAAGAAAGAGACCATCAAACCGCAGGTGGACATGTACACGTTCCCCGGCGGCAACAGCATCTACATGCTGGCCGAGGGACGGCTGGTGAACCTGGGCTGTGCCACGGGACACCCGAGCTTCGTGATGAGCAACAGTTTTTCCAACCAGACGCTGGCGCAAATTGATCTTTGGAAGAACCGGGATTCTTACAAGGTGGACGTTTACACGCTGCCGAAGAAGCTCGACGAAGAAGTGGCGCGGCTGCATTTGGAGAAGATCGGCGTGAAGTTGACGACGCTGACCAAGGAGCAGGCGGAGTATTTGGGTGTGTCGCCGGACGGGCCGTATAAGGCTGAGAGTTATCGTTACTGAGCCTGAACAGCAGGGCTGAAGCCCTGCGCAGGCTGAAGCCTACACTACACGGGTTTTGGCGTTTGATTCTACTTTTTGGCGGTAGCGGTAGACGTCGGCGCTGAGCAGCGCTTCCAGTTCCGACGGCAGCAGGTAGCGGATGGGGGCGTTTTCGTCGATCCTTTGCACCACTTCCAGCAGGCCTCCCAAAATGGCCGACTGAGTTTTGGTGATGCTTGCGCTGACCAGCACGCCCCGGCCGGCGGCGGCTACGTAGGCGGCGTCGCCGGTGGGCTCCTGCAGAAATATGGCCTGGCAAGGGTAGAGCACGCCCTGCTGCAAGATGCGGAAGCTGACCGCGTCGGCGCCCAAAGCGTGCAGCGCGGGGTTGGCCGGCAGGCGCCATTGCGCGCGCGGCTTAAGGCGGACGGGCGCTTGGCGCGGCGGGCGGGGCTGTACCGCAATGCGCTGTTCCACCTGGTCCAACAGCGCGGCGGCTTCGGCGCACGTGTCGGCGCCGACTACCAGGCCATGGTTGCCCAGCACGAAGACGG
Source organism: Bryobacterales bacterium (assembly GCA_003517725.1). Classification (GTDB taxonomy): domain Bacteria; phylum Acidobacteriota; class Terriglobia; order Bryobacterales; family Bryobacteraceae; genus DOZZ01. The sequence continues at coordinate 17,136 of DOZZ01000248.1, read as the reverse complement.
TGGCCGCCGGGTCGCGCTCGAGCGCCCGCCCGATCTCCTGCGCCAGCGGCAGGCCCGATGCGACGTAAGGAATCCACTGCCAGGGCAGGCCGCTCAGCAGTTCGGCCATGCGCTCGGGCGCATCGCGGCGCACGGCCCAGGCGATGGCGTTCACCGAGTGCACGTGCACCACCACGCGATGCGGCATGACGGCATGCATGGCGGTTTCGATGGAGGCGCGCAACTCGCAGCCGGAGGTTCCGGCGCGGATGCTGCGATAGTCCAGGCCCTGCCGCATGCAGCCGCGGACCTGGTCGAGGGACGCGGGCACCAGGCTATCCTCGTCCATGGCGCTCGCCAGCCACTTGCCGGAGGCTTTGATCCACAGCACGCCATCGAGCTTCACGGAGGTGTTGCCGCTGCTGGCTTGCACCAAAAGCGGATCGCGGCCCAGGCGCGCGGAAAGGGTTAGGAGGGAGGCAATTTGCGGATGGTGGTGGGCCGTCGCCATAGCGCGTTACTCTACCCCTGTCACCATGCAGTTAGCATCATAGAGTATATCATCGCCTGACACGGCCAGGTTATTGCCGGGTTGCAATTTCGCGGCCACTAGTGCTTACTAACAAGGTGAGCACAGCGCCACAGGGTCCGGAATCGAACTGCTTTCCGATAGTTGGGGTCGGAGCTTCCGCCGGTGGTTTGGACGCCTTCACGCGGCTGTTGACGCATTTGCCGCGCGACACCGGGATGGCTTTCGTGCTGGTTTCGCATCTGTCGCCACACCATGCCAGCGCGTTGGCGCACTTGCTGGCGGGCCACACGCCGATGCCCGTGAATGAAGTGGTGGATGGGGCGACGGTAGAAGCCAATCACGTCTACGTAATCCCTCCCAATCGAGAAATTGCCCTGCAGCAGGGGCGGCTGGTGGTGACACCGCGCGAAAGTGGCATGCATCTGCCGATCGACCATCTGTTCCGCTCTCTGGCGAAGGAACAGAAGAGCCAGGCGGTGGGCGTGGTGCTGTCGGGGTGCGACTCGGACGGCGCCCACGGGCTGCAGGCGATCAAAGACCAGGGCGGCATTACCTTCGTGCAAGACGCGTCGGCCCAGTTCGACGGCATGCCCCGGAATGCCCAGGCCGCCGGCGCCGTGGATTTCGTGCTGCCGCCGGAAAAGATCGCCGAAGAACTGGCGCGCATATCCCGGCACTCCTACCTTGGCCCGCTGCCAATGCCGGAACTGGTGGAGAACGGGCCGGTATTACAGCGCGTCATGGGGCTGCTGCGGGACGCCGTGGGCGTTGACTTCGCCTACTACAAGCTGCCCACGATCCAACGGCGCATTATGCGGCGCATGGCGCTGTGCCAGACCGACACGCTCGAGCGTTACGTGGAGCTGCTTCAAACCACCCCGGGCGAAATCCAGGCGCTATTTGAGGATCTATTGATATCGGTGACATCATTCTTCCGCGACCCTGGCGCATTTGATGTTTTGCAGCAGAAGGCGCTGCCCGCGCTGCTGCAGGGACGCCCCCGCGATCTGCCGCTGCGCGTGTGGGTGCCGGGGTGCGCCACCGGCGAAGAGGTCTACTCCATCGCCATCAGCCTGATGGAATACCAGTTCCAGACCGGGCACAGCTTCGCGATGCAGATCTTCGGCACGGACTTAAGCGAGAAGGCGATTGCCGTGGCGCGCCTGGCGCGCTACCCCGAAACCATTGCCGAGAACGTGTTGCCCACGCGCCTGTCGCGTTTCTTCCAGCGCGTGGAAGGCGGCTATCAGGTAATCCGCGCTTTGCGGCAGTCGTGCGTGTTTTCGCGGCAGGATGTCACCCGCGACCCGCCCCTGGCGCGCATGGACCTGATCAGTTGCCGCAACCTGCTGATCTACCTGGGCTCGATTTTACAGAAGCGCGTGATCTCCACTTTCAGCTATGCCCTGCAGCCGCAAGGCTGCCTGCTTTTGGGCAACTCCGAAACCATCGCCGCTTGCCCCGATCACTTTGTGCCGCTCGACTCCGAGCATAAGCTGTACTGCCGCAACCCGCGGCACGCTTATGTGCCGGTCGACACGGTGCCGTCACTGCGCGCGCCGGCGGGGCCGGCCGCCGGCCTGGATCCGCCGAACCCGGACGCCGAGGCCGATCGCCTGTTGCTGGCGGACTACGCGCCGAGCGGAATAATCGTGAATTCCAAGGGCCATGTGATCAGCTTTCGAGGCGACGTGGGGCCCTACATTTCACCCGTCTCGGGGGAGGCCACGCTGGATGCGCTGAAGCTGGTGCGCGACGACCTGGCCGGACATCTGCGCGCGGCGTTGGGGGAGGCCTCGGCACGGAACAGTACGGCTCGCCGTGACGGGCTGCAGATTTTCTACCGCAGCGCGCAGCGGCCTCTGAACCTGATTGTGCGGCCCATTTCGCAGCAGTATGCCGAGAAGTATTTCCTGGTGCTGTTCGAGGAGACTGAGCAGACGCAGCGTAACGCGGCGTCACCCGCCGCCGGACCGCGCGAGGAAGGACGCGCCGCCGCCGGCGATCTCGAACTGGAGCAGGAGCTGGCGGCCACGGGCACCTACATGCAGTCGCTGATCGAAGACCTGCGCGGGGCCGATGAAGAGGCGCAGTCGAGCAACGAGGAGCTGCAGAGCACCAACGAAGAGCTGCAGAGCACCAATGAGGAGCTGCTCACCGCCAAGGAGGAGCTGCAGTCGTCGAACGAAGAGTTGACCACCATGAACGACGAGATGCGCGCCCGCAATCTGGAGCTCAACGACGTCAACAACGATCTGTTGAACCTGTTGAGCAGCATGCAGACGCCCGTCGTGATGCTGAACAACGACCTGCGCATCCGGCGCTTCACGCCGTCATCGCAGAAGGTGCTGAACCTGATTCCGGCCGACGTGGGGCGTCCCATTTCCGACCTGAAGCCGCGCATCAATGTGCCCAATTTGGAGGAGTTGCTGCGGCGCGTGATTGAGTCGCTCGAGCCTTATGAGCAGGAGGTTCGGGATCAGGAGGGGCGCTGGCATTCCATGCGCATCCGGCCCTATCGCACGAGCGACAACCACATTTCGGGCGCGGTACTGCAGCTGCTCGACGTGGATCAACTCCGCAGGTCTCTGGCTGAAGTTGAGGAGACGCGCAACTATGTCGAGACCATCCTGGCCACGGTGCGCGAGCCGCTGCTGGTGCTGGACGATCAACTGCGGCTGCACAGCGCCAACCGTTCTTTCTTCGAGAGCTTCCACGTCACGCCCGAGCAGACGGTGGGGCGCAGCTTCTTTGAGATCCAGAATGGGCGCTGGGATGTGCCGCGGGTGCGCCACTTGCTCGAAAACATGGACGGCCACGCGCAGGATGTGGAGGTGGAACAGGAGCTGGAGCAGGAGGGCCGGCGCGTGTACCAGTTGAATGCGCGCAAGCTGGTCCGCGACGGCACCAACGGGCAGACACTGCTGGCGATTGAAGACATCAGCGGCCGCAAACGCATGGCGGAAGCCAAATATCGGCGCCTGTTCGAAAGCGCCAAGGACGGCATCCTGATCGCCGACGCGGCTACCGGCGAGATAGAGGATGTCAATCCGTTTCTGGGAGAGTTGCTGGAGTACCGCCGGGAGGAACTGCTGGGCAAATGTTTTTGGACGACCCAGCCGTTCGCGGAGATTCGCGATGCGGCCGGCATGATTCACCGGGTGCAGTCCGAAGATATTTTGCGCGTACCGGATGCGACGCTGAAGACGCGATCAGGGCGGCAGGTTTCCGTTGAGATTGTAGCCAGCTGCTATCAGGAGGTGGAGAGCCAGGTCTGCCAGCTTAATTTCCGCGACATCACCGAGCGCAAGCATCTGGAGCAACAGATGCGCCAGACCGCCAAGCTCGAAAGCCTGGGGCTGCTGGCCGGCGGCGTGGCGCACGACTTCAATAATCTGCTGACCGGCATTATGGGCAACGCCAGCCTGGCGCTTAGCGATGGCAAGGCCGACACCTGGACCAAGCAGCTCATGAAAGAAGTGGTGCTGGCCAGCCAGCGCGCCGCCGATTTAACGCGCCAGATGCTGGCCTACGCCGGCAAGGGCCGCTTCATCGTGGAGCGCCTGAATCTGTCGGACCTGAGCCGCGAGATCAGCACGCTGGTGCGCACGTCCATTCCCAAGAACGTCGATCTGCAGTTGAATCTGGCCGAGAACCTGCCGCCCGTGATGGCCGACGGCGGCCAGATCCAGCAGCTGATTATGAACCTGGCGATCAATGGCGCCGAGGCCATCGGGGAAGCCCACGGCGGCTACGTGCGCGTCACGACCGGCGTGGAGCAGGTGGACAGTGAGATGGTGAAGGCCAATTTCGAGCCGAACTCGATGCGCCCCGGGAATTTCGTGACTTTAGAAGTGACCGATTCCGGCACCGGCATGGACGAAGCCACCAAGGCCAAAATCTTCGATCCGTTCTTCAGCACCAAGTTCACCGGACGCGGTCTGGGTCTGGCGGCAGTTTCAGGCATTGTACGCGGCCACCACGGCGCGATTCGGGTATTCAGCGCGCCAGGGCAGGGCACCACCTTCAAAGTGTGGCTTCCGGCCGTCGCTCCGGCCGTGAAAAAGTCCAAGGAAAAGCGGCTCCCCAACCTGCGCGGCAGCGCCACCATTCTGGTGGTGGACGACGAAGAGATGGTGCTGCGCGTGGCAGTGCAAACGCTGCGGAAGTACGGCTATCACATTCTGACCGCGCCCAACGGGCAGGCGGCGGTCGAGATGGTTCAGGAGAACCCGGCGATCGACGCCGTGCTTCTGGACCTGACCATGCCGGTGATGAACGGCGAAGAGGCACTGCAGCACCTGAAAGCGGAGCGGCCCGATTTGCCGGTGATTCTGTCGAGCGGTTATGACGGGGCCGAGGCCATGCGCCGTTTCAAGGGCAAACAGGTGGCCGCCTTTGTGCAGAAGCCGTACACGGTGGAGAAGCTGCTGGGAACCATCAAGACCACGCTGAAGTAGGCCGCCTATTTGCCGATGCAGAAGGTGGAGAAGATGCGGTTCAGGATGTCGTCGGCGGTGGTGGCGCCGGTGACGGTGTCGAGGCCGCGCAGCGCCGCATAGAGATCGAGGAGCAGCATCTCGTGCGGGATATTTTCGGCAATGGCGAGGGCGGCGCGGTCCAGACCATCCACCGCTTCGCGCAGAGCCTGTTCCTGGCGCAGGCTGGTGATAAATCCGCTCTCCGCCTCGAGCGCTTCGGGAGCGACGGCGCGCAGGATGGCGTCGCGCAGGTCGGCGATGCCCTCTCCCGTTAAAGCTGAAACGTTCAGGGCATCTGGCGTGGTGCGCGCGATGTCACATTTGTTGGCGATCAGCAGGCAGCGTCCCTGGCCGCGAGCGCGCGCCCATAGCAGAGTGTCTTCGGGCAGCATGCCGGCAGCGGCGTCTATTATGACCAGGGTTAGTCCGGCATCCGCCATGGCTTGAAAACTGCGCTCGATGCCCAGGCGCTCCACCAGTTCCCGACCTTCGCGAATGCCGGCGGTGTCGACCAGGCGAATCGGGATGCCGCCGATCGAGGCTACCTCCGAGATCATGTCGCGAGTAGTGCCTGGGAGGTCCGTGACGATGGCGCGATCCTGTTGTAGCAGGCGGTTGAAGAGACTGCTTTTGCCGACGTTGGGGCGACCCACGATGGCCAGCGTGAAGCCCTCGCGCACCATCTGTCCGTAGGCGAAGCTTTGCGCCAGACGCGTGACGCCTTCGGCGATGGGCGCGAGGCGGCGCGAGAGTTCGGCGGGCGGCGCGACATCGATATCGTCTTCGGCGAAGTCGATGCCGGCTTCGAGCAGGGCAATTAATTCGAGCAGCTGCACCTTCAACGGCATCACGCGGCGCGAGACTGAGCCATCGATCTGCTGCGCGGCGATGCGCGCCTGATAGAGAGTGGTGGCGTCGATCAGGTCGCGCACGGCTTCGGCCTGGGGCAGGTCGATGCGCCCGTGCAGGAAAGCGCGCAAGGTGAATTCGCCGGGCTCGGCTAGTAGCGCGCCTGCTTTTAGAGCACGCTCGACGCAGTGGCGCAGCACCACGGGCGAGCCGTGGCAGGCGATTTCGACGACATCTTCGGCGGTGTAGGATTTGGGGCGCGCGAAGTAGGTTACGACGGCCTGGTCGATGACCGCGCCTTGCGCGTCGGTTAGGTGCGCGAGTACCGGCGTCCACGATGGCAGCGCGACATCGCCGTGCAGCAGCGTGCGGGCGATGGGGAGAGCCTGATCGCCGGAAAGCCGCACGACGCCGATGCCGCCGCGGCCCGGGGCGGTGGAGATCGCGACGATGGTGCTATGGGGATTCAAGATCGATATATCAAGACAAGGGTTGCCTGTGGGGCAGGCTTAAGCCAGGCTGAAGCCCGCTGCAGGCTGAAAGCCTGCCCCACAATGTCTAGCACACAATAATAGGTTAGCGGTTGCCGCGATTGGGGCCGCGCCTGCCGCGATCCCGGTCGCGTGGGCCGCGCGAGCCGCGGTCGTCACTGCGCTGCGGCGGACGCGCCGGCGGCGGAGGCGGTTCGGGCAAACTCGGCATGCCCGCTGGATAGATGATGACGTGGCGGTAGCCGCCCGCGCCGGCGCTCTCGCTGCGCAACGTATCTTCACCGCGCAGCGCCAGGTGAATCACGCGGCGCTCGCGGCTGTTCATCGGATTGAAACGGAAGGGCGACCCGCTGTGCTTGACACGGTCGGCCGCCGCCGTCGCGCTGGCGCGCAATTCTTCGATGCGCAGCACGCGGTAATCGTTGGCGTCGAATGAGATCAGCGAATGGTCTTCGGAAGGCACGCGCATGGCTTCCATGGCGACGTGCTCGATCGCCAGCAGCAGTTCGCCGCGGTTGCGCAACAGGATGTCCACGTCGGGGCCGCTGAAGTTTACGACCACTTCGGGATTTTCGATCTCGGGGTTGGCCGAGTGGCCCGGCACGATGTTGAAGGCCAGGTCGAAGCCGGCGCTGGCCAGCATCGGCCGCAGGAAGGTTTCTATTTTTGGCGCGAGAGTTTCAACGCTATACTTGCGATCCACGGTCTACCTTTTTCCGCCTTTTTTGACTGGCACGCGAGGCGGAGCAGGGACCACAACCGGCGAGAGCGTCTTATTGAAAAACCACTGTTGCGCAATGCCTACCACGTTGCCAGTGAGCCAGTATAACACCAGCCCCGCCGACTGCGAGTAGAAGAAGAAGGCCATCATCAGCGGCATGAACTGCATCATTTTCTGCTGCGACGGGTCGCCGCCGGTCATGGGCGTCATGCGCTGCATCAGGAGTCCGGTCAGCACCATCAGCACCGGCAGGACGTGAATGGCCAGATGTTCGGCCTGCGACAGATCCGTGACCCATAGCCAGGAGGCATGCCGCAGCGCAATCGAGATCGACAGCACTTTGTAGAACGCGAACAGGAAAGGCATCTGCACCAGCAGCGGCAGGCAGCCCCCCATGGGGTTGACGCCATGCTCCTTATAGAGCGCCATGGTCTCCTCATTTTTCTTCGACATCTGAGGATCCTTGAAGCCCAGCCCCTTGTACTTATCGTTGATGACCGTCAAGTGCGGCTGCAGCGCCTGCATCTTTTTCATCGACTTCATGTTGGTCATGCGCAGCGGCAGCAACAGCAGGTTGATGACGACGGTGGTGAGGACGATGGACCAGCCGTAGTTGTGAATCCAGTTGTCGTTGAGCCAGTGCACCACCAGGTAGAGCGGCTTGGCCAGAATGGCGAACCAGCCGAAGTCCACAATCTGTTCGAGCTTGGGGTTGATGCGCTTCAGCAGGTCGATATCTTTGGGACCCACGAAAAGCTGGAAGCGGTTGTTGGCCTGCCCGCCCACGGCCGCGCCGACGAAGGCCTGCTCCGACTTGTCGTAGGGCGTGGCGACGGCATCGTTGAAGGTGGTGGTCCAGACGGTGCCATTGCCCGAGGGCAGAAAGGCGAGGGCGAAGTATTGGTCTTCCAGGCCGGCGAACGAATACGAGCCATCGGTGTTGACGGGTCCGTTTTTGGCGCTCTTGGCGTTGGCTTTGACCAGCTTCTGGTCGCTCAAATCGAAGTGGATGGCCGAAGCCTGGCCGGCGGGGTTGTTCACGGCCAGGTCGCCGAAGCCGCCGCGCCAGGCCAGCATGTGAGGCGTGGGCGCGCCGTCGACGGTCAGATCGCTGCTGACTTCGGCGAGATAGCTATTGGGCTGGAACTTGAAAGTCTTGCGCGCCGCGACTTTGGCATTGTGGAACTCGAAGGTGACGGAGTCGCCGTCGCGCGTGGCCACAAACAGCGTCTGGTTCAGATCCACCGGAACCGTTTGCCGGAACTGATACGAGAGTGGGTAGCCGGTTTTGGCGGCCGCCAGGGGATTCACTAGTTCGAGCGGATGGCCCTTGTCATTCGTGTATTTCTTTAGGGTCCAACTGCGCACCACGCCCCCGCGGTTCGAAAACTCGATGCGGTAAAGATCGGTCTCGATGGTGAGGGACTGTTCGTCGTGCGCGGCCAGCATGCTGGCGTCGGCTGGAGGCGCGGGCGCGGCCTCGATGGGCCTGGCGGTCTCAGCCTTTTGAGCAGCGGCGGGCGCGGCTTTGCGATTGGCTTCGGTGTTGGCCGGCTTGGGCGGGGCGATCGACTTGAAGAAATAGGGGGTGGCGAAGAGCACCACGCCCATCAGCGCGAAGGCCAGCAGCATGCGCCACTGGAGCATGGGATCTTCGTTCTTGCCGGGCGGTTTGATCGGATCATTCATGAAATTTGGGTTTCGGAACGGGGTCGAAGCCGCCTTCGCAAAAGGGATGGCAGCGGGCCAGGCGTTTCAGGCCGAGCCATACGCCGCGCAGTGTGCCCTGGCGCTCGACCGCGTGCAACATATATTCAGAACAGGTGGGGTGAAAACGGCAGGCCGACGGCAGCAGAGGCGACAGCCAGGCGCGGTAGAAACGCAGCGCGGCGGTCACGCCCGCGCGGGTCCCGCGGCGCAACAACGCTCGAAGAGGCGGGCGACTTCGCGCTCCAGATCGGGGAAGGCGCACTGCAGCGCCGCCCGGCGCGGATTGATGACGATAGACCACTCAGGGCTCAGTTGATCGAGGCGTGCGCGCACCGCTTCCCGAAGCCGGCGCTTGACGCGGTTACGGACCACCGCGCAACCGAGCGCGCGGGGCGTGGTGAAACCGATGCGGGGACCGGGCACGTCGGTGCGAAGGCAAAAGGCCGCAAAGAACGGCCCCGCGTGGCGGAAGCCGCCATCGTACACTCTTCGGAAATCACGCGATCGTAAGAGCCGGACACCTTTAGGAAAGCCTGCGATGCGCTTACCTTTCGGAGCTGACAGTAAGTTTGTGGCGGCCACGGGCGCGGCGGCGGGAGATAACGGCACGGCCATCGGCGGTCTTCATCCGGGTCAGAAATCCGTGGGTCTTGGCGCGGCGCCGGTTGTTCGGCTGAAAAGTACGTTTCGGCATTTAGTTTAACCTTATCAGTCTACTACATACGAGACACGCGCCGCTATCGCGCAGCGCGCCATGTGGTAGGTTGCCCCTATGCACGTAGACTTCGCCTTCGGCAAAAACGGGATGCCGCTGGAGCTTCCCGACGGACCCCATTATCGCGTTTTAGACGCCCGCGCCGCCGCGCCTTTGGCCGACGCAGCGGCCGCCATTGAGGCCGCACTGGATCATCCGGTCGGCACGCCGCCGCTGGAGGAGTTGGCGCGCGGCAAGCATAGCGCGGCCATTTCGGTTTGCGACATTACCCGGCCCGCGCCTAATCGCCTGGTGCTGCCGCCGATTCTGAAGCGTCTGGAAGCCGCCGGGACCGCGCGCGAAAACATCGTGATTCTGATCGCCACGGGCCTGCACCGGCCGGCCACCGAAGCCGAGATTCTGGAGATCGTGGGACCCGACATCGCCGCCGGCTATCGCGTCGAAAACCATTTCGCGAAAAACTTGAGCGAGCACCGGCATCTGGGGGCCACGCGTTCCGGCACGCCGGTGTATGTGGACGAGCGCTTCGTCGCGGCCGATCTGCACATCACGCTCGGGTTTATTGAGCCGCACCTGATGCTGGGCTTTTCGGGCGGACGCAAGTTGATCGCGCCGGGCCTAGCCGCGCAGGAGACCATCAAAGTGCTGCACAGCCCGCGCTTCATGCGGGATTCGCGCACCTTCGAAGGGTCGGTGGAAGACAATCCGCTGCACGCCGAGCTGTTGGAGATCGCGCGCATGGCCCGGCACGATTTTCTGGTGGACGTCGCGCTGGGGCAGGGCAAGCCGGGGACACATCAGGGAGTTCGGCCGATCGCGCAAGTCTTCGCGGGCCATCCGGAACAGGCGCACGCGTGCGGGATGCAGTTCGTGTCGCGCGTGATGCTCGAAACGCTGGAAGAGCCGGTGGACGCCGTGATCACGACGTCGGCCGGCTATCCTCTGGACCTGACGTTTTATCAGGCCGTCAAGGGCGTCACGGCGGCTTCGCACATTGTGAAGCCGGGCGGGACCATCCTGCTGCTGGCCGAGTGTACGGAAGGCGCGGGCGCGCCGGAATTCGCCGCGATGATGACACGCTTCGCTTCGGGCCGGGAATTTCTCGATGGCGTGGAGCACGCGCCCGTCACGGTGGACCAGTGGCAGCTTGAAAAACTGGCGCTGGTGAGCCGCCAGAAACGGCTGCTGTTCTATGTGCCGGGGCTGCCCGCGGAGTTGCGCGAAAAGTTGTGGGGACCGGCGTTTGATTCGGCGCGGGAGGCAGTTGCCGCGCTGCTGGCGAGCCTGCCTGCCAGCGCGCGCGTGGCGGTGATTCCGGAAGGCCCGTACGTGCTGGCGCGAGCGCCGGAGCTTACACTGGCTTAGACTTCCTGCCGGTCGACTTCGCGCAGCCAGTCGGGGCGCTTCAGCACTTCGCGCGGTTTGCTGCCGTCGGGCGGCCCGATGATGCCGTCCTTATGCATCATGTCGAGAATGCGCGCGGCGCGGCCATACCCTAGGCGCAGCCTGCGTTGCAGCGTGGAGGTGGACGCCTTGCCCATCTCCATCACGACGCGAAGGGCCTCTTCGTACATCGGGTCCTGATCGCCTGACGGCTCTTCGGGTTCGGGCTCGCCGTCGTCCGTTGGCGGCGCCATCAGGAACGACTGGTCGTAGTCCGGCACGGCCTGCGCCTTCCAGAAGTCCACCACCCCGTTGATCTCGGTCTCGGTGACGAATGCGCCGTGAACCCGCGTCAGGCGCGAGGAGCCCGGCGGCAGGAACAGCATGTCGCCCTTGCCCAGCAGGTGTTCCGCGCCCATCACGTCCAGAATGGTGCGCGAATCGACGCGCGTGGCCACGCGGAAGCTGATGCGGGCGGGGAAGTTGGCTTTGATCAATCCGGTAATCACGTCGACGCTGGGGCGCTGCGTCGCGAGCACCAGGTGCATGCCCACGGCGCGCGCCATTTGGGCCAGGCGCGTGACCGATTCTTCCACGTTGCGGCCTTCCAGAATCATCAGGTCGGCCAACTCGTCGATCAGAATCAGGATGTAGGGCAGCGGCTTCAGCTCTTCATTCACCGGTTCCTCTTCGGCGAACAGCGAGCGCGGCTCTTCCTGCAGCTTGCGGATCTTCTTGTTGAACTGGTCGATGTTGCGCGCGCCATGTTCGGCCAGCAGCCGCAGGCGGCGCTCCATTTCGAGCACGGCGTTCTTCAGGGCGTAAGTGGCCTTGCGCGGATCCGTGATCACCGGCGTCAGCAGGTGCGGAATGCCTTCGTACATGCCGAGTTCCACGCGCTTCGGGTCGATCATGATCATGCGCACTTCGTCCGGCGTCGATTTGTAGAGAATCGACATCACCAGCGAGTTGATCATGACCGATTTGCCCGAGCCCGTGGAGCCCGCGATCAGCACGTGCGGCATGGTTTCAAGCGGCGCTACTTTGATGCGGCCGTTGATATCTTTGCCGAGCGAAATGGTCAGGTTCGAGCGCGACTGCGTGAATTCGTCGCTCTCGATCATCTGGCGCAGGCTGATCACTTCGCGGTTGACGTTGGGCACCTCGATGCCCACCGTGGGTTTGCCCGGGATGCGCTCGATCAGGATGGATTCGGCTTGCAGGCCGAGGCACAAGTCTTCGGTCAGCGTAGTGATGCGGCTGTACTTGATACCGGCCTCGGGCTTGAACTCGAACGTGGTGACCACGGGGCCGGGGTTGATCTGCACCACGGAGCCGAGCACGTTGAACTCTTCGAACTTCGACTTGATGGCGGCGGCGGTGTTCTTCAGCTCCTGCTCGTCATAGGCCGAGCGCGCTTGCGGCGGGTTCAACAGCTCAGTCGAAGGCAGACGGAACTGCGTCGGAACGCGCGCTTCCGAGACAAACGGCAGCACCTTACCCTGCGGCATTGATGCAGCCGGGCTGGTTTCCCACGGAGCCAAGTCTTCAATAGGCCGGATCGGGATCTCATTCGAGAAAGCCGGGACAGCTTCGGGCAGCGGTTCAATGGGTATTTCGTGAATCGGGACTTCTTCAGCTACCGGGGAGGCGCGACGGCGCGAGGGCTTGGCCGGCGGAATGCGCTCGGCGGCCGCAGGCTTTTCCTGGCTGAAGAGCGAATCCGCCACGGGTTCGTCGGCCAGCGCTTGCATTTCGACCTGCGGTTCCGCTGCAACTTTGGCTTCGCGTTGGAGACGGCGGCGCTCGGCCCGCTCCTGCGCGCGCTGCCGGCTACGCTCGCGGCTGCGTTCGCGCCAGCCTCGGAAAGCGGCGGCGATGGCGCGGAAGGGAGCAGCCAGGGCGCGGGCCGCCTGCGTCACGTGATCCAGCGAGAAGGACGACAACAGATACGCCGATACGATCAGCGCCGTGACGATGACGATCGACGCGCCGGTGGCGTTCAGGGCATCTAACAGCACGCCGGCCGCGAGCAAGCCGTACACACCGCCCAGGGGAATCAAGCCGTTGAACAGGTGCCAGCGTGGCATCATCGAAACGCCGGCGCAGGCTGAGGTGAGGAATAAAATTGCGCCCACCACGCGCACGATGGGTGTCTCGACCGCCTCGGACATCACCCAGCGCCAGGCCAGGATCATCGCAAATATGGGAAAAAGGAAGGCGGCGGCACCGAACATTTGCAGAAAAAGGTCGGCCACGTAGCTGCCCAGCGGGCCTGCCAAGTTCAGCGGCTTGGCCACGGCGGTCGCGGTATTCCAACTGCGATCGGCGAAATGGTAGGAACTCAGGCTGATCAGAAGCAGCAGGGCGCAGGCAAGAAACACCAGTCCTACCACCTCATTCAGGCGTTTTGAGCGAGTCGGTGTGAAAAGCTTCATCCCGCGTGGCTAGCGCGGAAGAGAGCCAGAGCGATTACTATTATGCCAAAAATTACGCGATACGCCACAAACGGCATCAAAGTGCGGCGGCGCAGGAAATTCAGGAACAGCGCAATCACGCCGGCGCCCACCAGCGCGCTGACCGCCACGCCCACGATCATCGGCATTTTCATGCCGGGCGGGACGCCCCCGCTCTGGTGCAGTTTATGCGCCGCCGAGAGCGCCGCGCCGGCGATGATGGGCGTCGACAGCAGGAAGGAAAAGCGCGCCGCGGCCAGGCGGTCGAGGCCCATCAGCATGGCGGCCGAGATGGTGGAGCCGCTGCGCGAAACGCCGGGCACGATGGCGAGCGCCTGGCTGCAGCCGACCACCAGGGCGTCGCGGAAATTTACGCTCGCGATGTCGCGCTGCTTCGAGCCCAGGCGCTCTGCCAGCCACATGATCAAGCCGAAGAGGATCAGCATGGCGCCGGTCAGCACCGGGCTGCGCAGCGTGGTCTCCGCATATTTTTCGAGCAGCAGCCCGGCGATGCCGCCCGGAATGGTCCCGATCACCAGCAGCCAGAACAGGTTCCGGTTGCGGCGCAGTTCTTCATCGCTGCCAGCGCGTAGCCCGAAGGCCTGCCCGACAATCTGCACCCAATCCTTATAGAAGTAGATCAGGATCGCGATCAGGGTTCCGAAATGCAGCGCGATGTCGAAGGTCAGACCAGGGTCGGGCCAGCGAAACAGATACGGCGCCAGGTTCAGATGCGCGGAGCTGCTGACGGGCAAAAACTCGGTGACGCCTTGAATGATGGCGAGGATGATGGCTTCGAAGAGATCCATGATGGCAGAATGGTCATGGTAACGCGCCGGCAGTCCAGACCCGAAATGCCCAACACCAAAATCGTGGCCACCGTGGGCCCCGCGTGTGAATCGACGGAGATGGTGCGCCAGTTGATCGCGGCCGGCGCCAGCGTGTTCCGCTTCAACGCGTCGCATGGCACGCAAGCGGAGCATCTGTCGCGCCTTCGGACGGTGCGCGCGGAGGCGGTAGCCGCGGGCCGCCATATCGCCGTGCTGCTGGATCTGCAGGGTCCCAAGATTCGCCTCGGCAAATTCGAAGGCGGCGTGTGCCAGCTCGAAAGCGGCGCGCGTTTCAGCATCACTACGCGCACGGTGCTGGGGAACGCGCGGCTCGCGTGCACCGGCTATAAAAAATTCGCGGACGACGTGGAGCCGGGCAGCCGCGTGCTGCTGGCCGACGGCGCCGCGGTGCTGCGCGCGCTGTCGAAGACCGCCGACACGGTGGAGTTCGAAGTGGTCAGCGGCGGCATGATCGGCAACAACAAGGGCATCAACCTGCCGGGCGTGCAGGTGAGCGCGCCGTCGCTGACGCCGAAAGATATCGAGGACCTGGAGTTCGGCCTGCAACATGGCGTGGATCTGATCGCGCTATCGTTCGTGCGTAACGCGGCCGATGTTATCGACTTGAAACAGCGCATCGCGGCGCGCGGCTGCACCACGCCGGTGATCGCGAAAATCGAGAAGCCCGAGGGCTGGACCAACATCCAGGAGATTCTGGACGAGGCCGACGGCGTGATGGTGGCGCGCGGCGACCTGGGGGTGGAAGTGGATCTCGAAAGCGTCCCGCAGATTCAGAAATCGATCATTCGCAAAGCGCGGAGCAAGAGTAAATTCGTGATCACGGCGACGCAGATGCTGGAGTCGATGATCACGGCGGCATCGCCCACGCGCGCCGAAGTCAGCGATGTGGCCAACGCCATTTACGACGGCACCGACGCCGTGATGCTGTCGGCCGAAACGTCGACCGGGAAATATCCGGTGGAGGCTGTTTCGTACATGACGCGCATCGCCATGGAGGCCGAGAAGGCTATCGCGCGCAAAGGATTTGAGCCGCGCAAACCGAATCTGCCCAACGCCAGCACGCCCGAAGTGGTGGCCGACGCGGCGTATCATGCGGCGCGCCATTCGCACGCCAAGTGCATCGTGGTGTTCACGACTTCCGGCGCGAGCGCGCGCTTGATCGCCCGCTCGCGGCCGCCCGTCGGCATCTACGCCGTAACGCCCGATGCAGCCGTGGCGCGCCGCATGGCCGTCGTGTACAGCGTCACGCCGATTCTAGCCGAACATGTGGATTCGACCGACGCCATGCTGTCGCAGATGGACGCCATCCTGCAGGACCGCGGCCTGCTGCAGGCCGGCGAAACAGTGGTGTTCGTGGCGGGCCAGCCGGTGGGCCGCCCCGGGACGATGAATTTGCTGAAGCTGCACCGCGTGGGGGAGTCGCGCTAAGCGGCGAACGTCAATTAATCTGAATTCGATACGCCGATCACTTCATCGCCGGCGATGGCGTAGACCCGATCCTCCGGTCCCGGATGTATCCGCCCCATCCCAGTAAATCCGCCAAAAGCCGGCAAAATGCCCACACGCCGTCCAAAATAAAAACACGGTAGTGTCGCTCTCTGTAAGCCGCCGCCGTAGAGCTTAATCGCCGGATGGATGTGCCCCGACAGCACATAGCCCTCGCGCGACTCGTGCGGAAAGTGGCGGTAGACAAACGGCGGCTCCGCGAACGGCGCGTCCACGCAGCGTATGCCGAGCTCCTCTGGCGGATCGCCGGCGCGCTGGTCGTGATTGCCGCGCACCAGCAGAATCGCGATCCCCGGATGCCGCTCGCGCCAGCGCGCCAGCGTGCCCAACGTCGCGGGCGAGCGCCCCTGCCGGGCATGGATCACGTCGCCCAAAATCACCAGCCGCTCGGCCCCGGTGCGGGCCAGTGCGGAGCTCAGCCGCGCCAAATCTTCCGCCGTGGTTCCGTGCGGCACCGGCACGGCATTCGCGCGCAGCGTCGCGGCCTTGCCCCAATGCGTATCGGCGATCAGCAGCGTGGAGCGCCAATGCACGGCACGCTCCGGCAGCAGGCACAGCGTCTCGCCAGCCAACTCCACGGTCAGGTCGCCGCTCAAGCTCGGACTCAGCGCGCTACCCGCATGCGGCGCACGCGATCCGCCAGTTTTTCCGAGCTGACGCGGTTGCGCGTGCGATCCACCAACAGCGGAAATGACAGCGGTGAGGGACGCCGCAGATCTCGCAACAGGATGCGGCTGCGCGACAGACGTTCGAGCGTGTGGCCCAGGCGGCTGCGCTCCAGTTGGCGCTCCAGCACCTCGCGGTGGGCTTGGTCCAGCAGCAGATTGTCGCGGTCGTAGCGCATGAAGACGTCGAACAGCAGACCGCTCGATGCCTGAATCTGCCGCACGCTTTTATTCTGCCCCGGATAGCCGGTGAACGTCAGCCCGGCCACGCGTGCAATTTCGCGAAACTGGCGCCGGGCCATCTCGGCCGCATTCAGGCTCTCGGGAATATGCGTCCCCAGTTCGCGAGGGGAGAACAGACCGGCCTCGATCGCCGCCTCTACCGGCGCATGCTCCGGCGCCAGCAGTTCGAAGCCGTAGTCGTTCATCGACATCGAGAACGTGATCGGCTGCAGCCGCGAGATGCGCCAGGCGAGCAAGGCCGCCAGCCCCTCATGCACCAGGCGCCCTTCGAATGGAAAAAAGAAAAGATGCCGGCCTTCCCTGGTGCTGACCCGCTCGATCAGAAACTCATCCATCCCCGGGATCGTTGAAATTTCCATCTGGGTCTCCAGCACGGGCCGCACCGACTGCATCTCAAGCCCTTCAAAAATGCCGCGCCGCGCCTGCTCCAGCCGCACGCGCACGGCATCGGCCAGCTCGCTTGAAAGCGGCATGCGCGCGCCATCCCAGCGCGGGATGATGCCTTCCGAGCCCTTGGTCTTGCGCACCCACGCGGTCATCTCGCGCACACGCAC
>DOZZ01000120.1:7623-8082 GCA_003517725.1 Bryobacterales bacterium | reverse complement strand
CAAGGTGCTGCTGATCGGCGCCGGGGGGCTGGGCGCACCGCTGGGGCTGTATTTGGCGGCGGCCGGCATCGGGCGCATCGGCATCGTCGATTTCGACGTGGTGGACCACACCAACCTGCACCGGCAGGTGATTCACGGCACGGCCGACGTCGGCCGCAAGAAGCTCGACTCCGCCATGGACCGCATGCGCGACATTAACCCTAACGTCGAGCTGGTGCCGTATGAAGCTGCGCTGACCAGCGAAAACGCTCTCGACATTCTGCGCGATTACGACGTGGTGGTGGACGGCACCGACAATTTCCCGACGCGCTATCTGGTGAATGACGCCTGCGTGCTGCTCGGGAAACCGAACGTGTACGGCTCGATCTTCCGTTTCGAAGGGCAGGCCACCGTGTTTGGCTTCCCCGGCGGGCCGTGCTACCGCTGCTCCTATCCCGAGCCGCCTCCTCCGGGCTTGGT
>DOZZ01000120.1:0-7481 GCA_003517725.1 Bryobacterales bacterium | reverse complement strand
CCGAGCTGCGCCGAGGGCGGGGTACTGGGCATTTTGCCGGGCATGATCGGCGTGATGCAGGCGACCGAAACGGTGAAGTTGATCCTGGGTATTGGCGAGCCCTTGGTGGGGCGCCTGCTGCGGTATGACGCGCTCGAAATGCGCTTCCGCGAGTATAAGGTTCGCCGCAATCCGGAGTGCCCGGTGTGCGGCGATCATCCCACGCAGACCGGGCTGATCGACTACCAGCAGTTCTGCGGCGTACCGGCGCACGACAATCCGGTCGAGGTCGCGGGAGATATTACTCCCAAAGAAGTGAAAGAGAAGTTCGATCGGGGCGATAATTTCCTGCTGCTCGACGTGCGCGAGCCCCATGAATTTCAAATCGGGAGAATTGCCGGGTCAACTCTGATTCCGATCGGGGAACTGCCGAAGCGAGTCAGTGAACTCGCCTCGGCGGAAGAGATCGTGGCGCACTGCAAGAGCGGTGTTCGCAGCGCCAAGGCTGTGGACTTCCTGAAGCAGAGTGGCTTCAAGAAGGTCCGGAATATGAAGGGCGGCATCCTCGCCTGGAGCGAGCAGGTCGACCCCCGCGTGCCGAAATACTGAGTCGCGCTAGACCGCGCGCCGGCCCGAAATAATCTGAATCAGCGCGACCGCGATGGCGACCACCAGCAGCACGTGGATGAAGCCACCCATGGTGTAAGAGGTCACCAGACCCAAGAGCCATAACACCAGTAGAATCACAAAAATCGTCCAGAGCATATCGTCTCCTTTGGCGTAATCTCGTGCACGCCGTCGTCTTGAACTGAAGCAGTTCTAATGCCAATTCGGCTGACCCCCGTAGGCAAGTAAGGCCTCGGCGCTGCGGTGAAACGCCTAAGTCTTTCATTCGGCACGGAAAAGCATTGTTGCGGGCGGTGCAAAGCGTTATTCTTGGGTGTAGGTGGCCCTTGTCGTTCCCATTTCGTCGCAGCGCACCGGCCAGTGCTGTGTGCTGCAAGTAGCCCCGCCGGACCGGCCTGCCGCGCCCATCGCGGTGCTGCTGCTCGATCCCGAACACAACCGGCTGCAAGCCCGTTTTCGCGACGACTTCAGCGGCCTCGGGCTGGACCCGCTGGATCAGCAGTTCTGCGAGATGCTGGCCGTCGATTTTGAGCGCCAGGTGGCCGGCGAAGGTTCCGGTTATCTGGACCGCATCGAAGATTCGCTCTCGAACTTTCTGCGCCTCACGCCGCGCGAGACCGTAACGTACTCCAGTTTCGACCGCGCGCTCGAACAGCTGTTCGAGGAGCACGTGGATTCGGCTTTTGAACCCTATATCACGCATTTGCCGGTCTATTCGCTGCGGGCGGCGGCTACCCGCTTTGGGGAAGACATGGAAGTGGAGATCACCGGCTGGCAGCGCCTGCCCCCAGGGCTGCGGCCGGCCCGCAATTTGTTTGTGGCGCAGGTGGTGGGACGCTCCATGCAGCCGTTGATTCCCGACGGCAGCTGGTGCGTGTTCCGGGAGCTGGGCGCCGGGTCGAGGCAGGGTAAGCGCGTGTTGCTGCAGCAACTGGGCGCCAACGATTCGAGCGCCGAATTCACGGTCAAGCGCTATACCAGCGTCAAGCGCCAGACGTCGGAGGATGAATGGCGGCATGCGAGCATCCGGCTGGAGCCCTTGAATCCCGAGTTTGAGGCCTTCGATCTGGAGCCCGACGAATTCAACCGGCACTACCGTGTGATCGCCGAGTTCGTACAGGTGCTGGAACCCTGAAGCCGCTTCTTATCGCCCCACCGCTGCTGGCCTGGTATGCCGGCGCGCGGCGCGATCTGCCGTGGCGCCGCACGCGCGACCCGTGGCGCATTCTGGTCTCCGAGATCATGCTGCAGCAGACGCGGGTGCGGGCCGTGATCCCTTACTACGAGAAATTCCTGCGGCGCTTCCCCACGCCGCAAGCGCTGGCTCAGGCCGCCGAAAGCGAGGTGCTGGCGCTGTGGAGCGGCCTCGGCTATTACTGGCGGGCGCGGCGCTTGCAGCTGGCCGCGCAAGCCATCGGCGCCGCTCCGGCTTTCCCCGGGACCTACGCCGAGTTGCGCGCGCTGCCGGGCATCGGCGGCTATACCGCGGCGGCCGTGGCCAGCATTGCCTTCGACGCAGCCCACGCGGCGGTTGACGGCAACGTGCTGCGCGTGATCGCGCGGGTGACTAACGATGCCTCCGATACCGGGGCCGGCGTGACGAGGCGGCGCTTCCAGGCGATTGCCGACAGCTGGCTGGAGGCAGCCCAGCCCGGTACTTTCAACCAGGCTCTGATGGAATTGGGCGCCACCGTGTGCCTGCCGCGCGCGCCTTTATGCACGGCCTGTCCCTTGTCCGGCGTGTGCCGGGCGCGGGCCGCTGGGACGCAGGCGCAGTTGCCGGTGAAGCTTGGCGCCGCCAAGCCGCGGGCGGTCGATGTACAGGTGGTGGTGGCGTGCAAGCCGGGCTATGTGCTGCTGGGCCAGCGCGCCGCCGGCGAGCCGCGCCTCGCCGGATTCTGGGAACTGCCGGAGCCCGCCCGATTGCCGGCCGCCACGCCGCTCGAGCCGGTCGCCCGGGTGCGCCACGCTATCGTGAACCAGCTCTTTCGAGTGACCGTGCTGCGCTGCGGGCCGGTGCGCGCGCCGCGCGGGTACCGCTGGATTGCGGCAGACGAAGCCGCCCGGCTGCCGCTCACTACGCTTACGCGCAAGGCGCTGGCCTGCATCAACTAACCGTAACTTCCGGCGCTGTTTGCGCGTTGAATAAAGCAACGACCTCAGGGACCTCCATGATTCTCCGCACGCTCTGCTTCCTGTTTTTACTGCCGGCCCTGGCCCTGGCCTATGCCACGGGTCCGGAGCCGCGGCGCACCGGCGCGCCCGGCGATCGGACGTGTCTCGATTCGGGCTGCCACAGCGGTACTCTCATTCCCAACTCCAGCGCCATCACGCTGACCTTCCCCAACGGCTTCACCTACACGCCCGGCGCCACGCAGCACGTCACCCTCACCGCCAGCGACCCCACCGCGCTCGACTACGGCTTCCAGTTGACCGCGCGGCTCAACAGCGATCCGCAAAATGGCCAGGCCGGCGACCTGACCGCCACCGATAGCGTGCATCCGACGCTCGTGCTGTGCGACCTCCCAGACGGATTCATCAAACCCGCCAGTGGCTGTCCGGCGAGTGAACCGGTGCAGTTTCTGGAACACACCGCCTTTGCTCTGCCCGTCAATCCGACGGGCGTGTGGCATTTTGACTGGACGCCGCCGGCCACCAACGCCGGGAATGTGACCTTCTATGTGGCGGTCAATGCCTCCCCCACCACCGCCGATACGCAATTCGGCAAGCACATCCACACCGCCGGCTTCACGCTTGTCCCGCAGACCGGGCAGGCGCCGTCGATCGGCACGGGGGGCGTGCTGAACACCGCCAGCGGCACGCCCGCTATTGGGCCCAACGCGTATGTCTCGATCTACGGCAGTAACCTGTCGACCACCAGTCCCGGGCGCACCTGGAGCGCGGCGGATCTGGCCTATGGGCTGCCCCTGGCGCTCGACGGAACCAGCGTGACCATTGATGGCAAGGCAGCTTATGTCGAATACGTCAGCCCGGGGCAGGTCAACGTGATCGCGCCGCCCGATACCGCTTTCGGCACGGTGCCGGTGCAGGTGACCGTGAACGGGCAAGCCAGCAATATCGCGATGGTCATGCTGCAGGCGGTGGCGCCCGCCTTCTTCACATTTAACGGCAAGTATCTGGCCGCGACCCACGCCGACGGCACGCTGATTGGTCCGGTGGGCCTGTTCCCGGGCACGCCGCCGAATTTCACGACTCCGGCCAAAGCCGGCGAGACCATCGTGCTTTACGGTAATGGCTTTGGTCCGACTAATCCGGCCGCCCCGGCGGGCCAGCCCACGCCAGTCTTTTTGCCTTTCGTCACGAACCCCGTGATCACCGTCGGGGGCGTCCCGGCGGCTGCCGTCGGCGGGCTGATCGCACCTTACGCGGCGCTCTATCAAATCAACGTGACGTTGCCGGCGTCGGCGCCGAGCGGGGATCTGCCGGTGGCGGGCACGGCGGGCGGCGTGTCCTTGCCCGGCAGCAGCGGCTGCTGTTTCGTGACCGTGCAGAACTAGAGCCGGCTACATGAATTCCGGCACTTCGATGCCCAGCACGCCCAGCACGCGCTCGAGTTGCGCCCGGAAAAAGTCGGTCATCCACAGCAGAAAGACCTTTTTCTCGCGATCCGTTTCGCTCAGGATCGGGTACTGGTGATAGAAGTTGTTGAAGGCTTGGGCCAGCGTGAAAGCGTAGCGCGACACGTTGGCCGGCTCACCCGCCGCCACCGCGCGCTCGATGGCCGAGTCGGCTTTGGAGGCCGCCAGCAGCATCTGCCAGAAGTCTTCGGCCTGCAGCTGGCGCGCCAGCGCCTCGCGCGTTAACTCGTTGGCAAAGTCCGGCAGCGTTGCGCCGCGCGCCTCCAGCTTTCGCCCGATACTGCGCGCGCGGACCGCCGCGTACTGCACGTACGGGCCGGTTTCGCCCTCAAAGCTGAGGGCCTCCTGGAAATCGAAGGCGATCACGGTGGGCCGCGTGAACTTCAACAGGAAGTAGCGCAGGGCGCCCACCGCGATCTGGGTCGCGACGCGGCGCCGGGTCTGCTCGGGATCTTCGGGATGGCGCGAATCCACTTCGCGCAGCGCCGTCGCGATCAACTGGTCGATCAGGTCGTCGGCTTTGACGCCCAGCCCCTTGCGGCCCGAGACCTCGATATACGGGCGGCGCCGGTCCTCCTCGCTCAGTTCGATGCCCAGATCCGCGCAACAGCGCGGCGAGAGCGCCACCATCTCGTAGGAGAAGTGAATCGACGCTTCGGCCTGCCGCACCGCGCCCAACGCTTTTAAACCCGCGACCACCACGTCCTGCAGATACGACTGTCGCGCGTCGATTACGTTGTAAACGCGCACGGCGTTGCCAAAGGCCGGCGCGGGCTCGACCTGCGGCTGGTCCGTCGATTGCCACACGCGATGGCCGTCGGGATACTGGCGCAGCGGGCGATAGTAGAAGTCCTTGCCTAGCAGGCCGAACTTCCACAGTTGGTAGGCGATGTCCTTGCCGACATACGTGACGGTGCCGTTCGAGCGCACGATCACCTTGCTGTCATCTACCTCGCTGCCCGCCGAAAAGGCCGCCGCCGGCATCACCCAGCAGCCCGCGTTCTTGCCTTGCGTCTCCAGATGCACGGCGCCAGTGTGCCGCAACTGCTCGAACGCCGCGGCCCAGAATTGCAGGTGCAGAATCTCGCTTTCGCGCGGCAGCACGTCGTATTCGATGCCCAGCCGCAGCATGGTGTCGAGATGATGCTCGACGATGGCGCCCGCTACCACCGCGCCCATCTCGGCCAGCTCGCCGTGGCCCGCCTCAATGGCATGCAGCGTCTCCGAACGCCAGCCCAAATCCGGATTCTGGTTCAGATGCTGCGCGGTGCGGGCATACAGGTCCCAGCACACGTAATCGAAGCGGGGCTCGGCGCGGGCCGCCAGCTCGCGCACTTCGGACGGCGTTTTGCGCTCCAGAAAATGGAAGCCCGCGACTACGTCGGCCACCTGCACGCCGGTGTTGTCGATGTAATTCTGCACTTCGACATTACGGCCACGCGAGCGTAACATGCGCACGAAGGTGTCGCCCAGCACGGCGTTGCGCAGATGCCCGATGTGCGCGGCTTTATTGGGATTGATATTGGTGTGCTCGACGACGATCTTACCGCCGGCGCCGGCGGACGTCTCGGGCTCGGCGCGCAACAGGGCCTGGCCGTACGCGCCCCGGTCGAGACGAATATTGATGTAGCCGTTACCCGCGATTTCCATGGCTGCCACGCCGTCGATTGAGCCGATGCCCTCAATTAACTCCGCGGCGATCTTCTTTGGCGCTTGCCTAAGCTGGCGCGCCAGTTGGAAGGCCAGCGGCACGGCCAGCTCGCCGAATTCGGGCTGCTTGGGCTGCTCGATCACGACCGGCAGATCCAGGCCGTAACGCGCGGCCAGGAATTGGCTAAACGCCTGTTGGAGGTTGAGTTCGAATCGATGAAACACGGGAAGCACAAAGTATAGCGTGAGCACGTGTCCCGCTATAATGTTGATGTGCCCAAGGTTACCTTTCTTCCGGAGAACGCTACGTTCGAGTTCGAGCACGGAAAACTGCCTTACCGCGAGCACGGGCTGCCGGAATCCGCGCTGGACGTCGCGCTCAATTTTGGGTTCAACCTGGAACATGCCTGCGGCGGCAACAACGCCTGCACCACCTGCCACGTGGTGGTGAAATCCGGAGCGCAGAATCTCTCGGAGATGGAAGACGACGAAGCCGATCGCGTGGAGACCGCGGCGGACGTGCAGCTCAACTCACGGCTGGGCTGCCAGTGCATCGTCAAGGGCGACGTGGTGCTCGAAATTCCGGCCTGGAATCGCAACTACATCAGCGAAGGCGGCCACTCCATGAACCTGGGCGACGCGATACCGAAATCGAAGAGCGCGCACTGAGTGTAGGGCAGGTTATAGATCCGAAGGGCCTTGGCGCCAGGGGGAAGAGAACACGGATCGCCCACGCGCAGGCGAGATCTCATCTTCCGGCCCCAATAGTGCTCTTAGCCAGACCTTCTACGTCGAACTGTGACAATTGACCAGCGGTTCCGGCTTTGAAATCAACACCAGCCTTTTCATCTAATCTGACAACCTACAGACATCGCGGCATACTTATACACTACGCAATAAGGAGCAATCAAGATGACACTCGCCGAAGCACGCAAAGCGATTGCCGCCGCCGAACAGAAGGCGCTGGAGATCGGGCAACCCATGAACATCGCGGTGGTGGACCGCGGCGGCAACCTGGTGGCACATGCGCGCATGGACCGGGCCTGGATCGGCAGCATCGATATTTCGATCAACAAGGCCTGGACCTCGCGCGCCTTCGACATCGCCACCAAAGACCTGGCGGAACACAGCCAGCCGGGCGACCAGTTCTTCGGCATTCACGCCTCCAACCACGGGCGGGTCATGATCTTCGCCGGCGGCATCCCGCTGAAGCGCGACGGCGAAGTAGTGGGCGCAATCGGCGTCAGCGGCGGCTCGGGCAAACAGGACCAGACCGTGGCCGAAGCGGGCGTCGCGGCCTTCGTCTAGTCTCAAGTTCCATGCGGTTGCTGCTCCTCGCCGCTCTGTTGTTGCTGACTTTTCAGACGCTGCCTGCTGCCCGGGGCCGGCACGGGAGGCGCGTCATGCGCATGCAGGCGACAGCCTTTTCCCGCGACGCCCAGCCCACCGCGTCCGGCACCGTGGCTCATCGGGGCATTGTCGCCGCCGACCCCGCGGTGCTGCCCCTTGGCTCGCGCATCCGCAGCGGCGGCGCGCGAACCTCGCTAGAATAGAAGTTTCCATGCTACGCCGCGTTTTTGCCGTGCTGCTTCTGGGGTGCGGCCTCACTTCCGCGCAAGCTCCCAT
>DOZZ01000042.1:3953-4519 GCA_003517725.1 Bryobacterales bacterium | reverse complement strand
AATTTGTAATCGGACTTACGGAGCACTGACGATCGCATGACACTCTCCTAACGGAGCTAGTGAAGAGGTGTCATTTTGGTCACTGTCAAGTCTTATCCCTCATGCCATAATAAAACCGCGATTCCGCTACAGGCGCGCCCGAATTTACTCACAGCCGATTAGAATCAACGGGCGCTAAACAGCTCGTTAACCAATAAGAGCTTGTGGAGATGGCGTCCCCATCGCGGCGAGACCGGTAGCACACTGCGTTGGCGACAGCAGCAAACCGCTGTTCAATGCGCACCCGTTCCCCGTAAGCGACGGAAGCGGCGAAAAAGCCAAGACCGAGAGCGATCAGGGTGAGGTCCAACATGCGGTGCTCCTTGAGCGACAAGGCCAAGCTCAACGCCAACGAGCTTGCGCCGGCGTGACAGCGATGGCGCGGATCGGGCTGCGACCCACGATACTGATTAGCGCTTTGTCGCGTAGGTTTTCGAGACGGAGCGGAGCGCGCTCTTATAGGAATTTCATAAGCGCCGACGTCCGCTTTGGGTCAGTAGCTGAAATTATAGTGACCCATCGCGTTG
>DOZZ01000042.1:863-3839 GCA_003517725.1 Bryobacterales bacterium | reverse complement strand
GCGCCGAAGTTGCGCCGTGGGGCAAGGTTGGAGAAGCTGGTTTCGCGGTCTTCTCACCGGACTCGCTCAGGCGGGCGCACTGCTGACCAACCACATCGCACCGGGCAAGTGCACGCTCGCGCCTTCCAGATGCGCCGCTGGCGTCTTGCGGATGGACACGATGGCGGCTGCGACGGTCTCCGCCGGCTGGCCGCGCAGCGCGCTGTTGACGGCGCCGATTTGGGTCGACTGCTTCACAGCCTCCTCCAGCCCGCGACCGGCGGCGATGTCCAGATCGAGGTCGAGCTTGTCGAGCCGCGGCGGCGCCCAGCCGGCTGCGGTGAGTACCTGGTAGACGCGCTGCGGATCAGCGAAGGCGAACATTCCGGGAGCCTGCGGGTCCGGTTTCGGCCGCTGGGGCACGTGGCGATAGACTGCGTGCAACGGAACCTCCATCCACGGGTTTTCGGTAATCGGCCGCCAGCACACGAACGCCATCCGCGCGCCAGGGCTGGCGGCGCGGCGCATGTGGGCGAAGGCCGCCACCGGGTCGCCGAAGAACATCACGCCGAAGTTCGACGCCAGCAAATCGAATCCGTCCAGCGCCGCCGTGGCGGCGTCGGCCTGCAGCCAATCGACATTGGCGATGCCGGCGCGGCGAGGGCAAGCAGCGCCTCCGACACCGGCGCCAAGGTGATGTCGGTGTGCTCCTGCCGCGCCACCCAGGTGTGCCCGCCCGGCCCGTTCCAGAAGGCAAGCTGATCGGCGTTGAATTGCTCGGGGTCGGCCATGCGCGTCGTCCTGTGCGGCTGACGCGCAGGTTGCACCATTGGGGGAGCAGGCGGCAAGCAGCGCCGCGGCGAGCCTATCTCAACCGACACTCCCCGTATGACCGGCCCATCCGACACTCTGGCGGGCAGCGTGACCGCGCTCCGAGGCGTTTTTCAATATGTAGCAGACGCTCGGCCAGATGTCCGCCATGGTCAGTAGCTGACCTGAACCGCGCCCCTCGAGTTGGTCCGCTTTGTGCCCAAAAGCGGACATGCCTGGTGAATTTGAAAGACCTTGGCCCAGAGTTCCGTCAACGCGTGGGACAGCCGCGGATTCTCGCGCACGGGAGTGGATTGTGGTGCAGGAATTTGGAGACGTGTGCGCGAATAGCTGCCCTTGTTAGGTCTGGGCAATGGGATACGACCACCTAGTGTCGGGCTCCATGGCGCATCGTTACCCGCATCGGCATGCCACCCTTCGGGAGCAGTACCACGCGCGAGACTGGTACAGGCTCCTGCCCGGGAGGGCTCTCGAACCGGGCGGCGCGGACGAGCGTGGCCAGCATGGCTGTGGCCTCGATGAGCGCGAAGGCCGCACCGATACAGATCCTTGGGCCCACGCCGAACGGCATGAACTGATAGCGCGAATAACCGACCTCGCGCCCTGGCGCGAAACGGGACGGATCGAAGCGGTCCGGGTTGTCCCACAGTTTGCAGTGGCGGTGGATCACGTAGATCGGCAAGCCGATGAGCGTGCCGGCCTTAATGTGCTCGCCGGCCAGTTCGACATCCTCTGCGGCGTAGCGAGACATCACCGGCAGCGGCGGAAAGAGCCGAAGCGACTCCATCAACACTTGTTGCACGGTCACCAGCTTGTCAATGTGCTCACCGGTGACGGGGCCGGAGGGCACGACCTGCCGAATTTCCTCCAGCATGCGGGCTTCCCATTCCGGCGCGCGCGGCGTGAGGTAGAGCGTCCAAGTCAGCGCTGCGGCGATGGTATGGTGGCCGGCCAAAAGGAACGTCAGAAGATTGTCGACGAGCTGCTCGTCCGACATCGTCTGGCTGGTCTCCGGGTCGACCGCGCCGAGCAGCCGGGTAAAGAGATCGTCGCGATCGTCGGGGGAGGCGCGGCGTGCGTGGATCAGGCCGGTAACGGCGGCCCTGAGACGCGACTCCCAAAAGTGCATGCGGCGGCGGCCCGGGCGCGGCAGCCAGACAGGCAGGTTGAGCGCCGCATAGGCCATCGACCAGGAAAGACCCGCCACATAGTCGGCAGCCCCCTGTTCCATCGTTTCGCCGATGAGGGCACCATCACCTGCCAGCAGCGTGTTGGAAATGACATGATACGTGGCGCGCACCATGTCAGTATCGATGGCGTGGGTTGAGCCTGGTGGTGCCGCGCTCCATGTTTTGATCGCCGACTCCGCACCCGCAACCATGGCCGGCACGTATCGGAGGATCTCGCCATGTCGAAAGAGCGGCGCTACCGTCTGGTGCTGCCAGCGCCAGTCACGGCCCTCGGACGTGAGGATACTGCTGCCGAATAAGGGGCCCAGCACGCGCCGCAGGAGCGGATCCTGGGGGAAGTCATCGCAGCGGTCGAGCAGCACGATCTTAACCAGGGCCGGGTCGGTCACCCAGGCGATGGCGGGAGGGCCACGCAAGACGACGAGTGGCTCGTGATAGACGGACTCCGGTATGGCCAGCAGCGGGTTACTGAGAAACTTTATGAAGGATTGTGGCAGGTTCAGAGGCTTCGGTGGCGGCGTTACTCGCGGTGGGTATAAAGGCACTCTGCTCGCGTAAACGGTGTCAATTTTGTTCATAGGATTGCTATAGCGCTTCCAACCCTTGGAGTGGTGAGGTGATCTCCCGACCCTGACTGCATGAGTCAGCGTTCTCTGCGGTTTGTTTCATTCGACCTGCTGACCCCGTCCCCGCTCATCGGCCGCGCGTTCACAGGAGGCCAACTCGAAGTTTACGTATCTTTGAGGGCCTCCAGGTTAGCTTGCGGTCCCTCAGCCCTCACTCCTCGCTTCTCAAGGCTAAGCTGAACATGGAGCTCACTGATTCCGAGAAGCGCTCCTTGGAAAGGCAAGCTGCCTGAGAGCTACGACAATGGAGGGGTGCAAGCCCCTCCATTTTTTTTGCGAGTCCCGGCGCCAACGGGGCCTGGGCGAAGGGGTCCTAGAATCCAGATTGGTGCCGCTGGAGAGATTTGAAC
>DOZZ01000042.1:0-703 GCA_003517725.1 Bryobacterales bacterium | reverse complement strand
TGGCTTTACGAAGCCATTCATCGCGGTGTCTCAGCAATCTATGCCGGTACCCTAGAGTTCACTCTAGCACGCGAGAGTGCGAGACTCTCTCGGCATCGTCGGCGACTGCAAATATGAACTCGGGTGTACTCCAGATAAATTCGGCGAACTCGGGTTGAGGCACGAAACTGCAACCGCAAGGCAGCCGTGGCGTGTCTGTCAGCAGTAGCCGCAGACTGACACCAGGTCCGCTTTACCCCCAGAAGCAGACATGTTGCCGAGATTGAAACATGTCCGCAAAGTGCCAATAGCAGACATTAGCGAGCTCTTCGGCGACGTTCGCGCTGTCAGCACTACCCCCTGCAAATCGGCGGCGGCTGCGGCTCCGGCTGCGGGTGATCTTTCTTGTATTGAAGGAGGACTGGTTCGAGAGTTTCCTTCGGCCAAAAGTTCGGAGAGCCGATTTCTCTCAAGCAGGAGTCGTTCCAATATAGTCCCGCGCTCCACGTCGACCGGCCTGCCTTCATCGCTCGCGTGACGGCGACGATGTCAGTCGATTCGGGATAGATGTAGAGCGTCGTCGGCTTGTCCTTCACCAAGGCCAAAATCCGCTCGGCGTCCGACGGAGCCCAGCTGGTACAGCCGTTGCTGCGGCCGGCGCTGTAATCCACCAGCGTTCCAAACGGAACATAACCCTCGGGGTCCGCGTAGGGATTACCCGGAG
>DOZZ01000169.1 GCA_003517725.1 Bryobacterales bacterium | reverse complement strand
ATGCCTGAGCCCCCGCGCGGCGCCTCAAAACTCAGCCCGAAAATTGGCTTTGGACCGCAAAATGACTTCTGTTTTCGGTGCTTTTCGCAGGCAAATGCTGAACAAAACAAGAGGGAAGCCGGCGTTTCGCCTCTCCCACAATTGGCTTTGCCGGTAGGCCTTCGGCCCTGAAAGACAGCCACGGACGGCGGTAGCCGCGCCACATGGGATCCCCGCTTGTACACGGAAGGTGCCGGGGGCGCGTGATACCATCGGAACCGATGCGGTGGACCGCGCTCCTGGGGAGTGCCATGCTGGGGTCGGTGGCCTGCATGATGTACGCCGTGCGGGGCAAGAGCTCCCAGGTTTTTGGCCCTTCAGTCTACCGCGGAGACCGGCGGCGTCCCGCTATCGCACTCACGTTCGACGATGGTCCCAGCGAGAGCACTCCGCAATTGCTGCGTGCGCTCGAGACCTCCGCAACTCGCGCCACATTTTTCCAGTGCGGCGCCAATATTCGCCGCCTGCCGGAGGTCGCCCGCGCGGTGCGCGATGCCGGGCACGAGATCGGAAACCACAGCGATACGCACCCTTATTTTTCGTTCCAAAGCCCCGCGTTTATTTGTCATGAGTTTCAGCGAGCCCAGAACACTATCGAAAATATGCTGCACGTGACACCCACCTATTGCCGCGCGCCTTACGGTATCCGCTGGCCCGGATTTCGCGCCATGCAGCGCGAACTGGGACTGACCGGGGCCATGTGGAGCGTAGTGGGGCGCGACTGGCGGCTGCCGGCGGAACAGATTGTGCGGCGCGTGATGGCGCATGCCGAGAATGGGGCCATTATCTGCCTGCATGACGGCCGGGCGCTGCAAGCGCGGCCCGATATCTCCGCTACGGTGGCGGCCGTGGAAGCGCTGGTGCCGGCGCTGCTCACACGCGGGTTCCGGCTCGAGACGTTGACGGAGATGCTATGTCCGACGCACTGACCGACAGGGTGCTGCGCGTGATCGCCGCCACGCAGCGTTTGCCGATGGAGAGCGTCACGCCCGACAAGAGCTTCGAAGAGTTGGGCATCGATTCCATGGATGGCGTCAACATTTTGTTCGCGCTCGAGAGCGAATTCGATATTTCGATTCCGGATGAAGAAGCGCGCGGTATTCAAACCGTTGGCGCCATGATCGAGGGCGTCCGGCGTCTGGCCGACGCGGCCCCGAAATAAATGCGCCGCGTTGCGGTTACCGGAATCGGCGCGATCTGCGGCATCGGCCACAACCGGCACGAGTTTTGGAGCAGCCTGCGAACCGGCGCCAGCGGCATTGCGCCGGTTCGCGAAGTGGATATGTCGGAGCTGCGCTTCGCGAACGGCGCCGAAGTCCAGCATTACCGCCCCGCCGATCACTTCTCTGAGAAGCAGTGCGACTTCATGGATCGCTTCGCGCAGTTCGCGGTGATCGCGGCGCGCGAGGCCGCGGCGGATTCCGGGATCCAGTGGACCTCTGAACTGCGTGAGAATAGCGCCATCGTCACCGGCTCCTGCGTGGGCGGACAGGCCACCGAAGACCAGGGCTTCCAGGCAATTTATAAGGAGGGCCGCAACCGCGTACATCCTCTGACTATTCCGAAGACCATGGCCAACGCCGGCGCCAGCCACATCTCCATGGAACTCCGTATTACGGGCCCCAGTTTTACTTTTTCGACGGCTTGCGCGTCCTCGACCCATGCTATTGGCCATGCCTTCTGGATGGTGCGTTCCGGCGCCGTGGATCTGGCGCTGGCCGGGGGCAGCGAAGCGCCTTTCAGCTTCGGTATTTTGCGAGCCTGGGAAGCCATGCGCGTGGTCTCGCCCGACACGTGCCGCCCGTTTTCAAAAGACCGTACCGGCATGATTCTGGGCGAGGGCGCGGCGATGCTGGTGCTGGAACCGCTGGAGGCCGCGCTGGCCAGGGGCGCGGCGGTTTACGGAGAGATCGCCGGCTTCGGGATGTCGGCCGATGCCGCGCATATCACGCAGCCCTCGCCGGGGGGCGCCGCGCAAGCCATGCGCATGGCACTGCGCGATGCGCGGCTCAATCCAGAACAGATCGGCTACATCAATGCTCATGGCACCGGCACCCTGGCAAACGATGCGGCCGAGACCACAGCCATCCGCCAACTGTTTGGGCCGCATGCCGGCCGGCTGGCCGTCAGTTCAACTAAGTCGATGCACGGCCACGGCCTGGGAGCCGCTGGCGCCTTCGAGGCAAGCGCCACGCTGCTGGCCTTGCGGCATGCCGTACTGCCGCCAACGGCAAACTACCGCGAGGCCGACCCGGACTGCGATCTGGATGTGATCCCCAACGTGGCCCGCGAACTGGCGGTGGAGTACGCGCTGTCGAACTCCTTCGCGTTCGGCGGCTTGAACGCAGTGCTGGCGTTTCGGGCCCATACTACGTGAGCGACTCCACTGAATCGATGCCCACCGCTTGCAGCGCTTCGGCCATGCGCTCGAGCGCACCCTTGTGGATCTGCGAGACGCGGCTTTCATTGATGCCCAGCAGCCCCCCGATCTCGCGCATCGTCATCTCCCGCGAGTAATAGCAAAACACTACTTTTTGATAGCGCAGGGGCAGCGTGCGCATGGCTTTTTCGAGCGCAATGCTCATCTGGCGCCGCTCCAGGATGTTGTCGGGCTGCGAGTCCGGGCGCGCAGCGGATTCCGGCACCGACTGGAACTCCTCGTCGGCCTTGGGCGTAATGGAGGTCAGCCCCACCATCCGTAGCTCGAGAGCCATGCGCCGCCAGCGCTCCAGACCCACGCCCATTTTGGCCGCAATCTCGGATTCCGACGGAGCCTCCTGCGACTGCGCGGTCAGCTCGCGCGTGATGGTTTCGAGCTTCTTGTGCCGCTTGCGCATATCGCGCGAGGCCCAGTCCAGTTGCCGAAGACTGTCCAGAATGGCGCCTTTGATGCGGTGTTTGGCATAGGCGTGAAATGCGACCTTCTTCTGGGAGTTGTATTTGGTGGCGGCGTCGATCAGCCCCAGAACGCCGGCATGCACAAGGTCGTCAAGGTCCACGTGAACCGGCAAACTCTCGTGTACCCGCACTGCGATAGCTTTCACCAAGGGAAGATTTTCAAGCACAATGCGGTCACGCGCTTTGAGTTTTTCCTGCTGCTGTTTGAGGTCGGTCTGGAGTGCCATGGCATAGAACAAAAGCATGAGCACGGCCAGAGCTCGGCATGGACAATAAGTACCTTTTGTTTAGCTATTTACCTGGGTTGTATCAAGCAACAGATAAGGTCTTGAACCTAGGTTTTGATTCACTTCCGGACCCGCAATGAACCGCGCGTTTCGATCTGGGATTTACCAGCGCGCAAAATGCGCGATGGCCGTGCGCACCGCAAGTCCCGCCAGCAGGATCAGGATGGCCAGCAGAAGTTTTCCGGAAAGCAGCAACAGCGCGAGGCCCGCGAGAATGCCGTAGGCCGCGAAGGGCATCCAGAGCCTCGATTGCATCGACTTAGTGACGCGGAGCGTTGTACTGGAAGGTGAACTGGAGCGCCACGCTGGCACCCTTGTATTCGACCGGCAGGCGCGGCAGCGGGTCGGAGGCACTGAGGGCAGCTACGGCAGCGCGATCCAATGGTTGAGCGCCAGACTCGGTGGAAAACACGATCTTGGTGATCTTGCCATCTTTGTTGACGCCGAAGATCAACACCACCTGGCCACGCTGGCCGAGGCGCGCGCTTTCGGGCATCACGGCGAACCAGTTGCGCTTCACCGCCTGCAGTACTTGTTGCAGGTACGGCCGGAAATCGACGCCCAGGGGATCGCTCTTCAGGCCGACAGCCGCGCGCGGCGGCCCCGGCGACGGCGATCGGCTGCTGTAGATATCGGGCACGATGTCGCCCACGGCATTCGAACTGCCGCCGGCGTGCGCCAGGTTTTTCACCGCTTCTTCGACGTTGGCGTTGGGGACAGCCAGCCGCCCGGTGGGTGTCACGGGCTTGGGCGCGCTGGGGACCTCGAGCACCAGCTTTGGTTGCGCCGGAGCCGGCGCGGCGGGCTGCGGAAAATTGTTCAGGACACCGGCGGCCTTATTCGGCTCGGGCTTAGGCGCTTCCAGCTTGGGCGCCTCGGCCATCACCTTCGGAGCGGCCGCGGGCGCAGGCGGCGGTACCGGCGGCAGATTCGGCTTTTGGGCGATCCGCGGCCGCGGGAATTGAGGCGCCATCAGTGCATCCAGGCTGACGGTGTTCGAAGGCTTGTTGGGATTGGGCGCCTTCTGCGTCAATACCAGCGGGTCTACCAATGGCGTGATTCGGGGCTCCGGCGCGGGACGCCGGTTCAGGACAGACTCGGACGGCACCAGCATCAGAACCGCAATCGCCAGCGCATGCACGGCGGCCGTGCCTGCCAGTGCGGCGCGGCGGCTGGACGCGTCCCGGCCCGCTTCCCAATTGAGCAAAAAGTTCGGTTCGAGCGGCTTGTTGTGAGGCCGGCTGACTACGGTTGGCATTCTTTCGCGATGCTGTGGGCGACGATGCCCGCGTGTTCTTCAATTTTATCCACGATGCGCAAAGCCAGGTCGAGTGTCCGCAATGCCACGCCGCCGTCAACCTTGGGGGGCGTGCGGGCCGCCACGCTATCGAGGAAGGCATCGAACTGGAGCTGCAGCGGCTCGGCTTTGGCTACGGCGGCTTTGCCGAACGAGATTTTTCGGTTCTGGTCGACGGAAACGGCCACAAAATCCTGACGGCTGTAGTCTACCGAAAGGTACTGCCCAGGTTGAAAAACGCGTAGTTTGCGAACTTTTTCGATAGAAACCCGGCTGGCGGTCAGGTTCGCCACGGCGCCGTCGTCGAACTGCAGCCGCACGTTGGCGATGTCGGTCTTCGAGGAAAGGATGGAGATGCCGGAGGCCCGGATTTCTTCGAGCTTGCCGCGGGCCAGGCTCAGCACGATGTCGAGATCGTGGATCATAAGATCGAGCACGACGTCGATATCCAGACTGCGCGGGCTGAATTCGCTTAGCCGGTGGATCTCGAAAAAGAGAGGAAGTGTGGCGGCGGCTTCGAGCGCCAGAACGGCGGGATTGAACCGTTCCAGATGCCCCACCTGCAAAATGCGGCCGGCGGCGCGTGCCGCTTCGACCAGCCGCTTGGCGGAAGCCAGGTCGGCGGCGATCGGTTTCTCGACCAACACGTCCAGACTGGCAGTCAGCAGATCGCAGCCAACGGCGGCGTGCGCCGTGGTGGGCACCGCCACAATCGCCGCATCGGCCAAACCCCGCAGCTCGCGATGATCGGTGAGCGCGCGGGCCCCATGTGGAGCCGCGGCAGCTTCGGCGGTGGCGAGATTGGCGTCGACCACGGCCACCAGCTCGGCGCGGTTCGATTGCGAGACAATGCGAACGTGATTGGCGCCGAAAAAGCCCGCGCCCACCACGGCAATTTTTAATTTTTCCAATCTGTAATCATCGCATGATGAACCTTTTCGACGATGCTCCGGCGTTCGATCGGGACGGCCTCGCGGCGAAGCTGCGCGATTTAGCGGCAGGCGGCATCTTCGTCGGCGGCAGTTCCTGGAAGTACGAGGGGTGGCTGGGGCAGATCTATACGCGGGAGCGCTACCTGGCGCGCGGCAAATTCTCGAAAGCGCGTTTCGAGCAGACCTGCCTGAGCGAGTACGCCACTGTTTTCCCCACGGTCTGCGGCGATTTCGCGTTCTACCAATTTCCGACCGAAGCGTTCTGGTCGAAGCTCTTCGCGCAGGTGCCCGCCGGTTTCCAGTTCGCCTTCAAGGCGCCCGAAGAAGTCACCTGCCGGGTGTTTCCGTCGACCACGCGCTATGGCTTGCAGGGCGGCCGTCAGAATCCGGGTTTCTTAGATGCCGAGCTGTTCGCGCACATGTTTCTGGAGGCGCTCGAACCCTACCGCGACCGCACCGCGCTGCTCATCTTCGAGTTCGGCACATTCCATCCGCGCGTGCTGAGCGGCGTCACCGAATTCGCCGAGCGTCTCGATTGCTTTCTAGAGCAACTGCCGCGCAACTGGCGCTACGCCGTCGAGGTGCGCAACGCCGATTTTCTGGCACCCGAATATTTCGAGTGCCTGCGGCGGCACAACGTCGCCCACGTCTACAACGCCTGGACGCGCATGCCCGAACTGCCGCAACAGATTACCCTGCCGGCCGCGCGCACCGCCGATTTTCAGGTGTGCCGGGCGCTGCTGCGGCAGGGCCGTCCGTATGAACAGGCCGTCGAAATGTTCTCGCCGTACACCGAGGTGCGCGACGTCAACCCTTCGGCGCGCGAGGGCCTACGGGAGCTGCTGCACATTGCGCGCGAAGAGCGCAAAACCACTTTTATTTACGTTAATAATCGCCTCGAAGGCAATTCCCCCGGCACCATCGTTTCGATTCTGGATTGAGCCGGAGCGCATGCTAAACTGATGTTTCCCGGGCTCGTAGCTCAGTTGGTTAGAGCGCTTCCTTGACACGGAAGAGGTCGGAAGTTCGAGTCTTCTCGAGCCCACCATTACTTTCGACATCACCCCGCCGGCACGACAACAATTTTTTTATTTCGAACGCACGGTTGCAATTTGTGTTATCGTGGAGGTGCATTCAACTCCTTGTACGTTGTTCGATTTTAATAGATTGTCCCGCAGCAGTTCGCACCGCCTCGCTGTACAATCCTCAATCTTCACGTCGGGAATTAGAGCAAGAAAGAGGTAGTCATGAAAGAAACAGGTACAGTGAAGTGGTTCAACGCCGGTAAAGGCTTCGGCTTCATCCAGCGCGAAAACGGCGAGGACGTCTTCGTCCATTTTTCGGCAATTGAATCGAGCGGTTACCGCTCGCTCGATGAGGGCGCGCGTGTGTCCTTTGTCGTCAAGAAGGGTCCGAAGGGCCTGCAAGCTGAAGAAGTTAGCCTGGCCTAAACGGCCGTAGCAAAATTCGATTTAGCGGGTTACGCCGCGGGAGAACACATGAAGGGTGAAAACACGACTGTAGACTACCGCGGCGAAAACCTGGGCATTCGGGTCGGGCCGGAACGCTGCCAGACCATCATCCGCGAGCACGATAAGAAGACGTGGGTGACCTACGGCGCGCCCGATTCTTATCCTAAAGAGCGGAAATACTGGACCCACGCGGACAAGGGTTTTGGGATTCTGCGGCTGGCGGTGCAGGTGCTGCGCAACGAAATCACCGGCGATTTGCTGGAAGTCCTGACCGGCGAGAAGGCGTATAGTTCGGCGCAAGGGCATCAATTCGCGCCGCCGCCCCGTAAGCAGTTGGCCAAGGCCGCCGCTGAAAAGTAAGTTTTTCGCGTTGCTCCGGGCAGACCCTGGGTCTGCCTTCCTCTGTTCCGCAGTCCCCCCGATTCTTCGGTTACCGCACCTCTGCATTCCACGATAAAATCTTGAGACAACCCACAATGCCTACAGCCACTCAGACGTTAGAAGATTTGTGCATCAACACGATTAGAATCCTGTCGGCCGACGCCGTCCAAAAGGCAAACTCGGGACACCCCGGCATGCCGTTGGGCGCGGCCGCCATGGCCTATACGCTATGGAACGGCTTTCTAAAGCACAATCCGAAGGATCCGCACTGGGTTGACCGCGACCGCTTCGTGCTGTCGGCGGGGCACGGCTCGATGCTGCTCTATAGCCTGCTGCATCTGACCGGATACGACCTGCCGCTCGAGGAGCTGCAGCGCTTCCGGCAGTGGGGCAGCAAGACGCCGGGGCATCCGGAGCGTGGGCATACAGTAGGCGTGGAAGTGGCGACGGGTCCGCTGGGGCAGGGGTTTGCCAACGGCGTGGGCATGGCTATAGCGGAAGCATGGCTGGCCGCGCGCTACAACAAGCCGGGGCACCAGATCGTCGATCACTACACCTACTCGATCTGCGGCGATGGCGACCTGATGGAAGGCGTGACGCAGGAGGCCGCCTCGCTGGCCGGGCACCTGCGCCTGGGCAAGCTGATTTATCTCTACGACCAGAACCACATCTCGCTGGCCGGCGGCACTGATCTTTCGTTTACCGAAGACGTGGCCAAGCGCTTTGAAGCTTATGGCTGGCACACGCACCACGTGGCGGAAGGCAACGACACGGCGGAAGTGGCGCGGGCCATCGAGGAAGCGCAGCGCGAGACCGGACGGCCATCGCTGATTCTGGTGCGCACGCACATCGGCTATGGCAGCCCCAAGAAGCAGGACACGTTCGGGGCGCACGGCAATCCGCTGGGCGAAGAGGAACTGGAAGCCACCAAAAAGGCGCTGGGCTGGCCCACCAACGACAAATTCTTTCTGCCGGAAGATGCCGTGAAGCATTTGCGTGAAGCGGTAGGCAAAGGCAAGGCGGCGCAGAACGACTGGCAATCGCGCTTCAATGCCTACAAGCAGGCGTTCCCGAAAGAGGCGGCCGAGTTCGAGCAGATCATGAGCGGCAAGCTGCCGCAGGATTTCGCGTCCGAATTGCCGCAGTGGAAGCCCATGGACAAGCCCATGGCGACGCGCGTGGCGGGCGGCGAAGTGATGAACGCGCTGGCCAAAAAAATTCCCAACATCGTGGGCGGCTCGGCGGACCTGAACCCGTCGACCAACACGGCGCTCAAAGGCTTGGGCGATTTTCAGCCGTCCGAGTTTGCCGGAGCCGGCACCGCGGGCGCGGTGGGCGGCGCGTGGAGCTTCGCCGGACACAACGTAGCTTTCGGCGTGCGCGAGCATGCCATGGGCGCTGCGGTGAACGGCATGGCCGCGCATGGCGGCGTGCTGCCATTCAGCGCCACGTTCCTGGTGTTCTCGGATTACATGAAGCCCTCAGTGCGGCTCGGCGCGCTCAGCAAATTGAAGGCGTTTTACGTGTTCACGCATGACAGTGTCGCGGTGGGCGAAGACGGGCCGACGCACGAGCCCGTCGAGCACCTGGCCGGTCTGCGCGCCATACCGGGGTTGAACGTGATGCGCCCCGCCGATGCCAACGAGACGGCCGAAGCCTGGAGCTTCGCCCTGCAGCATGAAGGCCCCAGCCTGTTCGCGCTAACGCGCCAGAATGTGCCGCATCTGGACCGCTCGAACGCCAAGGGCGGCGTGGCGCAGGGCGCGTATGTGCTGTCGGATTGTGATGGACAGGCCGATGTGATTCTGATCGGCAGCGGCTCGGAAGTTTCGCTGTGCGTCAAAGCGAAGGAGAAGCTGA
Source organism: Bryobacterales bacterium (assembly GCA_003517725.1). Classification (GTDB taxonomy): domain Bacteria; phylum Acidobacteriota; class Terriglobia; order Bryobacterales; family Bryobacteraceae; genus DOZZ01. The sequence continues at coordinate 1,033 of DOZZ01000169.1, read as the reverse complement.
AGGGCTACGGCGTGAAGGCGCGCGTGGTCAGCATGCCCAGCTGGAATCTGTTTCTGGATCAGGACGAAGCCTATCGCGAGAGCGTGCTGCCCGCGGCGGTGCGCAAGCGCGTGACCATTGAGGCCGCCTGCACCCAGGGCTGGCATCGCTGGGCCACGGACGAAGGCACGGTGATTGGCATCGACCACTACGGCGCGTCGGCTCCGGGCGATGAAATTCTGAAGCAGTTCGGCATCACCGTGGAGCACGTCACGGCAGCGGCGCTACGGCTGCTGGGACGCGGCGCGGAAGCGGGCCAGGGGTTCGGTGGCGAGACCGCGTTTGCGGCGACGGCGCCTTCAGAAGGCCACTCGTAAGACCAGGCGGGTTGAAACCCGCTGCAGGATGAATCCTGCCCCACATTGCTAACGGCGTTTTAGTTTGCTTAAGGGGGCTGCGGTTACTCGCCGCAGCCCGCTGACCAGATAGATCACGATGGCTACGTTGGCTAGAAATAGCACCAGGCGTATGGTGGTGAAGCGACGGACCAGCTCGTAGACTTCGAGCGGGATGAAAATGCCCGTCGCAATCACCACCAGGTACTCGGCCCACAGCTTGCGCAGGATCAGGCCGATGCCCTCCACCAGACGAATTGCCGCGTAGATAAAGGTGCCGGCGCTCAGTTCCTTCAACTGCCTCGGCGTCACATTGAACACCTTGACCAGAGCTTTGTGGATGTAATGGTTGTCCGGATCGAGCTTCAGGACATGGACCCAGTGCATGGCCATGGCGCCCACATCGCGGTGCAATAGCTTGAGCGCGCCGAGGCCGGCCGCCACCATCAGCAGCCCTTCCAGCAGCTTGTAAACACCAATGATGAAAAGACCGGCCGAGCGGGCGCGTCCTGGGGCGGATGCTTTCACAGAGCACCAGCGTAGCCCGAACTGCAACGCAACGCGAGAACGCGCATCCAAGTAAATGTGCCGATCCGCTCGATCACGCCAGCGCTCCGGAATTTCGCGGAACTGGCGCGTTTTGCCACCCGCATGGCGCC
>DOZZ01000286.1:11950-12083 GCA_003517725.1 Bryobacterales bacterium | reverse complement strand
AATACGGCCGTACCAGGCCACGCCGGCTTTCAACTGGCTGCTGTGCGCCGCGTAGAGCCAGACAATCCGGCCGCCCCAGCAAAAGCCCGTGATGCCCAGCCGCTTTGCGTCGCCATGGTTCTTGGCCGCCCAG
>DOZZ01000286.1:6430-11790 GCA_003517725.1 Bryobacterales bacterium | reverse complement strand
ACCGCCGCATCCAGGTCCGACATCACCTGCGCGTCCGGCACCTTGGCCACGATCGGCATAATGTCCTGCATGTTCGTGATCTTCGAAACGTCGCCTTGCCGCGCGTAGAGCTCGGGCGCGACCGCAAGGTAGCCCGCTTTGGCCAGGCGCCGGCAAAGGTCCTTGATATGTTCGTGAACTCCGAAGATCTCCTGCACCACCAGCACCATGGGAAATGGGCCGTCCTTGGCGGGCATCGCGCGATAGGCGGGCAGGGTGCCATCGCTGACAGGAAGGCTGACTTCGCCGGCCGTCAGACCTTCGCTTCCGGTATGGATGGCAGTCTGGGCAGTGATGGGCAGCGTGGCGGCGGCAAACCCCATGCTTAGCTTCGTTACCAGGAATTTGCGCCGGTTAAAATCGGTCGTCGGCATGGTGACGCTATTCTATCGCGTGCCATGCCGGCGACTTGGAAACGGGTCCGCGGACCCAAGAGAACTACTTGGCGGGAGCGGGGGCAGTGGTCGCGGCAGCCGACTTCTTGGCTTTCTTGTGATGATGCTTTTTCACGACGGTGGTCTTGGTGCCCGCGTCGGTCGTGGTCACGGTCTTGCCGGTGCTCTTCGACTCCATCTTGTTGGTCTGCGCGGCGAAGGCGGAGCCTGCCAGCATCGAGGCGGCTACGAAAGCGGTGGTCATCAGTTTGTTCATTTTTGTTTCTCCTCTTTTTATGAAAGGCTTCAATTTTGCCTTCACTCCTAGAGACGGCTGCGATCATGAAGGCCAAATGAACGCCGTATTAAAGTCCCTTAGCCAAGCATTTGATAACTTGGGTTATGGCCTTTTCCGATTCCTTCTTCGCCGCGCAGTTCGGGCTGGACGAGCGCAGTTTGGAACAATACCTGGCCGAAGCCCTGGCGCAGGGCGGGGAATACGCGGATCTGTATTTCGAATATCTCTCCACCAGCACCATTGGAATGGACGAAGGCATCGTCAAAACCGCCACGCAGGGCGTCTCGCTAGGCGTGGGCGTCCGCGTCATCGCGGGCGAGCGCACCGGCTACGCCTATAGCGACGATTTGAGTCCTGAAAAGATTCGCCATGCCGCGCGCGTGGCCGCCTGCATCGCGTCGGCGCCCGCAAAGGTCGATAAAACCGCTCTGCACGAAGGCGCCAAACGCAACCTCTACCCGGTGCTGACCGCCCCCTCGGAGGTGGCCTTCTCAGCCCGCGTCGATCTGGTCAAACGCGCCGATAAAGCCGCTCGCGACTACGACCCCCGCGTCTTCCAGGTGCAAGCCACGTACGCCGACAGCTTGCGGCATGTGCTGGTCGCCAACAGCGATGGCGTCTTGAACTTTGACCGCCAGCCGATGGCGCGCATCAGCGTGGCGGCGCTGGCGCGGCGCGACGGAGGTCCGCCGCAGAATGGCCACTCCGGCGGCGGCGGCCGCGTGGAACTCGACTATTTTGCGCACGACAAGACGCCCGAATACTTCGCCCGCGAAGCCGCGCGCCAGGCCATTGTGCAGTTGGAGGCGGTCGAGGCGCCGGCAGGCGATAGCGTGGTGGTGCTAGGTCCCGGATGGCCCGGCGTGTTGCTGCACGAGGCCGTCGGACACGGTCTGGAAGCCGATTTCAACCGCAAGAAGACGTCAGCGTTCAGCGGCCGCGTCGGCCAGTCCGTCGCCAGCGCGTTGTGCACCGTGGTGGATGACGGCACCATCGCCAATCGCCGAGGCTCCCTCAACGTGGACGATGAAGGCAACAAGACGCAGCGTAATGTATTGATCGAAAACGGCGTGCTGCGCGGCTATCTGCAGGACCAGCTTTCGAGCCGCCTGATGCGTTCCGCCCCCACCGGCAACGGACGCCGCGAAAGTTACGAGCACATCCCGATGCCGCGCATGACCAACACCTTCATGATGCCCGGCGAGAGTGATCCCGAAGAGATCATCCGCTCCGTTCCGAAGGGGCTCTACTGCGCCAACTTCGGCGGCGGCCAGGTGGACATCACCAGCGGCAACTTCGTCTTCTCCGCGTCGGAGAGTTACCTGATCGAAGACGGCAAAATCACGCGCCCCGTGCGCAACGCCACGCTCATCGGCAACGGGCCCGCGGCGCTGCAGTTCGTCAGCATGGTGGGCAACGACCTGAAGCTGGATGAAGGCATCGGCGTCTGCGGCAAAGAGGGCCAGAGCGTGCCGGTGGGCGTGGGCATTCCGACCGTGCGGATCGATCACATGACCGTCGGCGGTACCGGCCGATGAGCCTGGCCGAGCTTGCCGCGTCGATCGTACGGCAAGCCTGTGCGCTGGGCGCTCACGATGCCGAATGCACCATCTCCGAAGGCGAAGAGTTTTCGGCCGGCGTGCGGATGGGCGAGGTCGAGTCGCTCAAGCAGGCCTCCTCGCGCGGCGCCGGCCTGCGCATCCTGATCGGCAACCATACCGGCTCGTCTTATACGTCAGACCTCTCCCCGGCAGGCCTGGAACATCTGGCGCGCGCCGCTCTGGAATTGGCCGAAGTGACAACCGAAGACCCCTTCGCCGGCCTGCCCGAGGCATCTGAGATGGGCTCCATCGACCGCGACTTAGAGCTCTACCAAGCCGATGTCGAGGCTCTCGCTACCGGCGATAAAATCGCCATGGCGAAGCAAGCCGAAGCCGCGGCCTTCGCCACCGACTTGCGCATCACCAACTCCGAAGGCGCGTCCTTCGGCACGCATCTGGGCACGCGCGCCTTCGCCAACTCGCGCGGGTTTAGCGGACAATACCGCACCAGCTACTGTTCCCTCAGCGCGGTTCCGATCGCGCAGCAAAACGGCAACATGGAGCGCGACTACTGGTACAGCACCGCCCGCGCCTTCGCCCGTCTGGAGAGTCCCGAGTATGTCGGCCGGCGCGCCGCCGAGCGCGTCATCCGCCGCCTGGGCGCGGTCAAAGTGGAAACGCAGCGCGTGCCCGTTATCTTCGAGCCACGCGTAGCGCGCTCGCTGGTGGGCCACGTCTTCAGCGCGGTGGATGGCCGCGGCATCTATCGCAAGTCATCGTTCCTGGCCGACCGCCTGGGCCAGCAGATCGCCGGTCCGAACGTCACGATCATCGATGACGGCACCATCCCGGGCCTGTTCGGCAGTTCTCCGTTCGACGATGAAGGCGTGCCGACGCGGCGCACCGTGGTGGTCGAGAGCGGCATTCTGCGCAGCTATTTGCTCAATACCTATGCCGCCCGCAAGCTGGGCCTGGCCTCTACCGGCAACGCTTCGCGCGGCATCACCGGCAACGCCGGTGTGGGCCATGGCAACATCTATTTAGTGGCAGGCGAGCGCACACCCGAACAACTGATCGGCGGCGTGTCGAACGGCTTCTTCGTCACGGAGCTGATCGGCTCCGGCGTAAATCTCTCGACCGGCGACTATTCCTGCGGTGCGGCGGGCCTTTGGATCCGGGGCGGGGAACTGGCCTTCGCGGTCTCTGAAGTCACCATCGCGAGCACGTTGCAGCAGATGCTGCTGGGCCTCGAAGCCGCCTCCGACCTGGAATTCCGCGGCTCGGTCGCGTCCCCCACGGTGTTCGTACAGGAGATGACGGTTGCCGGAAAGTAAGCCCAAGTTCGAGATCAGCGCCACCGTGATGGTGCTTGCCGCGGCTGTGCTGGCCGCTGCCGGAGTGATTGCCTGGCTCACGTGGGGGCCCAAACCGGCGCCGCCCGCGCCCGCCGTCTTGACGGCGGAGGCCAAGCAATACCTGGGGCAATTGCATCTGAAGAACGTGGCCATGCAGGCCGCCGAGGCTTACGTGGGGCAGCGCGTGGTCGAAATCACCGGCGACATCACCAACAGCGGACCGCGCAAGATCGCGCTGATTGAAGTCACCTGTTTCTTCCGTAATGTAGAGGGCCAGCCGATCCAGCGCGAGCGCGTCACGGTGACCGGTGGCAGAAAAGGTCCGCTCGATCCCGGCGCCACCAAGCCCTTCCGCCTGGCTTTCGATAACCTTTCGCCCGAGTGGAACCAGGCCCTGCCGGACCTTGTGATCGCCCAGATCCAGTTCGAGTAGCGCATGAACTGGCACAAGCATTACCGCGTCGAACCGGGCCGAAAGGTCCGCCTTCAAAAGATCGATCCGGACAGCACCGGCGATTTAAAAAGCAAGCCGGAAGCGGAACACATCCTGGCCGGCCACACCGCGCAACTGGATCATCTGCAGACCCTGCTCTACGCCGGCGCGCGGCACTCGCTGCTGGTCGTCTTGCAGGGCATGGACGCCAGCGGCAAAGACGGCGCCATCAAACACGTGATGAGCGGCATCAACCCGCAGGGCTGCTCCGTCACCAGTTTCAAAGAGCCCAGCCGCAACGAACTGGAACACGATTTTCTCTGGCGCGTGCACCAGGCCGTTCCCCCGCGCGGCCGCATCGCCATCTTCAATCGCTCCCACTACGAGGACGTGCTGATCGCCCGCGTCCACAATTTGGCGCCGAAGAAAGTCTGGTCCGCGCGCTACGGCCAGATCAACGCGTTCGAGAAGATCCTGACGGAAAACAACGTCCGAATATTGAAGTTCTTCCTGCACGTCTCGAAGGCCGAACAGCAGCGGCGCTTGCGGGCGCGCCTCGACGATCCGCATAAATACTGGAAGTTCTCGAAAACCGATTTGGCCGAACGCCGTTATTGGGACGACTATCAAACAGCCTATGAAGCGGCTCTGTCGAAGTGCAGCACGCCCCACGCCCCGTGGTTCATCATCCCGTCCAACCAGAAATGGTTTCGCAATGTCTGCATATCGAGCATCATCATTGAAGAGTTGCAGGCGCTGCATATGCGCTTTCCCGCACCAAAGTAGTTCGTTTCATCTTGATACGATTGACAGATCCCCTTTAAGCTGCACACAGGCCCGCGTGTGCGGCTTCCGCGCACGGCCCTAAATGCGTGATCTTCTAAACATTTTGTGCGGTCAACTTCTTGGATTGACCTTTGCCGCCGGTTTGCTTTTTGCGCAAGGGCCGTCTATCGCGCCCGGCGGGGTCGTCGGCGCGAGCTGGCAAAAATCCATTCAGCCTGGCGCGTGGGCCAGCATTTTTGGCTTCGGCCTTTCCGCCATAACTAGACAATGGAGTTCCGCCGACTTCGTCAATGGCGCTCTGCCAACGGCTCTCGACGGTGTATCGGTGACCGTCGGCGGCCGCGCCGCCTTTGTCGAGTACATCAGCCCCACGCAGATCAACTTCGAAACACCACCCGATATCGCGCCTGGGTCCGTGGCCGTAACGGTAACCAATCAAGGCTCCACGAGCGCGCCGGTGACGGTGCCTGTCACGGCCATCAGCCCGGCCCTGTTCCGTCTTGGCGCCCAGGGTGGACGCTACGCGGCGGCTCT
>DOZZ01000286.1:4907-6350 GCA_003517725.1 Bryobacterales bacterium | reverse complement strand
TGTCAGCGTTTTCGGCACGGGCTTCGGGCCAACCGTGAACGCGGTCCCCGCGGGTGTTGCTTTCACCGGCGCCTATGATCTGGCCTCCTCCGCCACGGCCACCCTAGGAGGTGTTTCCGCGAAAGTTCTTTTTGCCGGCCGGGTCGCCCCCGGTCTCGACCAGATCAATATCCTGATTCCCTCGATACCGGACGGTGACTACCCTCTGGTTATCTCCGTTAACGGTCAAGTAAGTCAGCCGGATGTCTTCCTGAGCGTAGGACCAGGAGTCAATACATCCACGCCCGGCATTTACAACCCCATTGCCAAAGCGCACAACAGCACCGTATTTCTAGGCGATTCCATAAGCTTCTCCACGCAGGACTACGTCAACGAAAACTGGGGCTCGCAGACCTTCATCCGTTCGAATGCTCAGGTGCTCAAGATCGGAGATGCCGGCGTCCCGGGAAACACAACGGCCCAGATGCTGGCGAGAGTCGAGGATGTCGTCGCGTTACAGCCGGCCAACTGCGTGCTGCTAGGCGGCACCAACGATCTGGGTGGAGATCCTTTCCTAACGATGGCGAACATCGATCGAATGGCAAAAACTCTTCAGCAGAACGGCATCAGACCTATTCTTTCGCTGATTCCGCCGCGCGACGGAGGCTTCGCGAGCGTGACGGCAATCAACGCCGCGATTCAAGAGTACGCCGTCAGCAACGGCCTGCCTTACCTGGATTTCTTTTCGGCTCTTGCCGATCCGGCCACCGGCAACTATCTTCCGCAATACAGTGCTGACGGAATCCATCCCAGCGATGTCGGCGCGGAAGTAATGGCGAAGAAGTTCCTGGAGTCGGCCCGGCGCTTCTTCATGCCGGTGCCTTCTTTTCTTCCCACGGCTTCCCATGCGGAGCGCAATATTCTGGGCGCCAACACCTTACTGCATGACTTAGATGGCGATGGGCTGGCTGACGACTGGGCCATCACCGGAGGTTCGGGTTCACTGACCTTTGCGCCGGATGCCGATGGCGTGAACTGGGAATCGATCACCTCCGACGGTTCCTCGTTTCAAATTGCCCGGCAGTTCATCGAACCCGGGCCGTGGAGTTTCTCCGACGGTGACCGCGTGGCCTTTGTAGGCCGCGTGAAACTCTCGAATCCAGCGCAGGGAGGCGGGTCGGGCACCATTAACGTGAACATCATCCAGCGCGGCGGCGTAAGCACCATCTGGCCCCTGGCCGGCTGGACCACTAACATAGACGATGACGCGCTGTATCACGAGTTCACGATCCCGCCCGATACTCTCTCCGTCGACATCTATGTCGGAGTAAGCGGAGCAGGAGCAAATATCCGGATTGCGCAATTCGGCCTGTATAACTTGAGCCGGTAGCATAGATCCAAAACTTTTCAGCGGGAAATTAATTTTGAACGGGTGGGACGGCTTACGGCGGGGTGCGAGCGTGG
>DOZZ01000286.1:4421-4813 GCA_003517725.1 Bryobacterales bacterium | reverse complement strand
CGGCGGGGTGCGAGCGTGTGGTGGCTCGATCGGCCGGCGAGAATCTTCGGACCTCCCTCTTGATTTGGGATGCCTTCAAATTTCGTGCGATCTCCAGATCATAAAGCGCTTGCAGGGACATCCAAAACTCCGGAGTGGTTTCAAAGAAAGCCGCAAGCCGCAAAGCTGTATCACCTGTGATCGACCGCTCTCCGTTGACGATATGGCTAATCCTATTGGGCGCCACGTGCAGCTCCCGCGCGAGGCCATTGATGCTCAATCCAAACGGCTGCAGGAACTCCTCTTTAAGCACGTCGCCGGGATGGATTGGGGGAAGCGTATGGCTCGACATCGTGATGTTCTCCTTTTAGCCGCGGCGAGAGAGGCGGCTAGTGATAATCCACAATTTCAAC
>DOZZ01000286.1:3829-4320 GCA_003517725.1 Bryobacterales bacterium | reverse complement strand
CTAGTGATAATCCACAATTTCAACTTCATGCGCATTACCGTCTCGCCACTCAAAACAAAGTCTCCATTTACCGCTGATCCTGATACTGTGCTGACCGCTCCGGTTGCCCTTTAGCGCCTCCAGTTGGTTGTTTGGAGGTGCCTTTAGGTCGCCGAGGGCGGTTGCTGCATCGAGCATTCGCAGCTTACGTCTGGCGACGCTCTCGCAGTCCTGAAACTCCTTTGTCCGCCTGCCGGCGTTCAAGTTCTCCGTTTTGCCACAGCGGAATGATCGAATCAACTCGCCACTTTTGAGTTTAGTACGCGCTGGGTAATACGTCAAGCGTAATGCAGAGCAGGCGGACCAAGCTATGTGTCTGTTTGTTCTGGTTTCACTACATCGTTGCAATTCGCCGCTACGAACCGGGCAGGTCGGTGCTGTGGCGATCTGTTGATGGCAGTGATTGGCCGGTCTTGGAACGTGTCGTTCTGGGGCTGAAACTGAAATGGTTA
>DOZZ01000286.1:2470-3631 GCA_003517725.1 Bryobacterales bacterium | reverse complement strand
GAGAGATTCGAACTCCCGACCTTCTGGTTCGTAGCCAGACGCTCTATCCAACTGAGCTACGGGCGCACAAGGGGATGTGCAGACCTCAGTCTACCGAACCGCTTCGCCCTTCGCAACCGCGCGGTCGTTGCGATACACCTGGCCGGCGCGCATCACGAAGAAAACCTTTTCGGTCTGCCGGATGTCACTCAGCGGGTCGCCCGGCACCGCCACGATATCGGCCAGCTTGCCGGCCTCGAGCGTGCCGATTTCTTTCGACAAACCCAGCAGTTCCGCGTCCACCACGGTCCCCGCCCGCAGCGCGGCCGCCGGCGTCAACCCATCGTTCACCAGCAGCGCGAACTCGTGTGCGTTCCTGCCATGCGGATACACGCCGGCATCCGTGCCGAGGCCCACCACCACCCCCTGCGCCGCGGCCTTGCGCACCACCGCGTTAACGCTGGCGATGGCCAAACGTGCCTTGGCCACGATCGCCGGCGGATAATACGTGCCGCGCTCCAAACGGTCGGCGATCCACCAGGAGGCCATCAGCGTCGGAATATAAACCGTGCCCTTGGCCTTCATCAACGCCAGCGCTTCGTCGTCCAGGAATGACCCGTGCTCGATCGAATCGATGCCGGCGCGAATGGCCCGTTTGGCGCCCGTCGCCCCGTGTGCGTGGGCCGCGGTCTTGCGCCGCAGCGCGTGCGCTTCGTCCACCAGCGCGTTCAATTCCTCTTGCGTCAACTGCGGCGTGTCCACGTCGTCGGTGGGCGACAGCACGCCGCCGGTGGCGCAGGTCTTGATGACGTCGGCGCCGTACTTGATGTTCAGACGCACCGCCTTGCGCGCCTCGTCGGCGCTATTGACGACGCCATCGGTAACATCGGTCTCGCGGCCAAACAGGCCCGCGCGAAAGCCGGCGCCGTCGTCGCAGTGGCCGCCGGTGGAACCGATGGCATGCACGCTCACCAGCATGCGCGGCCCGACAATCTTTCCGGAAGCGATGGCGTTGCGCAGCCCGACGTCGATGAAATGCCACGAGCCTACGTCGCGCACGGTCGTGAAGCCCGCCCTCAAGGTCGCGGTCGAGTTGGCCGTCGCATCCAGCGCCAGTTCCGCCACTGTCTTCCGCAAGGAGTCGAGCGCCGCGCGATTGTAGTCGTCCGAATAGGTGAACGA
>DOZZ01000286.1:1673-2405 GCA_003517725.1 Bryobacterales bacterium | reverse complement strand
CGCAACATGGATGCTACTGTAACAAACGATGGCCACCAGCTCCCCCCTGCTGCGCGCCCAGCAGCTCGAAAAGCGCTATCGTTCCGGCGCCGAATCGCTCACCATCTTTTCGGGTGTGGATCTGGCCGTCGAACGCGGCGAGCGCCTGGCCCTGATCGGCGAATCGGGCGCCGGAAAGAGCACGCTGCTGCATCTTCTAGGCGGTCTGGATAAGCCCTCCGCCGGCACCGTCTATTTCGAAGACCGCGATATTTCAAACCTCGACGAGCGCGCCCTGGCCGATTTCCGCAACCGCCACATCGGCCTGGTTTGGCAGGTGCATTACCTGCTGCCGGAATTTACCGCGCTCGAAAACGTCATGATGCCGATGCTCGTCGGTGGCGCGTCGCACGATGCCGCCTCGCGCCGCGCCCAGGCCCTGCTCGAAGAAGTCGGTCTGGCCAGCCGCGCGCACCATCGATCGGGCGAGCTCTCGGGCGGGGAACAGCAGCGCGTCTCACTGGCCCGCGCGCTCGTGAATCAGCCCGCGCTGCTGCTGGCGGACGAGCCCACCGGCAACCTCGACGAGCGCACCAGCGAGTCCGTCTTCGCCCTTTTGGAGTCGCTGCACCAGCGACACCAGCTCACTTCTGTCCTGGTGACCCACAATACCGGCTTCGCGCGCCGCTGCGACCGGGTACTGCGCATGGAGGGGGGCGGCCTGAGCCCCGTCACAAATTGAACCCCCACCTT
>DOZZ01000286.1:0-1483 GCA_003517725.1 Bryobacterales bacterium | reverse complement strand
CCCCCACCTTTGCAACCATGTGCCTCTCGCGGGTATCTTAAATATATAGCGAGCATTGTCACTTGTGGCTCGGCACTCCCGAGCGTCGGTTTTGGGGGCACTTTTAAATGTTTGAACGATATACCGAGAAGGCGCGGCGGGTCATCTTTTTTGCCCGGTACGAGGCCAGCCAGTTCGGCAGCCCGTATATCGAGACCGAGCATCTGCTGCTCGGGCTGCTCCGCGAAGACAAGACCCTGGCCAACCGCTTCCTGCGGTCGCACGCGGCGGTAGACAGCATACGCAAGCAGATTGAAGGACATACAACCATTCGGGAGAAGGTTTCGACCTCCGTCGACCTGCCCCTGAGCCACGAATGCAAACGCGTGCTGGCGTATGGCGCCGAGGAAGCTGAGCGCCTGAGCCATAAGCACATCGGCACCGAACACCTGCTGCTGGGCCTGCTGCGCGAAGAAAAGTGCTTTGCCGCCGAGATTTTGCACGAGCGAGGCCTGCGCCTGGCCACCATCCGCGAGGAGTTGCAGCGGTCGCAGTCCGAAAAATCGGCCGCCAACCGTCCCAAGGAAAGCTCGCTGCTCTCGGAATTCAGCCGCGACCTGACGCAATCCGCCATGGACAACGCGCTCGATCCGCTGATCGGCCGCGATTATGAACTGGAGCGCGTCATCCAGATTCTGTGCCGCCGTACCAAAAACAACCCGGTACTGATCGGCGAGCCTGGCGTCGGCAAGACAGCCATTGTGGAAGGCCTGGCTCAAAAAATCGCCGAGGGCGATGTGCCGTCGTTCCTGGCCGACAAACGTATTCTGGCGCTGGATCTTTCGCTAATCGTCGCCGGCACCAAGTACCGCGGCCAGTTCGAAGAGCGCCTCAAGACCATCATGAAGGAACTGATGGACAACCAGAACGCCATCATCTTCATCGACGAATTGCACACGCTGGTGGGCGCCGGTTCGGCCGAAGGGTCGCTCGACGCCGCCAACATTCTGAAGCCCGCGCTATCGCGTGGCGAGATCCAGTGCATTGGCGCAACCACGCCCGCTGAGTTCCGCAAGTCGATCGAAAAGGACCGTTCGCTCGAGCGCCGCTTCCAGGCCGTAAAGGTTCCGCCGCCGACCGAGGCCGATGCCACCAAGATCCTGTTCGGCATCAAAGACCGTTACGAGAAGTTCCACGCCGTCAGCTACACCGACGAAGCCATCGAAACCGCCGTCACCACGTCCAGCCGCTATATTCCGGATCGCTTTCTGCCGGACAAAGCGATCGACTTGATCGACGAGGCGGGCGCGCGCGTCAAGCTGCGCCAGACCACGCTGCCGGGCGATCTGGCCGACATCCAGAAGCGCATTAAGTTCATCGTGCACCGCATGGAAAACGCGATTGCGAACCACGAGTTCGAGAAGGCGCGTTTCTACTCCGATGAGGAGCGCAAAGAGCGCGAGAACATGCGCCAGCTGCGCGAGAAGTACAACCTCGACGACAC
>DOZZ01000318.1:8956-10443 GCA_003517725.1 Bryobacterales bacterium | reverse complement strand
CCGGGAGATAGTCGTTACTATTTTAGGCGCATTACACTAGGGCTACTGGTTGTCCTGATACTCCTCGAGCCAGGCCATCTGAATGGCTTCCAGCCTGCCCTCGGTCGACTTCACCGGATCGTCGTTGAAATCCGGCAAATCAATGATCCACTTGTGCAAGTCCGTGAAGCGGACCGATAGCGGATCGGTCTCGGGATGCGCTTCGTGCAGCGCGAAGGCGATGTCGTCGATCGAGTCCCAGGTCAAGTCCGGCATTTAGATTTTGGTTCCTTTCAGCGCGCCGCGCACGGCACTGTTCATCATATTTTCGGCCAGCGCCAGAGTGGCCTGGTTGAGTTCGTCGATCTTGGCCCGCACTAACAAATGATCGTCACCGTGATAGACCAGCAGCAGTTGGTTCACCGCGGTCGAGATGCGCTGACGCTCTTCCGCCGATAGATCCCCGTACGCCGCACTGGCCTTGGCTTTGTCGACGGCACTCAGAATGGTGTCGGCTTCGACGCGGGCTTCGGCCAACTGGCGCGCCGCGAAATCGGCTTCGGCGTTGACGAACGAGGCTTCGATCATGGCCTCCACCTGCTCATCGTTTAAGCCGTAGGTCGGCTTGACGTCCATCGACTGCTCTTTGCCGGTGCGCGCATCGCGGGCCGTGACATTTAAAATACCGTTGGCGTCGATCAGGAAGCGCACCTCGATGCGCGCCATGCCGGCCGGCAGCGGGTCCAGATCTTTCAGGTCGAACACCAGCAGCGAACGATTGTCCTTCACCAGTTCGCGCTCGCCCTGCACCACATGAATGCGCACGTTGCGCTGACCGTCCACCGATGTGGTGAACGTTTCGCTGGCGCTGGCTGGGATGGTCGAGTTGCGGTGAATGATTTTCGCCACCACGCCGCCCATGGTTTCGATGCCGAGCGAGAGCGGCGTCACGTCCAGCAGCAGTTGGTTTTCCACCGCGCCCGACAAAATGCCGGCCTGCACCGCCGCGCCCAGCGCTACCACCTCGTCGGGATTCAGATCGGTGTGCGGCTTGGCGCGGAACAGCACTTCCACGGCGCCGCGCACCAGCGGGATGCGCGTCGAGCCGCCCACCAACACCACTTCGTCGATCTGTTCCGGTGTCACGCCGGCGTCTTGCATGCACTGCCGGCACGGGCCCAGCGTACGGTCGACGATGCCGCGGATCAGGTTTTCGAGCAGTTCGCGCGTCAACTCGCGCGTATACACGCGGCGTTCCAGTTCCACGTGCAATTGCGTCGTTGGCGCAAACGACAATTGCTCCTTGGCCGCAATCACGGCGCGCCGCAGTCGCTGCACCGCGCTGGCATCCCCGGATAAGTCGCGGGACCATTCACTGGCGATATCTTCGAGCGCGATGCGCACCAGCAGGTTGTCGATGTCGTCGCCGCCCAAGTGCGTGTCGCCGTTGGTGGCCAGCACTTCGAAGATGCCGTCGTGCAGCTTCAGGATCGAGATGTCGAAGGTGC
>DOZZ01000318.1:3480-8878 GCA_003517725.1 Bryobacterales bacterium | reverse complement strand
CGCCGCCCAGGTCGTAGACGGCAACGGTGCCTTCCTTGCGCTTATCGAGCCCGTAGGCCAAGGCAGCCGCCGTCGGTTCATTCACCAGCCGAAGGACGTCCAGACCCGCGATGCGGCCAGCATCTTTGGTGGCCTGGCGCTGGGCATCGTTGAAGTAGGCCGGCACCGTGATCACGGCTTTGGTGACCTCGACGCCCAGGTCGGCTTCGGCCTGCTGCTTCAAACTGCGCAGAACAAAAGCCCCGATCTCGGGTGGCGTAAACTGGCGATCGGCGATCTGCATGCGGATCACGGCTTCGCTGCCCTCGGCGATGCGGAAGGGAAAAATCTTGAGTTCTTCCTGCACGTCCGCCACGCCTCGTCCCATCAGACGCTTGGCCGAATAGACTGAACGCTCGGGGTGCGAGATCAGCAGCTCGCGCGCCGCCTCGCCCACCAGCACTTCGCCATTCTCCGCGACGCTCACGACGCTGGGGACAAGGCGCTGGCCGCCCGGGCCTTCGATCACGCGGGGGCCGGTCGGCTCCATCACGGCCACCAGGCTGTTGGTGGTGCCGAGGTCGATGCCCACTACTACGTCAGGTTTTCCAAAGTCGATTTCGAACATAGATTTGTTTAGGCCGTGGCTTTTGCCGCCAGCGCTGCTTCGACGTCGCGCAACAGGTTGCGAATGTAGCGGCGGCGGTTCAGCAGCGCGCGAATAGCATCGAGCGCGGCTTTACCGGGCGCGGCATCGTAGGCGGCAAAGGCGGCGTCTAACCCGGCGTCGATTTCATCCTGCATGCCTTGGAATTTGCGCGCCGCCGCTTCGAGAGGGGCCACTGCGTCGGCATCGCCCGCGCGCAGTTCTTCGAGCGCCATGTTCAACTCAAAAACCTCTTCGAGCAGCTCGGGAGGTACGTTCTTGCTCTGCTGTTCGCCGATTTCTAGACCATTCTGGCTCAGCACATATTCGGCTCGCCGCAGCGGGTCGCGCAGCGTGCGGTATGCGTCGTTCAGCACTGCCGAAGCGTCCGTCGAATATGCCTTTTCCTGTTCGCTCTTGCGAGAGAACAGGTCGGGATGCAGCTGGCGACTCAGTGCATAGAAGCGGTGCTCCAAGTCCGAAGTATCAAGATGCAGCCGCGGGGGCAATTCAAAAAAATCGAAGTAGTTGGAGGCCGGCGGCTGAATCGCGCCGCAGTGGGGACAGAAGCGGGCAGAGGTCTCCTGCCCGCATTTCCAGCAAGTAGGCATGCCGCCGGTTAACCCGCGAACGACGTGCCGCAGCCGCAACTCTTCTGCGCGTTGGGGTTGTCGAAGGCGAAGCCCGACTGCATCAGAGATTCCTTGTAATCGAGCGTGAGGCCGCGCAGGTAGAGCATGCTCTTGGGGTCCACCAGCACCTTCACGCCATCGAACTCCAGCACGTTGTCGTTGGGCCGCTGGCGCGTCTCGAACTTAAACTGGTAGCTCAAGCCGGAGCAGCCGCCGCCCAGCACGCCGAGGCGCAGAAAACCGAACACACCTTCGCGTTCGAAGGTCTGCTTAATCTTCTGGATCGCCTTGGGCGTGACCTGGATGGCAGCTGTTTCCGTCATGTTTTAGGCCGTAGCAGTTTCGCGCTGGCGCGAGGTCTGCTTCTGCTTGTAGTCCGAGATGGCCGCCTTGATGGCGTCTTCGGCCAGCACCGAGCAGTGGATCTTCACCGGCGGCAGAGCCAATTCCTGCACGATCGCGGTGTTCTTGATCTGCAGCGCTTCGTTCACGGTTTTGCCCATCAGCCACTCGGTCGCGAGCGATGACGAGGCGATGGCGCTGCCGCAGCCGAAGGTCTTGAACTTGGCGTCTTCGATCACGCCCGAATGGTCGTTCACCTTCAACTGCAGCTTCATGACGTCGCCGCATTCCGGCGCGCCCACCATGCCGGTGCCGACCGTGGGGTCGCTCTTGTCGAGCGAACCGACGTTGCGCGGGTGGTTGTAGTGATCGAGAACTTTATCCGAATATGCCATGTTGCTCTCCCTTTGTAGATGTCCGAAAACCCTAGTGCGATTCGCCGGCCCAGACGACCTTGCTCAGGTCGATGCCTTCTTTCGCCATTTCGTAGAGCGGCGACAGGTCGCGCAGCTTGCGCACCACCGTAACCATCCGCTCCGCCACGTAATCAATCTCTTCCTCAGTGTTGAAGCGGCCAATGCCGAAGCGAATCGAGGAGTGCGCCAGGTCGTCGCCCATGCCCAGCGCTTTCAAAACGTAACTCGGTTCCAGTGTAGCCGAGGTACAGGCGGAACCGCTCGACACCGCGATGTCGTTGATGCCCATCAGCAGGCTCTCGCCCTCGACGTAGGCGAAGCTCATGTTCAAATTATTGGGCAAGCGGTGTTCCATCGAGCCGTTGATGTAGACCTCGTCCAGCTCACTTTCGAGCGTCGTCTTCAGTTTGTCGCGCAAAAACTTCACGCGCTTCGACTCTTCGGCCATCTCTTTCTGCGCGATGGCGCAGGCCGCGCCCAGGCCCACAATATTCGGCACATTCAGCGTGCCCGAGCGCATGCCGCGTTCGTGGCCGCCGCCGTCGATCTGCGCCGTAATCTGCACGCGCGGGCCCTTGCGCCGGACATACAACGCGCCGCAGCCCTTCGGCCCGTAAATTTTGTGGCCGGTCAGCGACAGCAGGTCGATATTGTCGGCAATCACGTTCACCGGCACCTTGCCCACCGCCTGCACGCCGTCGCTGTGGAACAGCACGCCGCGTTCTTTACAGATGCGGCCGATCTCGGCGATCGGTTGCAGCACGCCGATTTCGTTGTTGGCGTACATGATCGACACCAGGATGGTCTTGTCGGTAATGGCTTGGCGCAGCATGTCCAGATCAATCAAGCCATTGGACTGCAACGGCAGGTAGGTCACGCGGCAGCCGTGCTTTTCGAGCTTTTTGCAGGTGTCGAGCACGGCCTTGTGCTCGGTCGCGGCCGTGATGATATGGTTGCCCTTCTCGGCGTACATCTCAGCCACGCCCTTGATCGCAAGGTTGTTGGATTCGGTGGCGCCGCTGGTGAAGATGATCTCTTTCGAGGTGGCGCCGATCAGGTCGGCGATCTGTTTACGGGCGGCCTCCACGGCCTTTTCCGCTTCCCAGCCGAACGAATGATTGCGGCTGGCGGGGTTGCCGAAAATCTCGGTGAAGTACGGGAGCATCGCATCGAGGACACGAGGGTCCATGCGGGTAGTGGCGTGGTTATCGAGATAAATGGGCGTTTTCATGTTTGTTTCCGATGTCGATTCCGATGTCGTAGAACTGCGCCGGCACGGGTGAGTGCTCGCCTTCCGGGCGCGACATTTGCCAGATGGTCATGTCGGCCAGCAGCCCCAAAATAGCTTCGTGCACCCGGCGCAGCGGCTCCCGAACGGTGCATGTTTCCGATTGATCGCACGCGCCGTGCGCGGTAAAACAAGCCGTGAGGATGGTGGGCCCGTCAATCGCCTGCACCACTTCGAGCGCGCTGATGCGGCGCGGGTCGCGCGCCAGTTTATAGCCGCCGTTGGTGCCGGCGACCGATTGCAGCAGCCCCTCGCGCGTCAATTTCTGCAGCACTTTGGCCAACAGGGGCAGCGGGATATGGTAACTTTCCGAGATTTCTTTCGCGCTGGCGGCGGCGCGCGGGCTGACCGTAATGTGGCGCAGAGCGATAAGTCCGTAATCCGCTTTTTTGGTCAGCTTCAACATAAAACCGATCTCGGACCAAATTAGTCCACATTCAGTTTACCGGTTCCGGGCGGCAGCGTCAATCTGGGGTTTTGGGAACGTCGGGTTGAAAAACTTCGGCTGGTGCTCCGGACGGATTACGCAACGCGCAAAGGTCGAGAGTTGAAGGCTGCGACGTGTGTCGGGCTTAAGCCCTCCGCAGGTTGAAACCTGCCCCACAAAACCTGGTCACGTCTTGACGGACGAAGCCAATTTTTTGAGGGATGAAACGCCGGTTTTCCTTTTGTTTTGTTCAGCGGATGCTTCACGGTTGGCTTGAAAGCCAATGTAATTTTGACGAACGAAGCCAATTGTTTTTCGGTCGGGCGAGGATCGGATGCTGTCGAGATAGCGGCACGCATATTGGTCCTCCTGGATGTAATGTAATGGAGAGGGCGGCCAAGTTCAGCCGGGCAAGAAGGCAAGTGGATGGAAGCAAGGAGAAAATAATCCGGGATCGGCGTGACGGGCTAGAATTGTCCTGTGATGAACCGCCGCACTGCCCTCAAGCTGGGACTGGCCGGGTCGGCCGCCCCGCTGCTGGCTGCCCCGCCCGCTACTCAAGTCGACGCTGAAATCGTGCGCCTCAAACTGCGGCACACCTGGACCACGGTGATGTCGTCGAGCGATTTTCGCGACACGCTGCACGTGACCTATCGCCGCGACGGCATCACCGGCCATGGTGAAGGCGCGCCCATCGTTCGCTACAACGAGAATGCGCAGTCGGCTAAGGATGCTTTTGATTCCGTGAAGAGCTATTTGCTGGCCGGCGATCCGGCGCAGTTTTCGAAGCTGCTCGCCACCACGTTTTCGAAAGTACAGGGGCAATTCGCCGCCAAAGCCGCGATCGATATTGCCGTGATGGATTGGGTCGGCCAGAAGCTCGGCGTCCCGCTGTATCGCTACTTCGGCCTGGATCCAGCTGATACGCCCGTGACCACGTTCTCGATCGGCATCGATAACCCCGCGGCCACGCGCGCCAAAGTGGAGGAAGCGGCGCAGTATCCGGTGCTGAAAATCAAAGTGGGTCTCGATTCCGACGAAGCCACCATTCAGGCCGTGCGCGCCGTGACCAAGAAGCCGTTTCGCGTGGATGCCAACGAGGGTTGGAAAGATAAGGAAGAGGCGGTTCGCAAGATCAACTGGCTCGAAACCCAGGGCGTCGAGTTCGTGGAGCAGCCCATGCCCGCGCACATGATCGAAGAGACGCGCTGGGTGCGCAGCCGCGTGCATGTGCCGCTGATGGCCGACGAGTCCTGCACCCACGCCTCGGAGATTCCGAAACTGCTAAACGCCTTCGATGGCGTGAACATCAAGCTCGATAAGTCGGGCGGCGTGCTGGAGGCTTACCGCATGATCCAGATCGCGCGGTCGCTGGGCCTGAAGGTGATGCTGGGCTGCATGATCTCGAGTTCAGTCAGCGTGACGGCCGCGGCGCATCTGTCGCCGCTGGCCGATTACGCGGATCTGGACGGCAACCTGCTGATCGCCAATGATCCGTATCGCGGCGTGGAAGTCAAGAACGGCAAGCTGATGCTGCCGGACCGGCCGGGCCTGGGGCTGCTGCCGGCCTAGTTTTCAGGAGCGCAGCACGTCGCGGAAGTTGCGGGACGCGTAGCCTGGGAACACGGTGTCGAGCGAACGGTTGCCCAGGTGGCGCGTGACCAGTTC
>DOZZ01000318.1:1275-3346 GCA_003517725.1 Bryobacterales bacterium | reverse complement strand
GAGTTGCTCCGGCGCGAGCCCCGGCCACGTCCCATGCATCTGGCCGCCCTGGACTGAGCCTCCCAACACGAACATGACGTTGGCGTGGCCGTGGTCGGTGCCGCGGTTGCCGTTTTCGCGCGCGGTGCGGCCGAATTCCGACATCGTAACCACCACGACGTCTTCCATGCGATCGCCAAGATCGTTGTAGAAAGCCGCCAGTGACTGCCCGAAGTCGCGCAAAATATTGGCCAACTGGCCCACCGAGGCTTTGGGGCCAACTTCGTTGACGTGATGGTCCCAACCGCCGATGTCGGCGAACGCTACCTCAACGCCGACGTCGGCCTTGATCAATTGCGCGATCTGGCGCATGCTGTCGCCGAAGCGGCCCTTCGGATAGGCCGCGCCGCCGCCCGGCTGGTAGGGATTTTTCTGGATTGACTGGAGCAACGACACGGCATCGAAGGTTTCTCTGCCGGTGCCGTTGAGCACCTGGTCTTGGCTGCCGGCATAGAGCGACTGCAGCACCGAGGCCGCGCCGGCGTTGCGCACCTGAAAGGTATTAAGAGCTTCCACCGCGATGGCGCTGTTGCCGCCGCGCATGGATCGCGGCAGGGTAGCGCCGATCGATACGGCACGCACTGGCGATAATGGCTCGCGGCCTTTCGGCAAGGCCCGGTTCAGCCAGCCGTCGGCGGTTGCCTTCAGCCCCGGCGTGCCGGACTCCATATAGTCCTGGGCGTCGAAGTGCGAACGCGTGGGGTCGGGCGAGCCGGCGGCGTGCACAATGGCCAGGTGGCGCGCATCCCACAGCGGTTTGAGCGGCGCCAGCGCGGGGTGCAGGCCGAAGCGGCCGTCCAGATCGACCACCGCATCTTCGGGCGCGATGTTGGACGAGGGGCGCGGGATGCCGATGGTGGGACGCAGCTTGTAATAGTCCGGATCGCCGTGCGGCACCACGATGTTCAGACCGTCGGCAGCGCCGCGCTGGAAGATGGCGACCAGCGCTTTGTTGCGGCGGTGCTCCGCCTGGGCCTGGGCGTAGAGCGCACGCTCGAGCCAGAGCGGCGTGGCGCCGACGCCGACCATGGCCAAGGCGGAGTTGCGAAGAAAAATTCTGCGGTGCATATTCGTCCTCGTTTTATCGGCGTTGAAATTCGGGCGAGCCCAAGGTCAGCGCCGCAATCAGCGCCGGCCGCGAGGGCGCATCGGGGCCCGCGCCCTTCTCGATGGCGGCGCGCGCCTCGGGGCTCAGGTCCGTCATGAGCAGCCGCCGCTCGAGTTGGCCTGGGTCGCTGACGGATGGCGGCAGATCGACGCGCACGCCGCCCACATGGTTACTGGTCAGTGCCAGCGCGAAGTTCATGCGCGCCAGCAGCGACGCCGAATTGATCCATTCGGAGCCCTTGTTGCTGTAGCCGGTGGGCTCCTGCTTGCGATAGAGCGGCTGGCCCAGGGTCTGCAGTTGTTGCGCCAGGCCGGTAGTCAGATCCACGTTGGCGTTGGTGGCGCGCAATGCGCTGACCACCATCTCGAAGGGACTTTTCAATTTCGTGCGGTAGGCATCGCGCGCCCAGAATTGGGGCGAGCGCAGCATCTGGCGCAGCACCTCGCGCAGATCGCCGTCGGTCGCGGTGAAGGTGGCGGCCATGCGGTCGATCAGCGCCGGCGGAGGGTTGTCCGAGACGAAGCGAATGGCCAGGGACTTCGAAATAAAGCGCGCTGTCGACGGATGCCGGGCCAGGATGTCGAGCACGCGCAGGCCATCGTCCATGCCGCCGCCAGCCGGGATTTTCACGCCCAGTACGGTCTTCTCGCCGTGATCGTGCAGGCGGTCGCGGAACTCGAAGCCGCCGCCGTGGCGCGGATCGCGAATGGTCCAGCCGGTGAAGCAGCGCGCCACTTCAGTGACGTCATGCTGGGTGTAGCCGCCATCGACGCCAAGGGTATGCAGCTCCATCAGCTCACGGCCGTAGTTTTCGTTCAACCCGGTACGGCGTTTGCCACCGTGGGCCTCGGGCCCGACTGACTGAAAGTTGTCGAGGTAGAACAGCATGGCCGGAGATTCGGCGGTGGCCAGCAGCAGGTCTTT
>DOZZ01000318.1:0-1062 GCA_003517725.1 Bryobacterales bacterium | reverse complement strand
CCCTTGTCGAGATAGACGTTGAAATGGTTGAACCAGAAATCGGTCAGGACTTCTTCCAACTGGCGATCGCTGTAGATGGCGCGCAGCAGCTTGCCGGCGAACAGGTCCTGATTCACCACCACCAGCGGGCCGAACAGGACCTCGATTTTGCGGCGCAGATCGGGCGGCGCGGCGGGCAGCATGCGGCGGCGCTGCGCGTCGGGGATGGCGTCGAGAGCGTCGTATTGCTGCTCGGGCGGCAGCGATTCCAGCAGGGCTATTTGCTCGGGAATGCGGTCGCTTTGCAAGGCCGCGCGCTGTTCGGTGTTGAGGTCGGCGCGCGGCAGATCCTGTCCGGCGACGGTTGCGGGCAATTTATCTTTCAGCTGATCCTGATATTTCAGGGCCAAGCGCCGGACCATGTAGCGCGTTTCGACATCCTCGGGCCACGGCGCGCGGCCTTCCACCATGGCCTTTATGAACTGCGGCGCGGGATATTTGCGGGCCATCTCGAGCGGGCTCATGCGGAGTGTGTCGAGCGGCGCCAGTTTGGCTTCGAGGACGCTATTTTCCGGAATACTTTCGGGGTTGAGCTGCTGCTCGATCCAGCGGTCAAGACCGATGCGCTCGGCGCGTTGGATGTCGCCAGGACGCGGTCCGAAGGTCAGGCGGTTCAGCGCATGCAGCGCACGATCGGCCGGGGCGATCTGCTCGATGGCCGGCTCGTCAGGGGCTTTGTGCTTGCTCTTGTGGCGAGCCGATAACGGCAGCAAAATGACGCAGAAGGTGAGCGTAAACGCGGCCGCGCGCGGCAGATACATGCTTCGGAAGCCTCGTTGTTCTAAACGCGAGGCACGTGGGGAAGTTGCAGCCCTAAGGGCGAGCAGGGGAGATCGTTAAGATTCTTTACACTGGTTTTTCCGCGTGGGGCGGCGGCTCTGTCCGACCCGCTCTCGATCACGCCTACCGGGATATTGCGCCGCAGGTGAGTTTCGCCGGGTTTGGATGACGATCGCGATTCACTGAGTTATTAGCTTCCGGAGAGTGTCCAGAGTGTCGGCTTCTTCTGCCTTCTTGTCGGTT
>DOZZ01000041.1:4283-11414 GCA_003517725.1 Bryobacterales bacterium | reverse complement strand
GCTTCTTCTGCCTTCTTGTCGGTTCGCCAGCGGGCCATGCGCGGGAAACGCACCGCGATTCCGGAACGGTGCCGCGGGCTTTTCTGGATGCCTTCGAAAGCCAGTTCGAAGACCAGCTCGGGTTTGACGGCGCGCACCGGGCCGAACTTTTCGACGGTGTTACGCCGGACGAACTGGTCCACTTCGCGTATCTCCTGGTCGGTCAGGCCGGAATAGGCTTTGGCGAAAGGCACCAGCGCGCCCTGGTCCCAGACGCCAAAGGTGTAGTCGGTGAAGAGGCTGGCACGGCGTCCGTTGCCGGGCTGCGCGTAAATCAGCACGGCGTCGACCGAGTAGGGGTCGATCTTCCACTTCCACCAGTCGCCCCGCTTGCGGCCCACCGCATAGGGCGAACCGTGGCGCTTCAACATGAAGCCTTCGACGCGGCGCTGGCGTGACTCGCGTCGGATTTGTTCCAACTCGGCCCACGACGCCGCGGCGACCGGAGCCGAAATCACCAGGTGACTGCTCCGCAGGTGCCGCAATTGCTCGCGGCGCCACTCGATCGGCTCGTTCCGGACATCACGGCCTTGCCACTCGAGCACGTCATAAGCCAGCAGGACCACCGGCACTTCGCCCAATATTTTGGCGGACAGCACTTTGCGGCCGATGCGCCGCTGCATCTGTGCGAAGGGCAGCGGCAGGCCGTCTTTCCAGGGCAGGATCTCGCCATCGACCACCGTGCCGTCGGGCAGCAGCGCGCCCATCGCGGCCAACTCCGGGAACCGCTCGGTGACCAACTCTTCGCCGCGCGACCAGAGGAAGGTCTGGAAGCCGCGCCGGATCAGCTGCGACCGGATGCCGTCCCATTTCCACTCGGCGATCCATTCGGCGATGTCGCCGAGCGTTGCAACCGAACCTTCGAGCGGATACGCCAGGCAAAACGGATACGGACGGCTGATGCCGGCGTCGGCCACTTCGGTGGCGAGCAGGCCGGCGAGGAAGGCCGGGGTGGGTTGCCAATCGCCCATCAGGCGGTGCGCGATGGCGCCTGGTTCGACGCCGCTGACGCGGGCCAGCGCGCGGACTACCAGGCTCTGCGAGACACCGACGCGAAAGGCCCCGGTGATCAGCTTGTTCCAGACGAAGCGCTGGCTCTCGTCCATCTGACGCCAGGCATCGAGCAGCGCTTCGCGGCGGCGCGCATCGTCCCACTGGCGCAGCGGCAGCAGCACCTCTTCAACCCAATAATGTAGTGGCGCGTCGGTGCGCTCGACAGCCGCGGGCAGCAGCAGCGAGATAGTTTCCGCCAAGTCGCCGACGGCCTGGTAACTCTCGCCGAAGAGCCAGTCGGGAATGCCGGCTTTTTCGATGGCCCAAGCCACCAGTTTGCGCGTTTCGATCAAGCGTTTGGGCCGGCGTCCGATCAGGAAGTGCACGGCCCACGCAGCATCGGCGGCCGGCACGCGTTCGAAGTAGCTGGTCAGCGCCGCGACCTTCGCATTGGTCTTGGTGGTCTCGTCCAGCGCGGCGTAGAGATCGGCGAAGGCCTTCACGCGGGCTCTCCGGCATCGTCATTCGAGCCCTCGGCCGTGCCTTCATCCTGCTCGCCTTCGAAGCGTGTCTCGATCGCGCGGGCCTGCTTGCCGTGTTCTTCGAGCCAACGCACCAGCGGCGCGCGATAGCCGTGCGTGACCATCACGCATTCGGCGCCAGTGGCGCTGATCGCCGCCAGCAGGCCGGGCCAATCGGCGTGATCCGACAACACAAATCCGCGGTCCAGGGCGCGCCGCCGACGTGTGCCGCGGATGCGCATCCAACCCGAAGCGAAGCTCGTCGACACGGGACTGAAGCGGCGCAGCCAGATGCTGCCGGCAGCGGAGGGCGGCGCCAGAATGCAGGCACGCGACCAGTCGACATCCTTACCGGCATCGTGCGCGTAATGCGTCGCGGGCAGCCGCACGCCGGCCGCGCGATACAGCCCGTTCAGGCGTTCCACCGCGCCGTGGCAGTAGATCGGGCCAATCGCGGCATCGAGCGCGGCCAGCACGCGCTGGGCTTTGCCGAGCGAGTAAGCGAAGATCACGCTGGCCAGGCCCAACTGCTGGTTGGAGCGCCACCAGTCGTTGATCGCGGCAGCGACCACGTTTTCAGCGGGCCAGCGATAGATGGGCAGGCCGAAGGTGGATTCGGTGATGAAAGTGTGGCAGCGGACCGCCTCGAATGGCGTGCACGTGGGGTCAGGGTCGAGCTTGTAATCGCCCGACACCACCCACACCTCGCCGCGATATTCCAGGCGAATTTGCGACGACCCCAGGATGTGCCCGGCGGGATGCAGCGAGACGCGCACGCCGTTATGAACCACCGCCTCGCCATAGGAAATGGCTTCGATGCGGGCACTCTCGCCCATGCGGGCCCGCAGCACGGCGACGCCCGGCTCGGACGTGAGGTAACGGTCGGAGCCCCAGCGGGCGTGGTCGGAATGCGCGTGGGTGATAACGGCAGTGGCGACGGAGCACCACGGATCAACGTAGAAGTCGCCGGTTTCGCAGTACAGGCCGTTAGCGTTGACGCGCAGCAGAGGCGGCATAGGCAGAGGGCGCTCTGCTTCCATCATGCCAGCACGCGAGCAAACCACCGGCGGATGTGTGCTCTCGCGGTGCATTCCATCAGACCGACGCAAGACGACCGCACCATGACACCGACACCTCCGCGTGGCGCGGCCCATCGCCTTTCGTGGGGGTCGTGGCGAGGCCGTCCGGTCTCCCCCCGGGAGGACACGAGTGTGAATCGCAACTCGGAGCAGCCGGG
Organism: Bryobacterales bacterium; assembly: GCA_003517725.1. Classification (GTDB taxonomy): domain Bacteria; phylum Acidobacteriota; class Terriglobia; order Bryobacterales; family Bryobacteraceae; genus DOZZ01. The sequence goes on along the minus strand of DOZZ01000041.1, from coordinate 8,624 downwards.
CGACTGCCGCTGCCCGGCATGGTAAAGTTGTGTCTCTATTTGGGGGTGGCCACGATGCGGTCTGCTGCCGGAATTTTCACCGCGATTTGCCTCAGTTTCGCGAGCTCTGTTCAAGCCAGCGACATAGTGGACAAGGCGCAGCAGGCGGAACGCGCCGGCGACCCGACCCAGGCTGAATCCATTCTCGCGAAGGCCGCATCGCAAAGCCGCGACGTCGAAGTGCGGCGAGCCTACGCGGAATTTCTGGACCGCTATGACGAGGCCGGCACGCGCGCCGCCTATCGCAGCTATCTGGAACTGGCGCCCACCCCTTCGCCCGAAGCGGAGCAGGCGCTGCGGCGGCTGGCGCTACTCGATTCCATCGCGGGCGACCGTGCCGCCTACGACGCGGACCTGGCGCAATATCGCGCGGCCGGCGGCCACGATTGGCCCGCGGCGCAGGCCATGATCGAGCACAAGCCGGCGGCCACCGTGCTGATCCCCGGGCCGCTGCGTTCGTTCGCGCGCATGGCGGCTTTGTCACAGGAACTGCCGCCCGATGAACTGCTGCCGGCGCTGGCGCGCAATATCGTTACTAACGGCTACCAGGCCTCGCGCAACAACGAAAGCCTGGAGCAAACCGAATATCTGAAGCTCGTCTTCCGCTACCTGACGCAAGCGCGCGAGTTGTCTAAGCTGGCCGACAAAGAGCACGTCATCCGCATCGCCACCTGCGAATCGGCGCAGACGGGCGAACTCCTGCGCGTGCTCGGCTTCCGTATGCGAGGGGGCTGCGGTAGCGAGGTGGTGCTCGAAACCGTAAATGCCGCGCGCGCGTTTTTAGCGACCGACTCGGGATTTCCTCTGACCGAACTGGAACTGGCGCTGCGCAACGACAAGCCCTTCGCCTACGATTTTGCTCCGACCCCGGTACCTCTGCTGTATTCCGCCGACTACTGGATTTCAAGCAAAGAAAAAGACAGCAGCGACTTTCTGGACGCGATGTTGGGCGACCCTTCGCTGGCGCGCTTCTATCTGGGCATGGCCAAGCTCGACCGCACCACGGCGGACCAGTTGAAGGCCACGGTCGCCATGCCCAAATTGCGAGCCTACGCGCATGTGCTCGATTTCTTCGGCGGCTTGTTCGAAATCCAGAATGGCCGCGCGGTAGTGCCCGGCGGCCCGCGCGCGGCGACCACATGGGGCGAGATGGCGGGCGTTTCGCCGGAGAAGGGCGCGCAGTTTTTTGAGCGGCTGCTGGCCAAGGACGATGGCTGGCTGGCAAGCCTCTACGATTCGCTGGCGCGTATTCACGGGCCGGTGCAGGCGTACCTGACGGACCCCGTGCGGCTCAAGCGCTTCTACGCCGCGGTGCGCGGCCTAGTCACCAGCCCGGGCCCGGCGCGGCCCGTATTTCGCGCCAACAGCGACATGATGCTGCTGACCACGCGGCTGCGTCTTGACCCCGACGGGCAGGCGCATGTGCCGGGCGGGCTGGAACTGTGGAAGGCCCTGTTCTCGGGCCGCGCGATGGGTAAGCTGGACGCCAGGCTGGCCAAGTCGGCGCCGCAGTGGAAGCATTCGGACGACCTGCTGGAGGCGCTCTTCGCGCTGAGCCGCAAGTCCGTCGATAACGAGCCCCTGAAAGTCTTCATGGCGCTGGGCGACATGGACCGCTACCGCGCCAAGCCGCTGGCCCCCGACACCGCGGAACGGCTGGCCCTGAACTATGCCGAGATGGGCTCGCAGTACAACCTGTTCTGTGAAACGCCGGACGTCAGCGATGCCACCATCGTCGCGTTTCTGGACTCCGCGGCTTCGATCGATCATATTCACGACACCATGCTGCGTCAAAACGCGGCGGCCACGCTGCAGGCGCTGGCGGGCCTGTGGCAGGTGCTGGCGCGGCAAGGCGAACTGCAGCCCGCGCGCGCGGACGCCGCACTGGCCTCCATCGTCAAAGCGTTCGCCGAAATCAAAAATCCACGCATGGTCTTCGACGCGGGGCGCGGCGGCATCCAGGCGTTGCTCGATGCGGCCAGGCCCGACGCGGCGCGGGGCTCAGGCGGCGCGCCGCGGCAGGAGCGCGTACTGGCGCTGCTGGCGGGCGGTGCCGCCGCCGGCGACAGCGACGCGCATGGGCAGCTGGTGCAGGAGATGCAGAAGATCCTCGACGCCCAGCGCATCGTGCCGCTTGACGTGCTGACCCAGGTGGCGGACAGCCTGGATCACGCCATCGACCCTGCTTTGATGCGCCGTTTGATGGGCCGCATCAGTGAAGTGCAATTGCCGCGGGCCGCGCTCTCTGCAGCGGAGAAGAATGCACTGGCGTTCGGCTACTGGACCGACAAGCACATTGAGGCCGAACGCAAACTGAACCTGGCCGCCGCCATCGAGCGCGCGGGCAAAGACCCGGAGAAGCTGAAGGAGGTGCGTGGTTTGCTGGCGCCGCTGCTGCGCGACACGCTGGTGGCCTATAACTACGCGCGCTACGCCCCGCCGGGAGCGCAGATTCTCTACACCAATCCGCTGTTTGTGCGGGCTCACGATTTTGTGGGCCTGCAGCAAGGCAATCATATCTGGAAGAGCGCCGAGATGTACGGCACCGGATGGCCGTCGAACGGCGGCGGCCGGCTGGTGGGTTCGCTCTCCAATCTGCCGTATGCGCTGGCCGAGGCGGAGCAGAATTTTCTGGTACCGACGCAGACCCAGGCTCTAATTTGGGGCGACCTGGCCCCGCAGATGATTCTGGGCGCCAAGGTGCCGCGGTTCTGGGATGTAACGCCCACGCAACTGCACTGGGTGGGGCTGCATATGCGCTTCGGGCAGGCCCTGCTGGCGGAAGCCGCGCTGCGCCCCGAGACGCGCGTGCAACTGCTGGGCGCCCTCAATCTGCTGGCGACGCCGGCTCGTACCATGGCCGTGGCGGACGACCTTGCAATTGGCAATGTAAAGGGCGCGATGGAGCGCCTGACGCCGGCCGAACTCTACGTGGTGGCGGACGAACTGCTGAAGACCCCGGTGGCCGCGCAGGACGTGGCCGGACGCGAGCTGTTAAGGCTGCAGCACGATGCCGCGGCGGACGTCAGCGACGCGGCTATCTCGCGCGCGTTCGGCACGCCCAAGCCGACGCTGGCCAACTCCTACCGCCCGGAACTGTTGCGGCTGCGCACGTTCCCGACGCTGATGGGCTACTCCAGCCGCATTCTGGCGGAGAGCTGGGAATCGAACGCGCTCTATTGGGCGGCCTTGGCGGACCAGATCCACGCCACGCCGGGGCAGCTGAACGTGCTGGTGCCGGAGTGGACCCAGAAAGTTGTCGAGCGGATCTTTGCCTCGAATCTGGAAGACTGGCCGGCGCTGCTGGGGTCGCTGCGCCTGGTGGGCGCCGATATCCGCAAGGGCGGCCACCCGGAGGTGGCGGGGCTTAGCGGTAACGGCGCGACGGGGGAGTGACGGCTTGAAGACGACCTTTACAAAATCGATGCTGGCGGCCGGCGCCGGCTGTGCCCTGGCCGGCGGTCTTTGGCTGCGCGCGCAGGAGCCGGCGAAACCCACGTTCAAGTCGAAGGTCGACCTGGTGGTCTTGAGCTTCACCGTGACCGACAGCAAAGGCCACTACATCAACAATCTGAAGCCGGGCGACTTTCGGGTCTCCGAGGACGGTATTCCGGAAAAAATCACCACCTTCGAGGAGGGCAACAAGCCCGTGATGCAGGTGCTGGACGACGGCAGCATGAAGCCGCTGCTGAACCAGCCCGAACGCGTCGAAAATGCGCAACGGCTGGACCGCTCCGACACCTTCGTGGGCACCAGCGTGTTCGTCCTGTTCGACACCAGCAACTTCATGTACAAGGGCTTTGTGTACGCCGAAGACGCCATTGCCGATTTCGTGCGCGGCCTGGATCGCTCGGACTCCGTCGCGGTCTACACCTTCAGCCGCAATTTATCGCGCGCGTCGCTGCTGACGCATGACCGTCTGACGGCCATTAGCGGTTTGCGCAAAGCCGTGGCGGGCGACGATACGGCGCTCTATAACGGGCTGCTGCTGACGCTGCGCGATGCGGCTAAAGTGCCGGGGCGCAAGGTGGTGATCGTGTTTTCGAACGGGCCCGACAACGCCAGCATGCTGGCGCCCGACGACGTGCGTGCGGTGGCCGAGGACGAGGGCATCCCGATCTACGTGATCTCGACCAACGAAGTGAACAAAGATTCGATTTCGAGCACGGTGTTCCGGCGCATCACTTCGCAGACCGGCGGCAAGGCTTACTGGGCCAAGACCTGGCAGAAGCAGGTGGAGGCGTTCGAATCGATTCGCGAAGATCTGGGCAACTCGTACACGGTCACGTATTATCCGGCGGC
>DOZZ01000041.1:3005-4196 GCA_003517725.1 Bryobacterales bacterium | reverse complement strand
AACCCGAACGAGGGCTTCCGCAAGATCTCCGTGGAACTGACCAACGACGCGGGCAAGAAATACCGGATTCGCGCGCGGCCAGGATATCGGCCTCGCACGTATTAGGGGAACATAGGGCGGGAGCGGGGGTAAACGCTGCGCGACTACGCAGGTTCTATATGGCAACGCCTGGTTGATCGCAAATCCTCGGTTGCCAAATTTGGTACGAGACTTTTCGGATTTAAACACATGAGGTCAAGCCGTGATTTCCGCTGGTGGGGCTAGAATCGGGAAAGCCGACTTAAGGGACTGCTAGGATCTGGAACAGTCGTCCAGCTTGTACGTATATAGGTGATATGGCCGATTTGAACCAAAGTGAACTCGCCCCGACCGTCGCTCGACTGCTCCGAAGACAGCGTGTACTTGAAGCGCTGCTTGGGGCCCTCACTATCGTCATGCTTGTCTTAGGGGCCGCGGGTTGGCACGCGCTGTATCGAGCTGCGCATCCGCAAAAGCTCACCTTAAGACGTTTGGACATTGTGGATGAAAAGGGAACGGTTCGCGTTATTCTGGCCGCACCAGCCCCGCCACCAACTCATTTCAATAAGGTAGGAAGACGAGATGCGCCTGTTTCAGGAGTCCTGTTGATTGACGCTACTGGCACAGAGCGGGGCGGTTATGTCACGAGCGATGGGGAGAACGGCAACGCACTTCTCACTCTGGATGCGCAAGGAAAGCAGACCGTTCTGCTCCTGGCGGAGCCGCAAGGAAGTACTCTCTTCCGCATCTGGGACCGGCAAAACGGATCTATTGTTCTGGGCTCCGGTGGAACCGGCCCGTTCTTAAACATTCGTAAAGGAGACACGCTCTTCTTCAGTGCTCCCAACGGGAATATTCAAAGCTCCAGTTCCAAGCCGTTATTCCGTTGACCGTATGGTCTTTGCCTGCGCCTTTTGAACCCACGCCTGACGGCGAAGTATTTACCGTCCTCTTGGTTGTTCCGTACTCGTGAAAGTGCCCGTTGCGCGCCGCTCAGCGGATCAGTCGTTCCCGGAGAACGGCGTAGCGGGAAACTGGACAGCTGTGGATAGACGCGCCGGCAACGCCTGATCGACAGAAATGCGCGATCGGGCCCGCCTTCGTTCAATGTTTACCCGCCGCGTCCTATGTTCCCTAATACGTGCGAGACCGATATCCTGGCCGCGCGCGAAT
>DOZZ01000041.1:0-2915 GCA_003517725.1 Bryobacterales bacterium | reverse complement strand
CGGGTTAGCCGCCGGATAATACGTTTGCGCGGACGCGGTCGAGAGTTGGCTATCCCGTTCCGGCTAAGATGGGCGTCTTGCCGAGTGTTTCCAGATCTGCCGCTACCATCTCGCGGGCCAGTTCCGCGAACGTACAGGTGGGCTGCCAGCCTAGTAGCCGGTGGGCCTTTGAGGCATCGCCCACCAGCAGATCTACTTCGGCCGGCCGGTAAAACTGGGGATCGATTTTGACGAACTCGCGGTAGTCCAGATCGAGTTCTCCGAACGCCAGTTGGCAGAATTGGCGGACGCTGTGCGAGATACCGGTCGCGATCACAAAATCGGCGGGCTCGGGCTGTTGCAGCATCAGGTGCATGGCCCGCACATAGTCGGCGGCATGGCCCCAATCACGGCGGGCGTCCAGATTGCCCAGACGCAGTTCACGGTCGAGCCCCAGCTTGATGCGCGCCGCGCCGCGCGTGATCTTGCGCGTGACAAATTCGAAGCCGCGCCGCGGGCCCGTGTGGTTGAACAGGATGCCGTTGCAGCAGAACATCCCGTGCGCCTCGCGGTAGTTGGTCGAAAGGTGAAAGCCCGCCACTTTGCTGATGCCGTACGGGCTGCGCGGATGGAACGGCGTGCTCTCATTTTGCGGCGACGCCTGCACCGTGCCGAACATCTCGCTCGATCCGGCAAAATAAAAACGGCACGCGGGCCGCAGTTCGCGCAGCGCCGCCAGCACGTAATGCGTGCCGTTGATATTCGAATTCATCGTCGAGAAGCCATCGGCGAAGCTCTCGGCCACAAAACTTTGCGCGGCCAGGTGATAGAGCTCGTCGAAATCGACTCTCTTGATCACGTGAAAAATACTGGGGTAACTTTCGAGGCTGGCGGCGTGCAGCTGAATCCGTCCAGCCAGGTGCTGGATTCTGCTCAAACGCCGTTCCGGCTCTTCCAGTGCCACGCGCCGGATCAGGCCATGGACCTCATAACCGAGCGCCAGCAGATGCTCGGCCAGATAGCTACCGTCCTGGCCGGTGATTCCGGTAATGAGCGCTTTGCGCGGCATGTGCGGGACGGCTACATAGAATCTTAAGCCTCGCGGGGTTCGGCGGACGGAACACTCAGTTGCTTTTCGAGAACCTCCACCAGGCGCGTCACTTCGCGGTCCAACACGTTCATCTTGCCGTCCAATTCATCCAGTCGCATCTTGATGACGGAAGTCTGCGGCGACGCCGTGCCCGCAATCACCTTCTGCATGGCCTGACGCGCAAACTCCGATACGCTGCGCGTCCCGTACTGGCCATAGATAGCGCGCAAAGACTCGTACTCCTCGCTCGACAGCCGCAAACTGATCATCTTCGACTTCCGCTTGGATTCTGCCATTTCCTGCCTTTCTTATGTTTTTTTAAGGAATTGCCCCGCTGGTTCAAGCGCGCAACCCGATAGTTTAGCGGCTTTGCCCGTTCCGTTGTTGTCTTACAGCCTAAACCCTTACCAGAGCTGATACCACTTTTTTTTCATTTTATCCAATTCAAACGTTTCAAACGGCAAAGATTCGCTGCGGACCGCGGCCGCCGGATTGGAATCGAGAAGTTGCTCGGCGCGCTCCGGGCCGAAGCGTTCGGCCACCGCTTTCCACGCCTGGCGCATATCGGTGGTGCGACGGGCGGTTTCGTGCGCATCGCTGGCCACGAAATGCACCATGCCGCGTTCCATCAGCTTCCAGGCCGCCTGTTCGGCCTGCCTGCCAAAAAGCCCTGTCAGCGACTGCGCGGTCACCTGCACCAGGCAGCCGATTTCGAAAAAGCCGTCGAGCATTTTGGGCGTCCGCTGCAGCACGGAGTTCCTCTCGGGGTGGGTGATCACGGGGCGAATGCCGGCGGCGCCCAGGCGCTGCAGCACGTGGCTCATATTCGGCGCGATGACGGCATCCGAGAATTCCACCATCAGGTAGTTGCCATGGTTAATGGTGTATTTGCGCGGATGCTGCAGCGCGTCCTCGATGTTTTCGAACATCAGGTGGAAGTCGCACCCGTAGTGCAGCGCCGGAGCCGGACCGCAGGCGGTCTGTAGCTCTTTCAATTTCTGTTCCACCAAGTCCACGTCGAAGTGGTATTCGTAGCTGGCGTGCGGCGTCGCGACAATATCGGTGGTGCCGGCGGCCGCCGCCATACGCACCATGGCCAGGCTGTCGTCCATCGTCTTGGCGCCATCATCCAATCCCCAGAGGATGTGGCTATGAATGTCGACCATGTGCGTTGATTATGCCACCTGGGACCGGGCCGCCCCATACCACCCGATTTGATACGCTAAAAATTCCCTATGAGCAGTATTCAGATCACCCTGCCCGACGGTAGCGAGCAGACCGTTGCGGCCGGCACGCGACCGCTGGACGTTGCCCGTTCCATCAGCCCACGCCTCGCCGACGCGGCCTTAGTTGCGCGCGTCAACGGAGACCTGTACGACCTGACGCGCCCGCTGACCGCCGATGCCCGGCTGCAAATTCTGACGAATCGCGACGCCGATGCGCTCGAGGTATACCGGCATTCGACCGCGCACCTGCTGGCGGCCGCCGTACTCGAACTGTTTCCGCACACGCGGCTGGGCGTGGGGCCGCCCATCGAAAACGGCTTCTACTACGACTTTGAGCGCGACACGCCGTTCACCACCGAGGATCTCGAAAAGCTCGAAGCCAAAATGTGGGAGCTGCAGGCGCAGGACCTGAAGTACGAGCGCGTGCTGACGCCCAAGCCCGAAGGCCTCGAAAAATACCGCAAGCTGGGCGAGAAGATGAAGGTCGAGCTGATCGAAGAGAAGGCCGACGACATCTTCAGCGAATACACGCTGGGTCCGCGCTTCATCGACTTCTGCCGCGGCCCGCACGTGCCTTCCACCACCAGCATCAAAGCGTTCAAGCTGCTCTCGGTGGCCGG
>DOZZ01000014.1:9011-10669 GCA_003517725.1 Bryobacterales bacterium | reverse complement strand
TTGTCATAGAGCCGGTCGCGTTCCTCGAGCGCCGCCCACAGCGGCGCGTTGCCCATAATCACCACGTCCAGCACGCGAAACGCGTCGAAGGCGAACTGGTCCTGCTTCAGGACGCCTAGTTTCTTGGGCCGGTTCAGCGCGCCCTTGAAGGCCTCGGTTTCGCCCGTCAGGATTTTCAAAAACGTCGACTTACCGGAACCATTGGGCCCGGTAAGACCATAGCGCCGGCCGGGCAGGAACGTGGTGGTGACGTCCTCGAACAGAATTTTGGCGCCGAAGCGCATGGTGAGATTGGAAACGGAAATCAAGAAGACCTGCTTATGAATTTTCATTATAACGCGGAAGTGCCTTGATTTGCCAGCACTTCCGGCGCTACCTTGTTGCGGGCGGCTAAGCGTTGTGATATCAATAGGGGCAAGTTGGACCCTTCCTGATTGCCGGCTTTTCCCAGCCGCGGAGACCGTGCGCGTGGCCGCCGTCAGGAACTCCCGCAATTTCGCGCTATAACTTCAAGGAAGGCCTACTGTGGAGTCTGCTAACCGGAAACTGATTCGTCCGTCTTTTACCGAAGTGAAGGAACAGGCGGCTGCGCGAAAAGTGCAGAAGAAGCCCGTCCCGCCGGACCAGACCAATGCGGAAAATTTTTACTACGTCAAGCAGATGCAGTCGAAGACCCAAATGGTGTTCGTGCTGCGCGACGGCGAAGTTTTGAAAGGCGTCATAGAGTGGTACGACAAGTCGTGCCTGAAGGTGAACCGCGATGAAGGGCCGAACCTGCTGCTCTACAAGCCCAACATCAAGTACATGTATAAAGACGAATAGCCGTCAGGGCTTCCGCGCCAGCTTTTCCTTGAGAGCCAGCCGGTATTCGCGCCGCTTGCCGGCATCCTCGTAGCGCCGGATTTCGTCGGCACTCTCGGGGATAACCGGCGCCACCGGCACGCGGTTGCCGGCCTGGTCAATCGCCACAAACGTCAGGTAGGCCGACGAAGTGTGCAGAATCTCGGCCCGGATCAAATCCTCCACCATCACCTTCACGCCGACTTCCATCGAAGTCCGGAACACGCGGTTCACCGCCGAGTGCAGCCGCACCCATTGCCCCATGCGGACCGGGTGCAGAAACGTCATGTGGTCCACCGACGCGGTCACCACGATGTGCCGGCTGTGGCGCATGGCGGCCATGGCGCCGGCCAGGTCCACCAGGTGCATCACTTTGCCGCCGAGCAGGTTGCCCAGGCTGTTGGCGTCGTTGGGCAGCGCCAGCTCCGAATATTCGGAATACGACTCGCGTACGGGTCTGCCCTGCATCTGCTCTTCAGTGTACGGAATTTACAGCTTTCCCCAGAAAGCAAATGCAACAGCCGCCAGAATACAGACAAAAGACGCGGCGTAGTTCCAGCGCACCGGCTCGCCCAGATACACGTACGCAAAGACCGCGAAGACCACCAACGTGATGCACTCCTGGATGATCTTTAGTTGATACCCGGTGAAGTGCCCGTATCCGATTCTGTTGGGCGGCACTTGAAAGCAATAATTCACCAAAGGCGATCAGCCAGCTCACCACGATTGCCGAAACGAGCGGCATGGAGCGGTGCTTCAAGTGGCCATACCACGCAAATGTCATGAAGGTGTTGGAGACGAGTAATAGGATTACGGTG
>DOZZ01000014.1:4636-8849 GCA_003517725.1 Bryobacterales bacterium | reverse complement strand
GACGGTCATATAGAATCGGTCAGGACCCATGAAATTCGCACGTTCGAGCGGCATCCTGCTGCACCCGACCTCGCTGTGCGGTCCTTACGGCATCGGGGATCTGGGCACTGAAGCCCGGCGCTTCGCGGACTTTCTGCACGGCGCCGGTATGCGGCTGTGGCAGGTGCTGCCGTTGGGGCCCACCGGCTATGGCGACTCACCGTACCAACTGTTCTCGGCCTTCGCGGGCAATCCACTTCTGATCTCTCCCGATCTGCTGGTGGAACAGGCATATCTGGATGCGGCGGACCTGGCGCGGCTGCCCGCGCAGCCCGAAGGCGACGTCGATTACGCGTCGGTCATCCACGCCAAATTCGCGCTGCTCGACCGCGCCTTTGAGAAATTCGACGCCGGCCGCAGCGCCGCGTTCGAGAGCTTCTGCACCCGGCAGCAAGCCTGGCTCGATGACTACGCGCTGTTCGCAGCGCTCAAGCAGTCCCACGGGGGCGAAGCCATTTGGACCCGCTGGGAACGCGGCTACGCATTTCGCGAACCAGCAGCCCTGGCCCGCGCCCGCCTGGAACTGGGGCGCGACATCGAGCGCCATCGTTTTCGCCAGTTCCTCTTCTTCGAGCAATGGCGCGCGCTGCGCCAGTATTGCCACGCGCGCGGCATTCGCATCTTGGGCGACATGCCCATCTACGTAGCTCATGACAGCGCCGACGTGTGGTCTAATCCGGAGCTGTTCCGGCTTAACGCCGCCGGCGATCCAGAGGTAGTGGCCGGCGTTCCGCCGGATTATTTCACCGCCGACGGCCAGTTGTGGGGCAATCCCATTTATCAATGGGAGCTGCTGGAGCAGCAGCGTTACGAATGGTGGGTCGAGCGTCTCCGCGCGGTCCTTCAGCAGGTCGATTTAGTGCGCCTCGATCATTTCCGCGGTTTCCAGGCCTACTGGGAGGTGCCCGCCGGTGAACCCACGGCGCGTCACGGACGATGGGTCAAGGGCCCCGGCGCGAAGTTGTTTACGGCGCTCGAGGCGGCACTCGGCGAACTGCCGATCATCGCCGAAAACCTGGGCGTCATCACCCCCGAAGTCGAGGCCATCCGCGAGCGCTTCGGCTACCCCGGCATGACCGTGCTGCAATTCGCCTTCGGCAACGATCCGCAGGGCCCCAGCTTTCGCCCGCACAACTATGTCGGCCATTCGGTCGCGTACTCCGGCACGCACGATAACGACACCACTGTCGGCTGGTGGCGCGGCACTGGCGCCAGCACACGCACCCCCGCCGACATCGCCAGGGAACAGGAGTTCACACGGCGCTACCTGCGCTTCGAGGGCGACGACGTGCACTGGATCTTCATCCAGACCCTGCTGGCTTCGGTGGCCGACACCGTGCTGGTGCCGCTGCAGGACGTGCTGGGCCGCGGCAGCGAAGCGCGCATGAACCTGCCCGGCAGTCTGGGCGGCAACTGGCGCTGGCGCTATCAGGCCGGCGACCTCACGCCGGAGTTGCAAAATCGGCTGCGCGATCTGGTCATGATGTACGATCGCTAAAGCCGCTGTGCCCCACGGAGGGCCCGATGCAGAAACCGCGTCTTCGTTTTTGGCAGATCTGGAACATGAGCTTCGGCTTTCTCGGCATCCAGTTTGGCTGGGCGCTGCAGATGGCCAACATGAGCTCCATTTACGAATACCTGGGAGCCAAGGCCAACCAGATTCCGATCCTCTGGCTGGCCGCGCCGCTGACCGGACTGATCGTCCAGCCCATCATCGGCCAGATGAGCGACCGGACCTGGAACCGGCTGGGCCGGCGCCGGCCGTACTTCCTGATCGGCGCGCTGCTCAGTTCCGGGGCGCTGCTACTGATGCCCAATGTGGGAGTGCTGTGGATGGCGGCGGGCCTGCTGTGGATTCTGGACGCCAGCATCAATATCAGCATGGAGCCCTTTCGCGCCTTCGTAGCCGACATGCTGCCCGAAGAGCAGCGCACCCGAGGCTTCGCCATGCAGAGCATCTTCATCGGCCTGGGCGCCGTGATTGCCTCGGCCCTGCCCTGGCTGCTGACCAACGTGCTGCACGTGCGCGGCACCGCATCGTCGTCGGGCATCCCCTTCAACGTCAAAATTTCGTTTTACCTGGGCGCCGCCGCGTTTCTGGGCGCGGTGCTGTGGACCATCTTCACCACCAAAGAATATCCGCCGCAAGATCTCGCCGCCTTCCGCAGGGCGCAGCGGGCCCGGCGCGGCGTGGGGGAAGCCGCGTCCGACGTGCTGCTCGCCATTCGCGAGATGCCCGTAACCATGCGGCAGTTGGCCTGGGTGCAGATCTGCACCTGGCTCGGTCTGTTCTGCATGTGGATTTACTTCCCGGTAGCCGTGGCACACAACGTCTATGGCGCCGAAGACCAGAGCTCGCCACTTTACGCGCAAGGCGTCGAATGGGCCGGCATCTGCTTCGGCATCTACTCCGCCGTGTGCTTTGTCTTCTCGTTCGCGCTACCGTGGCTGGCCCGCGTAGTGGGCCGCAAAACCACCCACAGCGTGTGCCTGGCGTGTGGCGCGCTGGGATTGATTTCGGTCGCCGTGATCCACGACAAGAATGTGCTGATCCTGTCGATGCTGGGCGTCGGAATGGCTTGGGCCAGCACGCTCTCGATGCCCTACGTGATCGTGTCGAGCGCCATTCCGCCGGAGCGCACCGGCATCTACATGGGCATCTTCAACTTCTTCATCGTGACGCCGGAAATTTTAGCTTCCCTCTGTTTCGGCTGGCTCATGAATCATGTGCTGCACAACAACCGTGTGGCGGCAGTGGTCACGGGAGGCGTCTTCATGCTGCTGGCCGCGCTCCTGGTGCAACGCGTCCAGGAGCCGCGGCCGGCGCTGGTTAAGCCGATTCAGGCCGCCGCATAAAGGCGGCACAGTTGTGTTAGTAGCCGTAGCCGTAATAACCGCGGTCCCGGTGCTCGTGATACAAATATCCGCCCACGCCACCCACCACCGCACCCACGGCCGCTCCGGCGCCATGGCCCAGGATCGCTCCTAATACGGCACCCGCCACGGCGCCGCCGCCCACGTAAGGCGCTGCATGCTCCAGGCCTTCATGACCCTCGTAACCGTACGCACTGCCGTCGTAGCCGTAATTGTACGCGGGCGGTGCTACATAGACATTCTGCCGATACCCGTAGCTCGACCGGTCGTAGCGATACGGCGCTGCGTAGCCTTGCTGCACATAGCCCGGTTGATCGTAGCCCTGTTGATAATAGCCCTGTTGATAGTAGTTCTGCTGATCGCGGTAGGCATCGCGATATCGATCCCCATCCCGATCTCGCGCGAACGAGGCCGCCGGCGCCAGCACCATCGTGAGCAGAGCAAAACTGGTAAGAATCCGTTTCATGCCGTTACCTCCCGTACGCTATACCCGTACGCTATAAGAGATGCGCGCCCTTGCCGGTAGTTGCCATTCTGTACGCAACTTAATGCGGCAGCGCAAAGGCAATGTACGACCCATGTATGGGCAGCTGCTTGTCTGGCGTCAGGCCCGCCTGAGCCGACGCACAGAACACAATATACTGGCGGCCGGCCACTTCGTACACCGCTGGTATGCCCTCGAGCGCCATGCCCACCGGGAATTCCCACAGCAGCTTGCCCGACTCGATGTCGAACGCCCGCACTTTGCGGTCGCGTGTTCCGGTGAACACCAGCCCGCCGGCCGTGATCACGGGACCCACCTTCGGATATTGCGTCCCGGTCCGCGAAAATCCTTTGGCCGCCAGCTCCGGAACATCGCCCAGCGGGATGCTCCACTGAATCGTCCCCTGATTCAGGTCATACGCGGTGAGCGAGGTCCAGGGCGGAGTGATCGCCGCCAAGCCGTCGCTGGCAATCATGAAACCGAAGCCGCTTAGATAGCGCACTTCCTGGGCCGGCGCGGTCTTATCCGTCTCGAGCTGCAATAGGCTCGGCAGATCCTTCGAGACCACTACCAGCTTGCCGCGGCGGCCATCCACGGCGGCGCCGCCCCAATTCGCGCCACCGTTATTGCCCGGCATCTCGATCGCCCCGCGCCGGCTGGGCGGCGTGAACAGCCCCTCATTGCGGGCCGTCAGAATCTGGTCGCGGAAGCGCGCCCGGTCTTCCGCGCTGAGGAATGGGCTCAGATCTTCGGCCGTGAACTTCTGACGCGCGAACGGCGGCGGCTTCACGGGAAACGGCTGCGTCGGCCAGGTGC
>DOZZ01000014.1:1009-4480 GCA_003517725.1 Bryobacterales bacterium | reverse complement strand
TCGTGCTGCACGGTCAGCAGCTTGGGAGCCGTGGCATTGTCGTAATCCCAAATGTCGTGATGCACCATTTGAAAATGCCAGAGGCGCTTGCCGGTGCGGGCGTCAAGCGCCAGCAGAGAGTCGGCAAATAAATTAGCGCCGGGCCGGTCCACGCCATAGAAGTTATATTTGGCGCTGGCGGTCGGCGCATACAGAATGCCGCGTTTCTCGTCGAGCGACATCTCACCCCAGACGTTGGCTCCGCCGATCTTCTTCCACGCATCCTTCGGCCAGGTGTCATAGCCAAACTCGCCCGCGTGCGGGATGGTATGAAAACTCCAGACCAACTTGCCGGTCACCACGTCAAACGCGCGAATGTCGCCGGGCGCCGAGCCGTAACCTTGATTCGTCGCGGAACCCAGCAACAGCAAATTCTCAAACACGCGGCCCGGCGTGGTCGACTGCACCAGCGTTATCGTTTTGGGAGCGCGCCCTAGGCCTTCCTTCAAATCGACAGCGCCGTTTTGCCCGAACGACGCGACAGTCTGGCCGGTGCGCGCGTCAATAGCGCGCAGGAAGTGATTACTGGCAAACAGCAGCCTGCGGTCCGAACGATCTTTACTCTCCCAATAGTTGATGCCGCGGCTGGTGATGAGCTTCGTATCGGCCGGCGACGGATGCACCCAGATCTCTTTTCCCGAGGCGGCATCCAGCGCCACAATCGAATTATTGCGGGCCAGCACATACAAAACACCATCGACTTCGAGCGGGTTGAAGAAATACTTGTTAGTGTCGCCAGTCGGATAGCTCCAGGCGATCTTAAGTTGCTTCACGTTGGATCGATTGATTTGCGCAAGGCTGGAGTATTGCGCCGCATCGGAAGCCCCGCCATAATCCCGCCAGGTAGCGTGATCCTGAGCAGCCGCCAAAGCCGCCAATATAACGATGGAAAGAAAGAGTAAGCGCGTCAAAAGTCCCTCTGTGCAATATTACGACACGCCCCGCGTAGGACCATGTGTTCCGTAAGCAGCCCAGCGAACCGCGCGCGCTTTCCCATCGCTCGCGAATTAGGGTACGCTGAAGCCGATGGAAGTGCATTTCACTCCCGAGCAGCAGGAACGGCTGGCGCGGATAGCCACTAAAGCCGGGACTGTTCCGGAGTTGCTGGTGACGAATGTTGTTGCCCGTTATCTTGACGAAGAAGCCCGCTTCCTCGCCGCCGTGGAAAAAGGAATAGCCGCCGCCGAGCGCGGCGAGTTTATTGAAGAGGAAGAAATGGACGCCCGCCTTGAGTCAATGCTCAAGGACTGATGCGGATTCGTTGGACCGTTCCAGCCGCCGACGATTTGGAGAGCATCGGAAACTACCTTCAACAGCACCATCCACAATTTGCCGCACCAACCTTGCGAGCGCTCTACCAGCGCATTCGTTCCCTCAAAAACTCACCTTACCGCGGAAGGTCCGGCCACCGCGGCGGCACAAGAGAATTGCCGCTTACGCCGCTTCCCTATGTGGTCGTCTACTCCGTGAAACCGGAAGCCATCGAAATACTGCACATTCATCACGGCGCCCAAGACTGGCGCTGACTATCTTCCGTTGATTTACTGGGTGAAGTTTTGCTTACACTGACTACAGCAGTTCTGGAGGAAATATGTCGAATACGAAACTGGTCGCATCCCTGGCGATCGCGTGCCTGATGTCCCTGCCGGCCCTGGCCGGCGTGCGCAAACAGAAGCCCAACCCGCTCAGCCCCGAGGCCGAGACCAGCGTCATGCTCGGGTCGAGCAAGATCACGGTCGAGTACAGCGCGCCCTCCGCGCGCGGCCGCAAAGTGGAAGGCGGGCTGGTGCCTTACGACAAAGTGTGGCGCGCCGGTGCCGATTCGGCCACCACGCTGATCACCGATGCCGACATCACGGTGGGCGATCTGTCGCTGCCGAAGGGCATGTACACGTTGTATGTCGCGGCTACCGAAAGCGGCTGGAAGCTGATCGTCAACAAGCAGACCGGGCAGTGGGGCACCATCTACAAAGAAGACATGGACCTGGGCCGCACCAGTATGACGTTGAAGCCCCTCAGTGCGCCGGTCGAGACGTTCAAGATGAGCCTGGACAAAGTCGACAACACCTCCGCCACACTGACGCTGACCTGGGGCACCACGGCGGCCAGCGTACCGGTCAAGCTGGCGCACTAGCCGAGTGTTAACCCGCAAGGTGCGGTGGGGCGTGCTGGGCGCCGCCAATATCGCGCTCAAAAAGGTGATCCCCGCGATGCAGCGAAGCCGCTTCTGCGAAGTCGCGGGGCTCGCCACGCGGGGCGGCAATGAGAGCGCGCTGCAGGGTGTCGGTACCGTCTATGACGACTATGACGCCCTGCTGCGCGATGCCTCCATCGAAGCCATCTACAACCCGCTGCCCAACCATCTGCATCTCCCGTGGACCATCCGCGCGGCCGAAGCCGGCAAGCATGTGCTGTGCGAGAAGCCCATCGGCATGCACGCCGGCGAAGTCCGGCAATTGATCGAGGCGCGCGACCGCTACGGGGTGCGCATCGCCGAAGCCTTCATGACCAAACTGCATCCGCAGTGGCTGCGCTCGCGCCAACTGGTGCGGTCAGGCGCCATCGGCGAATTGAAGGCTCTACACACCGTCTTCTCCTACTTCAACCGGCAGCCCGCCAATATCCGCAACCGCCTCGAGTTCGGCGGCGGCGCACTGATGGACATCGGCTGCTACGCGGTCACCATGTCGCGGTTTCTCTTCGGTGCCGAACCGCGGCGGGTCGCGGCACAGATTGAGCGTGATCCCGAGTTCCACATCGACCGCCTGACTTCCGGGATGCTCGAATTTCCCGGTGGCCACGCCGTGTTCACCTGCAGCACCCAGATGGCGCCGTATCAGGTGGTGCAGATCTTCGGGACCACCGGCCGCCTCGAAATCGAGATTCCGTTCAATGCGCCGCCTGACCGTCCCACCCGCCTTTTCGTGAATGGCACGCCCGAAGAGTTCGCCACCTGCGACCAATACACGCTGCAGGCCGACCACTTCGCGCGGGCCATCCGGGGCGAAGAGGAGCTGGCCGTTCCGCTCGAAGATTCGCTGGCCAACATGCAGGCCATCGACGCGCTGTTTCGCTCAGCCGAAAGCGGCGCCTCGGTATCATTGAGTGAATGAAATTTTGGATCGCCCTCGCCTTCTTTTCCCTCCTCGGATGCTCCCGTAGCAACACCCCGGCCGCCACTGCTGAAGTGCACGCCGGCGGCCCTCCCGGCTCCTCCATCGTCGGCATTTTGCCGGGCATGATGCCGGTGATTGACGCCGCTGATATCTATTCGGAAGACCATGCCGGAAACCTTAGCCCGGCGGTCAGAAATTTTCCGGCGCGCGTCTACGTGCCGAACACCGAGAGCAATACCGTCAGCGTCATCGATCCCGCCACCTACCGGGTGATCGACACCTTTCCCGTGGGCCGCCTGCCGCAGCACGTGACGCC
>DOZZ01000014.1:0-850 GCA_003517725.1 Bryobacterales bacterium | reverse complement strand
GACGGCCGCTTCGCCATCGTGGTGGCCGAGCAGCGCATGCGGCTGATGTTCCGCGACGCCCAGACCATGGAGCTGAAGCACGCGCTGTGGATCCCGTGCAAAGGCATCGACCACATGGATTTCTCGGCCGACGGCCGGTACCTGATCGGGAGCTGCGAATTCGCCGGTAAAGTGGTGAAGGTCGACGTCGAGAAACAGGCGGTCCTCGGGATGCTGCCGCTGCACCAGCGCGCCATGCCACAGGACGTGAAACTGTCGCCGGACGGCCGGGTCTTCTACGTGGCCGACATGGCTTCGGACGGCGTATGGCTGGTGGACGGCGACCGTCTCGCCAAAATCGGCTTCATTCCGACCGGCAAAGGGACGCACGGGCTCTATGCCAGCCGCGATTCGCGCTATCTCTATATCTCCAACCGCGGCGAGGGCAGCGTCTCGGTGCTCGATTTCGCCACACGCAAGATTGTGTGCAAATGGGTGATTCCGGGCGGCGGCAGTCCGGACATGGGCGGCGTCTCGGCCGATGGCAAGGTGCTGTGGCTCTCGGGCCGCTACAACGCCGAAGTGTATGCCATCGACACGCGCGACGGGCATCTGCTGGCACGCATTCCGGTAGGACGCGGACCGCACGGCCTGTGCGTTTACCCGCAGCCAGGGCGGTATTCACTGGGGCACACCGGCGTATTTCGATAGGGCCGCGCCACACCGAACTGCCGGTCGTCAGATCTCCCATCGGCCGCTGCATCGCCCTTGTAGTGCGGCTTTCAAGCTGCGACCGAGGGCGCTCACGTTAACAGCCGGACATTTCGATCGAGTCCCAAGGCCCGGTCCTGGCATCCAAGCATTCAGCAGC
>DOZZ01000028.1:21749-25967 GCA_003517725.1 Bryobacterales bacterium | reverse complement strand
ATGCCGATGTTGGCGTGCTTGCTCTCGCCGGGGCCGTTTACGATGCAGCCCATCACCGCGACCTTCATGGTTTCAACGCCCATGTAGCGCTCCTTCCAAACGGGCATCTGGTCGCGCAGGTAGTTTTGTATCTGATCGGCCAGCTCCTGGAAGAACGTGCTGGTGGTCCGGCCGCAACCGGGACACGCGGTGACTTGGGGCGTGAAGCTGCGGATGCCCAGCGATTGCAGAATCTGCTGGCACACCACCACTTCCTCGGTGCGGGCGCCGTTGGGCAGCGGCGTCAGCGACGTCCGGATAGTGTCCCCGATGCCTTCCTGCAGCAGCACGGAAAGCGCCGCCGTAGTCGCCACAATGCCCTTGGCGCCCAGCCCGGCTTCGGTCAGGCCCAGGTGCAGCGGATAGTCGCACTGCGCGGCCAACAGCCGGTAGACGTCGATCAAATCCTGCACGCCGCTGACTTTCGCGCTCAGGATAATGCGATTGCGCGGCAGCCCGTAACTCTCGGCGTTGGCGGCGGATTGCACGGCGCTCGCCACGATGGCGTCGATGGTCACGTCGCGCGCGTCTTTCGGTTCGGGCAGCAGCGAGTTCTCGTCCATCATGCGGGTTAGCAGCTGCTGGTCGAGCGAGCCCCAGTTCACGCCGATGCGCACCGGCCGCTGGTATTCCACCGCGGCTTCGATCATGGTCCGGAAATTGTCGTCGTGCTTCTTGCCGATGTTGACGTTGCCCGGATTGATGCGATATTTCGCCAGCGCCCGCGCGCACTCCGGATACTGCTTCAACAGCAGGTGGCCGTTATAGTGAAAGTCGCCGATGATCGGCACGTGCACGCCATGCAGCTTCAGCGTGTCGGCAATCTTCGGCACTGCCGCGGCGGCCTCGTTGGTGTTCACCGTGACGCGCACCATCTCGGAGCCGGCCTTGGCCAGCGCCATGATCTGTTGCGCGGTCCCGGTTACGTCCGCAGTGTCGGTGTTGGTCATCGACTGCACCGCGATGGGGTGATCGCCGCCGACTTTGACACCACCGACGTCCACCACTACCGCCGCGCGGCGCGGTTTTACTGCCATGGACAAGCCTCCTGAACGGAAACCACCATTTTAGCATTCGGCCCCACGCTAAACTGAAATCTGCATGATTCAAACCCTGTTTGGCTCCGTCGAACAAGAGCCAACACTGCTCGAAAAACTGAAAGCCGGCATTGAGAAGACGCGCACCGGCTTGGTCCGCGGCATCGAGGACGCCGTCGCGGGCGGCCGCCGCATCGACGCGGACGTGCTCGAAGAGCTGGAATATACGCTGCTCAGCGCCGATATCGGCGTGGCCACCACCAACGAAATCCTGAACCTGATTCGCGACCGCGCCGAGCGCCACCAGTTGAGCGACTCCTCCGAGCTGCGGGGCCTGATCAAGACCCATCTGCTGGAAGTGCTGCAGGCGGCCGAGCGGCCCATGCCGCGCGTGGCCGAAGCTCCGGCCGTGGTGATGGTGGTAGGCGTCAACGGCGCGGGCAAGACCACCACCATCGGCAAATTGGCGCACCGCTACCAAAGCGAAGGCCGCAGCGTGCTGCTGTGCGCCGCCGACACGTTTCGCGCCGCCGCCATCGAACAGTTGGAAGTCTGGGGCCAGCGCACGCGCACCGAAGTGATCCGGCAGAAGCCCGGGGCCGATCCCAGCGCCGTGATCTTCGACTCGCTGCAGGCCGCGCGCGCCCGCAAGATCGACTACGTCGTGATCGACACGGCCGGCCGCCTGCAGACCAAGGACAACCTGATGGCCGAGCTCGCCAAGATGAAGCGCACGGCGTCGCGCGTGGTGGAAGGCGCGCCGCATGAGGTGCTGCTGGTGCTCGACGGCACCACCGGCCAGAACGGCCTGGAGCAGGCGCGCAAGTTCACTGAAACGGCGGGCGTCACCGGCATCGTGCTGACCAAGCTCGATGGCACGGCCAAAGGCGGCGTGGTGGTGCCGATCGTCCGCGAACTGGGTTTGCCCATTCGCTATGTCGGCGTCGGCGAGCAATTGGACGACCTGCTGCCGTTCGAGCCCGAGCGCTTCATCGAGTCGCTGTTCGCCTGATGAGCCAAGCACCTGATGAACCAAGCACCTGATGAACCAAGCATTGGATTCGGAATTTCTCGACGCGGCTCAGGACCTGGCGCGGCAGGGCCTGGGCCAGGTCAGCCCCAACCCGGCGGTGGGCGCGGTGCTGGTGAAGGATGGCGAAATTGTGGGCCGCGGCTTCCACACCTGGCATGGCAGGAAACACGCCGAGGTGCTGGCGCTCGAAGAAGCCGGCGCGCGCGCGGCCGGCGCCACCTGCTACGTCACGCTGGAGCCCTGCTCGCATCAGGGCCGCACCGGCCCGTGTGTCGACGCGCTGATCGAGGCCCGTGTCGCGCGCGTGGTCGCGGCCATGCAAGACCCCAATCCAATCGTCGCGGGCAGCGGCTTCGCGCGCCTGCGTGCCGCCGGCATCGATGTTCAATTGGAGGAGTCGCGGCGCGAGGCGGCCGAACAGTTGAACCAGCCGTACATCCACTTCATGCGCACCGGGCGCCCGCTGGTCACGCTGAAAACCGCGCTGACGCTCGATGGAAAAATTGCCGCGCCCGACGACAACCGCGGCTGGATCACCAGCGATGAGGCCCGCCAGCACGTGCAGATGCTGCGGCACGAAGCCGACGCCATGATCACCGGTATTGGCACCGTACTGGCCGACGATTGCCTGCTCACCGACCGCACACAGCGCCCGCGCTCGCGGCCCCTGCTGCGCATGGTGGTCGACTCGCAACTGCGCATTCCGCTGCACTCCAAAATGGTGACCAGCGCCGAGATCACCGATGGCGAGCCGGATCTGGTGATGGCCGGCACCTCGGCCGCTTCGCCGGAGCGGCGCAAAGCGCTCGAAGCGCGCGGCGTGCGCGTGCTCGAGTTCGACGGCGCCGGCGGCCGCGTGGACCTCTACCGCGCCATCCAGTGGCTGGGACAACAGCAGCGCCACAACGTGCTGGTGGAGGCCGGCAGCAAGATCAATTGGGCCTTCCTCGAAGCCCAGTTGATCGACCGCGTGTTCATCTATTACGCGCCGAAAATTCTGGGTGGCACGGAGTCGCTGCCCATGGCTGGCGGGGTCGGCCGGCGCCGGCGCGTGGATGCCATCCGCATCCGCGATCTGCGCATTCACCAAATTACGTCGCAGGAATTTGCGGTCGAAGGCCGCGTCGAAAAGGATCTCTAAGCGCGTGTTCACCGGCATCATCGAAGAACTCGGCAGCGTCAGGACGGCGGGCTCGCGGCTCACGGTCGAGTGCCGCGACGTGCTCTCCGATCTACACGAGGGCGACAGCATCGCGGTCACCGGCGTGTGCCTGACGGCAGTTGGCATCACCCCCGATTCGTTCAGCGCCGACCTCGCGCCGGAAACGTTGCGACGCTCCAACCTGGGCGATTTGCGCGCCGGCTCGCTGGTCAACCTGGAGCGCGCGCTGCTGCCCACCACGCGCTTGAGCGGCCACATCGTGCAAGGCCATGTGGATGGGGTCGCAGAGCTGCTGGAGCTTCGCGCGCTGCCCGACGACAACTGGTGGCTACGGCTGGAAATTCGGTCGGAACTTGACCGCTACCTCGTGTATAAAGGCTCGATCGCCATCGACGGCATCAGCCTGACCGTCGCGGCCATCGACAACCGCGTAGTGTCGGTCACGATCATTCCGCACACTTACCACAAGACCGCGTTGCGCGAGCGCCGCCCGGGCGACCGTCTCAACATCGAATGCGATATTCTGGCCAAGCATTTAGAAAAACTGCTGGGACGCGATACCGACGCATGAGCCGCTTCCAAAGCCATCGCACCGCCGAGTTCACCGAGTCCGTCATCCGCGAGATGACGCGCCTGGCGATTCGCCACGATGCGGTCAACCTGGCCCAGGGTTTCCCCGATTTCGCCGCTCCCGCAGCCATCAAACAGGCCGCCTGCGAGGCGATTCAGGCCGACATCAACCAGTACACCGTCACCTGGGGCGCGCGGCCGCTGCGCGATGCCATCGCCGCCAAATACCGCGCGCATTACGGCCTGGAGTTCGACCCCGAGCGCGAAATCACGGTCTGCTGCGGCTCGACCGAGGGGATGATCGCGTCGCTGCTGGCGACCACTAACGATGGCGACGAGATCGTCGTGTTCGAGCCTTTCTACGAGAACTACCATCC
>DOZZ01000028.1:17040-21549 GCA_003517725.1 Bryobacterales bacterium | reverse complement strand
CCGCCGAACTGCGCGCCGCCTTCAACCACAAGACCAAAGCCATCATCCTGAACACGCCGCACAATCCCACCGGCAAGGTATTTTCACCCGCCGAGCTGGAATCGATTGCGGCCCTCTGCCAGGAGTTCGACTGTCTCGCGATCACCGACGAAATCTACGAACACATCACCTACGACGGCCACGTGCACACGCCGCTGATTGCGCTCGCCGGCATGCGCGAGCGCACCATTCTGGTCAACAGCATGAGCAAGACGTTTTCGGTGACCGGCTGGCGCGTGGGCTGGGTGCTGGCCGCGCCGGAGTTGAGCGCGTCGATCCGCAAGGTTCACGATTTTCTGACCGTCGGCGCCGCCGCGCCGCTGCAGGCCGCCAGCGCCGTGGCGCTCGGCTGGCCCGTGGAGTATTACGTGCAACTGGCCGCGAATTACCGCGACCGCCGGGATTACTGCCTGCGCATGCTGCGCGCCGCGGGCATCGACGCCATCACGCCGCAGGGCGCGTATTATGCCATGGCCGACATCTCGAGCTTTGGTTTCGGCGACGATCGCGCCTTCGCCATGCACCTGCTCGAAACCTGCGGGGTGGCCGCCGTGCCGGGCTCCAGCTTCTATTCGCGCAGCTCCGAAGGCCGCCATCAGATACGCTTTTGTTTTTGCAAAAAATATGACACGCTGAATAGTGCCGGGGCGCGGCTCGGTCGTTTAATCTCCGTGTAACGTCGCCGGCTGGAGGATTAACCATGCTTCCGGCTTTCCTGGTTCCCGATACCAAGGTTCGCGAGTCTGGTGTCAGCTCCCCGTTGGACCTTTCGGCGCCTCGTTTCCAAGCAATTTTCCTGACGCTGGGCATCACCCACATCCTCGAACAGCAGAGTCTGGACGTCAGTGTTTACGGCTCGGTCGATGGTGGCCATTGGGACTCGAGACCGCTGCTCTCGTTTTCACAGAAGTTTTATTGCGGCACTTATCAGATGCTGCTCGATCTGGACACACGACCGGAAATCCGTTTCCTGCGCGCGCAGTGGCGCGTGAAGCGGTGGGGCCGCGGCGATCTGCAACCCATGTTCGGGTTTTATCTGCACGCCGAGGATGCCCGCGCACGCATCGCGGCGCCGCGGGTGATGACTAGGACGGCTTAGCCCGCAACCGCTGCATCAACTGTTTGGCCTGGGGGTTCGCCGGCTGCAGCCGCAGCGCTTCGGCGGCATAGCGGGCGGCGCCGCCGGCATCGTGCTTCAGAACCTGCAGCACGCCAAGGTTTACGAAAAGCGAGGCATCGCGTAAGCCCTGCCCTAGCGCCGTCTGCACCTCCTGGTCGGCGCGCGCCAGGTCACCTTGGCGCAAGTACAACGCGCCCTGCCAGGAGTGGGCCTCGGGCAGATGCGGGTCGAGCGCGAGGGCTTTTTCCAGATGCTCCATGGCGCGTGCGTCGTCATGCTGTTGCAGATATTTCATGGCCGCCTGCATCTCGCGAATGGTTTTGCGTTTGAACGGATGTTCCAGGCGGTACAGCGATACGGCTCCGCTGGGCGGTTTCTCCGGCGCAGGCCCCGCCGGTATGGTGATGTGGAGCGGCCCTGCCCCGCGGTCCGCCTGAAACGGCTGCGCCATCACGGTCGCGCCGTTGCGATCGATAATCCTCAGCGTGTTCACGCCGGGGCTCACGTCCTGAAAGTCGACTGCGTCGTCGTCGATGGGAACGCGCCGGCCGGGCATGCTGGACGTACCGCCCGAGATCTCCGCGTAGTAATGCAGCGGTCCCAGCAGCACGCTCGATTCGAACTCCACGTGAACGGTTAAGCCTTGCGCCAACAGCGCAGGCGCGGCAAGCAGGAACAACGGCAGCGTCCGCATACACTTCTCCCGATAGGGATTTTTGGGGTGAACTCGATCAGGGAGGGGTGTGCCGCGTCCAATGAAACACTGGAGCGCGGCTGACTATTTCAGGCTAGCGAGGGCGCCGGGGCGGGTCAAATCAATAAAACCGATAGGGCAGATTCGAAGGGATCCGTTAAGCGGCCCGTCGTATTCGAATCTTGACATCAATGCGGGAGCCAAGCCGGTTGATGATCGACATCAGGCGATCGACAGTGAACCGCCCGAGATCCGCATTGCGGATGCGCGAGAAGTCGGCAGCAGCGATTCCCGTGCGTTCGTGCGCCGCGCGCACGGTCAGGTGTTCGCGATCAAGCGCCTTAATGATTTCAGCGGCCAGGATCGCCTTGAACTGTTCTGCGTCGGCGTTTTCATGCCCCAGGTCGCGGAACACATTGCCACTACCCCGCACCACTTCCAGTTTCTCGGCTTTCATGCCAACATCTCCTTCAAAGCTCTCAGACGATCTTTTAGAAGCTCGATCTCGCGCTTGGGCGTCTTGATTCCTTGCGTCGATTTCTTCTGAAAAGCGTGCACCACCCAAATCTCGTCTGCGAGTTGCACCGCGTAAATCACACGAAACGCCTGACCTTTGAAAGGCACGGGGATCTCTAAAACACCGGATCCCATGCCGTGCATAGGTTTCACAATGTCGGCCTTGCCGCCCTCAGCAGCGATGGTCAGCGCGGCAAGACAGATCGACTGGGCCCCTCCCGGAAAGGCCTCGAATTCCTTGAGGGCCGCCTTGATCCACGAAACGGGCCGGGTTTTCCGAGTCATTGACCGTCTGCTGCCGGATGCGACTCACAAGCGCATTTTGTCATATTTGACAACTACTGTCAATGCACGGAATACTGCGCTTGCGGCGGGTTCAGTTTCACCTCGATCGTCTTCTGGGGCTCGTCCACGTCGATTACCTGTCCGAACGTCTGGTAATTCGTGGCAATCACCTGCACCCGGATGGCGCCCCGCGGGATCGGCGGAATCGTCGCGCGCCCGTCCTGATTGGTGCGCGTCTCGTAGGTGGTCATCATTTTTTTGTAGAACTTCAACTTGTCGCGGCCCTTCACGAAACGCACGACCACGCTGGCGCGATCCACCGGGCGTCCCGTGTCGGACACCACGTGCACCGTTAGAGCCGTCACCGGAGGCGCAGCGTATAAACCCAGGGATAGTAAGAAGCCCGCCAAAAGACGCATCACTAAAGTATAAACAGCGTTGTCAGTCCTCAATGAGGTAACGCGCCGGCCGCCCCAGCCGCGCGCTCACGGCTTCGGCCGCCAGATAACCGCTGCGAACCGCCCCTTCCATCGTCGCGGGCCAGCCGCTGCGGGTCCAGTCGCCCGCCAGAAACAGGTTCTCGACGGCAGTCGCGGCCATCGGCCTCAGTTCTTCCAAACCGGGCCGCGCCGAGAACGTGGCGCGCACCTCCTTCACCACGTGCGCGCGCTCCAGCCGGGCCTCGCGCACCTTGGGAAAAAATTCCCGCATCTCGCGCAGCGCCAGTTCCAACAGCTCGGCGCGCGGCATCTCCGTCAGCGAGCGCGACGCACTCACTACCAGTTGCACATAGCGGCCCTCGGACTTGTTGAACATCCACTGGATGGTGCGGTCGAGCAGCGTGGCGTGCGGCAACTCCGTGACGGAGCGGTCGAACCACAGATGGATGCCGGTGATCGGCGAATGTTCAAACGGAGAGATATCGAGCTCCAGGCCGGGCGCCACGGCCGGCACGCGCTCGAACGGCAGCGCCGAGACGTAAGCGTCGGCTGTCTGCGGCCCTTCGGCGGTCCGCACATGCATCACGCGGCCCGCTTCGATCTCGATGCATGATACCGCGCTGCGCGTGTTCAGCCGCACGCGCCCCAGGCGGCTCCACGCTTCTTCGCGATAGAGTTCGCGCAGCGGTACGCGCGGCACGCCCATTTCATAGGCGTCGCGCCGCTGCAGCATGCCGAGCCAAAACACCTGCAATCCGTGGGATGCCGCCATGCGGTCCAGCTCTTCGTTGACGGCGCTCACCAGCACTTGCCGCCAGTAGCGTTCGATCGCGACGGACGTTTGCCGGTGCTGCCGCAGCCAATCGAGCATGGTGATGCTATCGAGATCGGTCCGATGCCGCTCGATTCGTATGGCCAGCATGGCACGCGCGATGCCGATCTTGTCGGCCGCGCTGAAGCAGTGCATCCACGGGAACGACAGGCTGAAGTGGAAGGGCGCG
This sequence comes from Bryobacterales bacterium, assembly GCA_003517725.1. Lineage (GTDB taxonomy): Bacteria > Acidobacteriota > Terriglobia > Bryobacterales > Bryobacteraceae > DOZZ01. Next base: position 17,454 of record DOZZ01000028.1, on the reverse strand, counting down.
GGCAGCGGCGCGGCCTTCAGCGTGGAGACGCGGCCGCCCGGCTCGATGAAGAAGTACTCGCGGTAGAACTGTACGTCGCCGGCGACGCCCAGGCGCTCGTAAAAATCGAGCAGGTTATGGCAGCAGCGCAACAGCACGTGCTGGCAGTTGTCGACCAGTTCGCCGGAGTCGTCGCCGGCCACCGGCCAGGAGGTCGCACGGCCGCCAAAGAAGGGCCGCGATTCCAGCACGTCGACGTCATAGCCATCGCCGCCCAGCGCCGCCGCGCAAGCCAATCCGGCCAGCCCGCCGCCCACAATCAGAACTTTAGCCAATCTTCATTATGCAGGCCGGGAGCGCAAGTCTCGACACGGCCGGTTGACCTCACCACGGAGGGTCGAAAAAACAACCGGGCGGACGCTTCTCGATCGCCAG
>DOZZ01000028.1:0-16994 GCA_003517725.1 Bryobacterales bacterium | reverse complement strand
GGCCGGCTGAAGCCGGCTGCAGCTTAAAAGCTGCCCCACAAATTTTTTCATGAGCTTGCGCGGGCCCCGCGATGTGCCCCGTTACGCTACCGCCGTGTCGAGCGCCGGGCCCTGGAATCGTACGGACACCAACTTCGAAATTCCGGCCTCCTGCATCGTTACGCCGTACATCGATTCGGCCGACTCCATGGTCTTCTTCGAGTGCGTGATCACGATGAACTGCGTGTCGGCCGACATCTCCTTCAGCAGCCGCGTCAAACGGCCGATGTTGGCTTCGTCGAGCGGCGCGTCCACTTCGTCAAGCACGCAGAACGGGCTCGGCTGGTATTGGAAGATCGCCATCAGCAGCGCCATCGCGGCCATCGATTTCTCGCCGCCCGACAGCAGCAGCACGTTCTGCAGCTTCTTGCCCGGAGGCGACGCAATGATGTCGATACCGGACTCGGAGGCGTTGGCTTCATCGGTCAGGCGCATCTCGCCGTGGCCGCCGCCGAACAGCGTCGCGAAGCTGACTTTGAAGTTGGTGTTGATGGCCGCGAAGGCTTCGAGGAAACGCGCGCGAGAGACCAGTTCGATCTCCTGGATGGCTTTCTCGGTGTCGCGAATCGAGTCGACCAGATCAGCGCGCTGCGCGGTCAAAAAATCCTGCCGAAGTTGTGCTTCCTGGTGCTCTTCGAGCGCCTGCGGATTGATCGGGCCGAGATTCTCGATCTTGGCCTTAACCTCCTGGTACAACCGGTTGGACTCGTCCAGATCGACCTCGATCGCGGCATCGGCTTCGGCTGTCGCGGTCAATTCTTCAAGGGCGATATTCAGCTCTTTGCGGCTGGTCTCATCGAGGAACTTCAACTCCGACTGGCGCCGCACCAGCTCCACTTCCATGCCGGATCGGCGCTCGTGAGCGGCTTCAATGCGGGTCCGCCCCGTTCGCAGCGCTTCATCTTCGGAGGCCAGGCGCTCGCGATGCCCGTTCTCTTCGGAGGCCAGGCGATTGACGCTGTCCTCCAGTTGCAGCACGGTCTCGCCCAGCTCATTGCTCTTGCGATCGAGCTCGATATTCTCGGCCAGCAGCCGCGAGCGATGCTCGCCCAGCCGTTGCGCGTCCCGGGTGAGGTTGTCGCGCCGGTTGGTGGTTTCACGCAACAGGTTTTCCAGCCGCGCCAGGGCCGCGTGCTCCGACCGGCTGCGCTCTTCGATGCCGGCCAGGCTGGCCCGCAGCGTCGAATGCTCTTCTCTGATCTGCGCTGCCTGAGTTTCCACGGCGTCCATCTCTGCGCGCAGCGTTTCCAGCGCGGCCTCGCGTTGGGCACGCTCGGTTTCTTTTTGCTGGATGGCCGCGTGGTTGTGCTCGCGCTGTTCCCGCGCTCGCAGCTTCTCGCGTTCCAGCCGCTCCATCTCCAGCCGCGCGACGGAGATGCGTGACGCCGCGCGATTGGAATCTTCGGTCAGCTTGCGCGCCTCATGCTGCAGCGCCAGCGCATCTTTTTCGCGCGTTTGTTGCACGACGCGCAGGCGATCCAGCTCGGCTTCCAGATGGATCACGCCCTGCTGCACGGCTTCAAGCGTCTGGTTTTCCGCGGCCAACGTTTGTTCGCGAGCCTGCAGTTCCGTCGTCACCTGGCGCAGTTCGCGCTTTAGCGCCAACGGTCCGCTGGCCTTCTTACGGCCGCCGCTGAGGGTCTGGCCGTGATAGCAGCGGCCATCCGGCAGTAGAAAGAAGAGCTGCGGATGCAGTTCGGCCAAAGCCCGCGCCTGGTCGGCCTCGGGCGCCAGATAACAGCCGGCCAGACGCGGCAGCAGCGTGCGAGCCTGTCCCGTCAAACCGTTGGTGAAGCGCAGGTGGTCTGACAACGGCCGCAGGTCGATGTCGGCCGCGCGCGACGCCGGGGCCTCGGCCTGCTCCACTAGAAACGTCGCGCGACCCTCCAGATCGGAGCGCAGCAGCTGCATGCCGGCTTCGGCCTGCTGCCAGTTCCGCACCACCACGTATTCCAACTCGTTGTGCAGAAATTCTTCGGTGGCGCGCTCCAACTCGGAATCCACTTCGACGAAGTCGGCCAGCAAACCGAGCGGCCGCACCTCGGCTTGCGGGTTACGTTCGAACGCGCCGAAGAGCTTTTTTACGGCCTCGGTGGTGTAGCTGTGGTGCGAGAGGACGTTTTCGAGGGAGTCTTTCTGAGCTTTCAGCCGAGAACAATCGCCGCGGAGTTGATCGATTATGCCGCGCAATTCGTGCGCACGGCGCCGTTCGCCCGTCAGGCCCAGTTCCGTCTCTTTGCGCTGGCCGCCGACCAACTCCAGGTCCTGCTGCCGCTGCGCGGTCTCGATCGAGAGCTTCTCCCGAGCGCCCGCCAGGCGCTGGACTTCGAACTTGGCGCCTTCCTCTTCACGCGCCACACGCGCCGTCTCGCGGTCCACGCCGGCCAGGTACTCGTCCACTTTGGCTAGCTGATTTTTCAGGTTGCCGGCTTCGCCCAGCAGCCGCAGCACTTGCACGCGGCCCGCTTCGAGCGCCTTTTCATGTTCGCGGACGCGGCCTTGCAATGTTTCGCGCTGCTGGTTGATGGCGATCAACTGCCCGCGCGCTTCGGCAATACGCGCATCCAGGCCGCGGGCGCTCTCGGTCAGGCTGCCGCGCTCGGTTTCGGCGGCCGCGATGCGGCCTTCCAGTTCCTGCGCTTCGTTTTCGGCGCGCGTGATGCGCTCCTCGATGCCGGCGCTCTCGCGCACCTGCGACTGCAGCTTGCCGCGCGTGCGCTCGGCTTCCACATTGGTCTCGGCCAGCACGCGCCGCACTTCGCGCAGCTTGCCTTCGAGGTCGAAGCAGACGGCCTGAATCTTGGCGCGTTCCTGTTCGCCGGCCGCGACCAGCGCCGTGGCTTCGCGCAGTTCCGCCGCCGCTGCTTCCAGCTCGGCCGAGGCCGCCGCGATCTCCGCGTTCAGGCGCTGCGAGCGGACCGTCAGCAGGACGCGCAGACGGCTATCCAACTCCGCTTTGAGCTCCTGGTAGCGCTTGGTCCGCGCCGCCTGGCGCTTCAACGAATTCACCTGCCGCGTGACTTCTTCCAGAATGTCGTAGACCCGCGTCAGGTTCTGCTTGGCGCTTTCGAGCTTGGCCTCCGACAGCCGCTTGCGGGCTTTGAACTTGGTGATGCCGGCGGCTTCTTCGATGATCGAGCGCCGGTCCTGCGGGCGCGAGCTGAGGATCTGGCCGATGCGCCCCTGCTCGATGATGGCGTAGCTTTCCGGGCCCAGGCCGCTGCCCATAAAGAGGTCCTGTATATCGCGCAGGCGGGCCGAGCGGCCGTCGATCAGGTATTCGCTCTCGCCCGAACGGAACAGTCGCCGCGTGATCGTAATTTCGCCAGGCTTGGTAGCACTTTGGGGACGCCCGGCGTGCACGGTCGGGATAACCGTGACTTCGAGGGGCTCCGCCGGAGCCTCGTGTGCGAGCTCAATCGGCTGCTCGCGTGGCGCGGGATCGACGAGCGTCATCGTGACAGAGGCCATGCCGACCGCCTTGCGATCGCGCGTGCCCGCGAAGATGACGTCTTCCATGCGCCCGCCGCGCAGGCTCTTGGCGGATTGCTCGCCCAGCACCCAGCTGATGGCATCGCTCAAGTTACTCTTCCCACAGCCGTTGGGACCCACGATGGCCGCGATCCCGTCGCCTCGAAACTTCAGTTCGGTGCGATCACAGAAGGACTTGAAGCCCTGTAGTTCTACTCGTTTTAGCTTTAGCAAACGGCGACCTCGCTCGCTCGGGGGATTACACCGATACTAGACGCAAAAACGAGAAAAGTAAAGTCAACGACGCACAAGATGTAGTGCTTCAGTTTGCAATACTAGGCCATCTTGGGGGGCGTTTCTCAATATATGCAGAAATTCCCTCTCGAAAGTCAGCCGAGCGCATGACCCGGTCGCGCAGGCTGCCGGCCAGTTCGGCATTGCGGTAGGTTTGCACGTATTCAAGGCCCGCGGCGATGGCGCCGGGGCTGGATTCAGCAATGCGGCGTGCGGCCGATTCGGCCTGAGGCATCAATTCATCCAGCGGACAAACCATGTGCACCAAGCCGTAGCGCGCGGCCTCCTCGGCGGCAAAGACGCGGCCCGAGAGCGACAGTTCCAGCGCGCGGCGCTCCCCCACGGCAGCCACCACGGCACGATAAATCAGGAAGGGCCACAGGCCCAGACGGATCTCGGTGAGCCCGAACGTGGCTTCGGGCGAGGCAAATACGATATGGGCGTTGGCCACCAGACCGGTGCCGCCCGCCAGCGCCGTCCCGTGCACCGCCGCCAGCAGCGGCTTCCGCAAACGCGCGCCGCAGGTGAACAGGCGCTCATGCACCTGCCCCAGCTCGGCGGGTTCCACGCGGCCCATCTCGCCGAGGTCCATGCCGGCGCAGAAACCCTTGCCGGCGGCGGTCAACAGAATGGCCCCGACCTTGTCGTCGGAGGACGCTTCGTCCAGCGTTTCGGCCAGACGCCGCGCCAATGCGAGCGATAGGGCGTTGCGCTTTTCAGGGCGATCGAGCGTTACATGCAGCACCCGGCCCGTCAGATGAGAGGTGAGCATCCCTTTATTTTAGGCGTCACCGCACCGAGAGATCACGCACGTAGATATCTTTGAACATCATGTTGCCCTGCCCGCCCGAGTGCAGCTGCAGTGCGATGGTGCCGTCGAAGGAGCGCGGCGACGGGTCGGTGAAGTCCACCACGACGATGCCGTTCAGGCGCGCCACGAAGTGGTTGCCTTCCACCTTCAGCAGGTAATCGTTCCAGTCATTCTGGTGGATGACAAACTCGTTTTCGGGGGCGGGCCACGCGATCCACTGACGCCCGTCGCCATAGAGGCCGCCGGTGTGGTGCGACATGGTCTGGTCGATTTCGAACTGCATGCCCTGCGAGACGTCGGCGGTGCCGGGTTTGAACGCGGTGTGGAAGAAGACGCCGCTGTTGCCGTCGCCTACGCATTTGAAGCGCAGCGAGAGGTGGAAATCCTTATATTTCTTGGCTGTTTGCAGGTAGCCGTAATCCTTGGTGATGCCCTGGCCATGGATGGCGCCGTCGATGACTTCCCATTTTTCTTTGCCGACGGTTTCCCAGCCGGAAAGGTCTTTGCCGTTGAACAGCGAGACCCACTGGAGGTTAGGAAGTTTCTCCTGAGCGCCCGCCGCGGCGGCCAGGCAGAAGAGCAATATTGAAATTCGCATGCACTCTGTTGTATCAGGTGACGCCCGGCTATTGGAACAGGACCGTCACGGCGTTCGCGGCTTTGCCGCCGACCGTGACATTGACCGTCACCTCAGCGGTGCCCGCGAGGGAGGGCGGCAGCGGGGCGTTGATCTGGTCGAGCCCGGGAAACTGATGCTGCGCGCCGGAGTATTGCACGCTGAGCGGCGTGGCGCCGATCGAGACTGTGGTTTGGCCGGCGTCCGCACTGTCGAACCCCGTGCCGTACAGCAGCAGGACCAATTGATCGGCGCCGAAGTTTACCGGCGCGCCGACGAACTTGCCCTGGTTCGCGTCGTACGCGGCGACGTTCTCATAGCTCTGCGTGCCGTCGGACTTGACGCGCACCACCTGCGCGGCGGCAATGCCCGAGCCCGAATTATTGGCGCTGAAGATGGTGGGCGCGATTGGCCGCACTTCGAGCACCCCGCTCGCCACCGCCGTGCCGCCGCGCAGCACCGTGACATCCACGCGCCCCGTGGGGGTTCCGGCCGGAGCCTGGTAATTGATCTGGCTGGGAGAAACCAGCACCAGCGGCGCCATCGTGATCGCGCCATTCACATCGGTCAGGCGCACTTCGGCATCTTGCAGCTTCGTTGGCAAAGGCAGATTAGCTGCCGCTTGGGTGCCGCCGGCGAGGCCGCCACCGTAGCCCGATACCAGCGCGCCGGGCGCCACGGCGTAGCCGAAATCCGCCGCAGCCGAGATGGTGGTGAAGGCGCCCGGCGCGAGATGCGCGAGCAGGGTGCGGGTCTGCGGCCGGTCGATCGCGAAGTCGCCCAGCGGCTGGACCGATAGAGGATAGGCGCCCCACCATTCGCCGGCAGCCCAATAGGTTCCGGGCATTCCGGCGGCATCGAGGGCGCTCAGAAATTGATCCAGCACGCCCAGCCAGCGCGCGTCGTTATTGGGAATGCCGTATTCGCCCAGATAGCACGGAACGCTGTTGTTCCGGCACCAGTTCAGAAAGGGCTGCAGGCGCGTGACGCCGACCGTGGCGAGCTGCGGGTTGGCGGCCAGTTCCTGGTCATAACTCCAGGCGTAGCCGCCGCTGTAGTCGTGGTCGAAATATTCGTGGGCTTCGTAGTAGAAGTGGTTGGCTGGATCGACAATCCATCCGGCAAAGCCGTTGACATTGGGCCAGGCGGTGGCGGAGCTGTAGCTGTTGCCCGGAATCATGATCAGCTTGGTGTCCAGGTTGCCGCGTATGGCGTTGAGCACGGCTTGCGAGATCTGCCGCCAGTCGGCCGAGCCCATGTCGTGCGGCTCATTCATCAGGTCGTAGGCGAGCACCGAGGGCTCGTATTTGAACTCGTTCGAGAGGCGCACCCAGAAGTCGGTCAAGTTGGCGGTGCTGACCTTCACGACGCCGTTGTAGACGTTGTCCAAAATATATTCTTTGAGCGAGCCCTGCTCGTTGATGCGATAGCGGCCGTAGTTGTGGGCATCGATGCTGACCACCGCGCCGGCGGCCTTGGCCCAGGCGATGTCCTGCTTCAGGTAGCCGAGATTCACGGGATCGAGCGGGCCGCCGAGCACCGGCTGCAGGCGTTCCCAACGGACCTGGAGACGGATGAAGTTCAGGCTGCGCGCGGCGAAGTAATCGAAGGTCTGTTCGCTGTTGTAGGTGTAGTGCCGGCCGTAGACGCCGGGCAGCACGCCATCCCCAAACTCGGCCCCGGCCAGGTTGACGCCGCGGAGGTATTGCGCCGGCGCGGCTCCCACGCTGAGGGCCACCAGGGCCAAGGGCATCCATCTTCTATACACGTTGACCCCGGAAAGCCGTCTGTTTAGGTTACAGTATAGGAAAGGTTCCTATGATTGAAGGCTTGCTCCAACCCATGCACCTGCTGATTATCCTGGTGGTGGCGGTATTTGTGTTTGGCCCCAAGAAACTGCCGGAACTCGGCAAAGGTTTGGCCGAAGGCATCCGCAGCTTCAAGGACGGCATCAAGAACGAGCCGCCGGCGGAGACGACGCCGGTCGCTAAAGAGACGGTCACGAAGATTTAACCGGCGCTAGATCTTCGGGCCCGCAAACGGGCCGCGCGCCCGCTCCAGCTCCACCGCCAGTTCCAGTAGTAGCTCCTCTTCCCACGGCCGCCCCACCAGCTGGATGCCGATCGGCACGCCTGTCGAGTGCATGCCGAACGGGATCGTCATGGCCGGCATCCCCAGTAAATTCCACGGCGTCACGGGCGACATCGCCTCCAGCAAGCTGATGGGCCGTGTTTCGGTGGCGAAACTACGCGCGCGATGGGGCCAGGCGACAGTGCCGCAGACGGGCATCAGCAAGACCGGACAATGCTCCATCTGGCGTAGCAGGGATGCGCGGATTTTGTCGCGGAGGACCAGATTGGTCACTAGTTGCGCACCGGTCGGCTCGGCGTCATCTTTCACCATATGGAACAGTTCCAGACCGGTCCAGTGCGCCTCCTGCTCGCGGCCCTCGACCACGGCGCGCGTAAACGGCGCGGGCACATGCCCGAAGAAAAACCACCATAGGCTGGTCGCGCGCTCCAGGCCGCGCGGCACAAACGGTTCGGCGGGGATGCGCAGATCGTTCAACAGAGCCGCGGCTTGCTGCAGGTTCGCGCGGACCTCGGCATCCACCGGCACGTCATAAAACTGCGGCCACACGCCGACTCGAACACCCTGCGTGGAAGCCGGCCGTAGCGGCACCGGGGCCGAGAACGGATCCTGATTATCGTGCCCGGCCAGCGCGGCAAACAGCAGCCGTACGTCGGCGGCGGTGCGCGCCATGGGACCGGCGACGCCCAGCAATCCGCCGGGATGCGCGATCTCGGGAAAGTGGCCGGCCGCGGAGACGCGACCCGGGGTCGGCTTGAGCCCGGCAATGCCACAGAACGCCGCCGGAATGCGCACGGAGCCGCCGCCGTCGCTGCCGATGCCGCCCGCCGAACAATAGGACGCGATGGCCGCCGATTCACCGCCACTCGATCCGCCGGCGGTCAAGTGCGTGTTCCATGGATTATTGGTGCGCCCGGTGATGTGATTGTCGGTCTCGTAGTTGGCCAGAAATTCGGGGCAGTTGGTCTTGCCCAGAATAATCGCGCCCTGTTCGCGGAAACGGCGCGCTGCGGTGGAATCTTCAGCCGCGCGATGATCGCGCCGGAATTGGCTGCCGCAATAGGTGGGCAGGCCGGCCATGTCGAAACTATCTTTCACCGTGACCGGCACGCCGTGCAGCAGGCCGCCGGGCCTGGCTTGTTTGGCCGCCGCGCGGGCCTCTTCCGCCAGCACCGTCACAAACGCGTTCAGCTTCGGATTGACTTTTTCAATTTGTCGCAGGTGCGCGTCGACTAACTCGAGCGGTGAAATTTTGCGCTCACGCACCATCTGCGCCATGAGGCACAGCGAGGAAGCAATTGGCATCGAAGCTAGTCTAATGCCTCCGTCCGAGTGCTGGCCTTCAGCCGGCGGCGCGGATCATCATGGTGCGCGATGTAGAGTCGGGCTAAAGGCCCGACGCACGCTGAAGCGTACACCACCAAACCCGGCGACTGCACGATACAAGCGCTTGCGTGCGCCGCTTTAGCTGGCCCACTGCATGCGGCGGCGGTTGCCCTGCGGCTGGCGGGAGCGGAATTCCTGCGGCGACGAGGTGGCTTTGGCGCGGATCTCGACCGGAATGGAGGATGGCACGGGCACGCGCGTGAGCGAGATCTTCAAGGTGCGCTCGATGTTGCGCATCTCCTTGCGCTCGGAGGAGGTGACAAAAGTGTGCGAAGCGCCGCGCGAGCCCGCGCGACCGGTACGGCCGACGCGGTGGATGAAGTCTTCGGCTACCTTCGGGACATCGAAATTGACGACGTGGGCGATGCCGTCGACGTGGATGCCGCGGGCCGCGACGTCGGTAGCGACCAGGACGCGATAATCGCCCTTTTGGAAGCCCCGGAGCGCCTGGTTGCGCTGGTTCTGGGTGCGGTCGCCGTGGATTTTGGCGGACTTGATGCCGTCCAGTTTCTTGGCGAGCTTGTCGACGCCGTGCTTGGTGCGGGCAAAGATCAGGAACGAACCTTCGTGATGCGAGAGCAGATGGGTCAATAGGCCCAGCTTGCGATCGGTTTCCACCTCATAGACGTTGAGATCGACGTTGTCGGCCGTCTTCGTCGTAAGGGTGGTGGCGATGCGCACCGGGTCCTTCATGTATTTGTTGATCAGGCCGGCTACCGAGGGTTCGATGGTGGCGGAGAAGAACAGGGTTTGGCGCTTGGCGGGCATGGTGCGGACGATGGCCTGGATGGCCGGGAGGAAGCCCATGTCGAGCATGCGGTCGCCCTCATCGAGGACCAGACAGCCGACTTCGGCGAGCGAGACCAGCTTGCGGTCGAGAAAATCGCAGAGGCGGCCGGGCGTGGCAATCAGGACCTGTGCGCCGGCGCGTATGGCGTGCAGCTGGGTCTTTTCACTGAGGCCGCCGACGACTACGGCGGCGCGGATGGCGGTGTTGGAGGCGGCTTTCGCAAAAACCTCCTGGATCTGGATGGCGAGCTCGCGGGTGGGACTCAGCACCACGGCGCGAACGCCTGGCGTGCGGGGCTGGGCAAGGAGCGATTCGAGGAGCGGCAGGACGAAGGCAAGAGTTTTGCCGGTGCCGGTCTGGGCGGTCGCGACAACATCGCGGCCGAGAAGCGCGGGGGGAATAGCTTGGGATTGTACCGGCGTGGCTTCTTTAAAGCCATGGCGGGACAAGTTGGTCTGCAGAACGGCAGACAAGGGTAGTTCCGTGAATTTACTCATTCAATTGTTTTTTTTGAAGAAAGCGGCGAGCCGAAGAGTACCGAAGTGAAGCAGAAGGGATCGCGAACTAACTTAACTGTTTGAAGTATAGCGCATTAGAACAAATGGCGCACGGTTTGTTTAAGACGTCAGTACTAAGAGGTAGGCGCCGTAGCCGATGAGCATGCCGATGACGCAGCCGGCGATGACGTCGCTCAAGAAGTGCAGTCCTAACAAGATGCGGGAAAGCGCGACGCTGGCGGCGCAGAACAGGAGGCCGAGAGTGAGCGCGGGATAGAAAAGAATCAACGGCGTCGTGATGGCGAAAGCGTTGATGCTGTGGCCGGAGGGGAATGAGAACTGGTCGGGCGGCAGGAGGCGGGCCCAGCAGTGGGGCTCGGTGGCGCAGGGGCGCTCGCGGCCGCAGATCCGCTTAATCGCCATGAAGAGCAGCGTTCCGGAGGCCGAAGCCATGCCGGCGGCGGCGATGGCGGCGAAACGGTCGGCGCCGCCGAAAAGAAGGATGACGAGGGCCATCATGGACCACAGCCAGCCGTCGCCGAGGCGCGTGGCCCAGATCATCCAAAGCCGTATCCACTGGGGCGCAGCCCAGCGGTTGATGCGGCGCATGAGCTTGTGGTCGCGACTGGTGATGGCTGAGAACATGGAACTCATGGACAGGCTCCGGAGTTGCCGATCGGAGGATCGCCAATCAGCCCGTGGACACTGAGTAGCTTCTCTTTAAAGGTAGCATGGCGGGGGCCACTACGTGGCTCTCTCCAGACTGCGGCACCACTTTGCCATCGGCAGACGCAGGGTCGATAAAACCAGGGCCAAAGACTTCTGGAAGCGGCAGGCCGGCTAAAGCCGCCCGCAGCTTAAAAGCCGCACTACAACGTTTTTCGTGGGTGGCCAACCCTGGTGCCAGCCCACAACGAGTTCGTCGCGCAAACGTGACAGAATCGTTCTGACAATGAAGCAGGTTCACATGGTGTTCTTTGATGCCGGGGGCGGGCATCGAAGTGCCGCTATGGCGTTGAAGCGGGTGCTGGAGAAGCAGCAGCGGCCTTGGGAAGTGTGCATGCTGAATCTGCAGGAGTTGTTCGATTCTTTGGATATCTTCAGGAAAATAAGCGGGTTACGACTGCAAGATATCTACAACATTACTTTGAAGAAAGGTTGGACACTGGGGTCGCCGCAGTTGATGCGCGCGATGCACGGGATTATTAGGATGTATCACCAGCCCCAGCTTCGGTTGCTAACGGAATACTGGACGGGGAAGAAGCCGGATCTGGTGGTGTCGCTGATCCCCAACTTCAACCGGGCGCTGCACCAAAGTTTGCAGCGGCGCCACCCAGGCACGCCGATGATGACCGTCATGACGGACCTGGCGGATTATCCGCCGCACTTCTGGATGGAGCGGCGGCAGCCGCAATATATCGTCTGCGGGACGGACCGGGCGGTGGAACAGGCGCGCGAGATGGGCTTTCCCGAGCAGCGCGTTCTGAAGACCAGCGGGATGATTGTGAACCCGGATTTTTACGAGCCGATTGATATTGATCGGCGAGCGGCACGGCAGGCGCTGGGGCTGCGGGACGACCTGCCGACAGGGCTGGTGCTCTTCGGCGGCCACGGGTCGCGCGCGCTAAACCTGGTGGCCCGGCGCGTGGATGCTTCGGAGCTGCCGGTGCAATTGATTCTGATCTGCGGGCACAACCAAAAGCTGGCCGACAAGCTGCGGGCGCGGCAGTGGCGCATGCCGGTGCACGTGGAAGGCTTCACGCGCGAGATGCCCAAGCTGATGTACCTGGCGGATTTCTTTATTGGCAAACCGGGGCCGGGCAGCATCAGCGAGGCGGTGCGCATGGGCCTGCCGGTGATTGTGGAGCGCAATGCGTGGACGCTGCCGCAGGAGCGTTACAACGCCGAGTGGGTGGAGAGCGAGGGCGTCGGCATTGTGGTGCCGACGTTCAAGAATCTGGTCGAAGCTATCGAGAGGATGCTGGCGGGCGGTGAATATGAACGCTTCCGGGGGAATGCGAACGCGGTCAATAATCGCGCTGTTTTCGAGATTCCCGATTTGATGGAGCAGGCGATGGCCGCGCGTGCTGCGTATTGATAGCCAAAGGGGCGGCTGCTATACTCAGTAGTTTCGGGAAAGTCACGCCTTAGGGTCCCATGTTTATCAAAATTCAGGATCTGGAGACTCGCAAGCTTCAGTTTGACGAGTCGTATGCGGCGGACGAATTGGATTTCGGGGAGTCCGGGGTGCGGGCGCTGAGCCGGGCGCACGCGACGGGTGTAGCCGAGCTTTTGCCCGGCACGGAAGATCAGTTTCGATTGAAGGGCCACGTGGCGCTGGAGGCGGGGGCGGAATGTGACCGCTGCCTGGGCGCCGCGGCGTTCCCGGTGGAAGCGGATTTTGATTTATTTTACGAACCGGCCAGCGAGGCCGCGGGTGGCGAAGAGATCGCCATTGACGAAGCCGATGCGGAGACCGGGTTTTACGTCGGCGATGGTATTGAGTTGAAGGATGTGCTGGTGGAACAGGTACTTTTGCAGCTTCCAATGCAGAAGTTGTGCCGCCAGGATTGCAAAGGAATCTGTCCGGTCTGCGGGTCGGACCGGAATGCCGTCACTTGCGATTGCAGCGCCAAGGCGGGCGACGATCGCTGGGCGGCGCTTCGCGATATTGCCGCGAATTAGTGTTAGCTGGATCAAAATTGACTGAGGTGAACTGATGCCAAATCCCAAACGGAGACATTCGGCGGCCCGCACTGGCAAGCGCCGCGCGCACGATGCGCTGAAGACGGCCGGGGTTTCCGAGTGCCCGAAGTGCCACGAACAAAAGTTGCCCCATCGGGCGTGCCCGCTGTGCGGCTTCTATAAGGGCCGTGAAGTTATCGAAGTCGCAGCTCAGTAGCGCACAGCCCTAGAATGGTCACCATTGCTCTGGACGCGATGGGTGGAGACGATCACCCAAAACCTGAGGTGGAAGGTGCGCTTCGGGCTGTTAGAGCACTCGATGTAAAGGTTCTACTGGTAGGACGCGAGGAAGTGATCGAACCCGCTCTCGATAAGCATGAGGGCTGGCGCGACTTGCCGATCGAGATCGTACCGGCGGCCGAGCACATCACGATGGAGGACAGCGCGGCGAAGGCGGCGCGGTCGAAGCGCAATAGCTCGATGCACGTGGCGTCGCGGCTGGTGCAGAGCGGCGAAGCGCAGGGCTTTGTGTCGGCCGGCAACACCGGGGCATGCATGGCCATCGCCAAGATGGTGCAGGGCAAGGTCTCGGGCGTCGACCGTCCGGCGCTGTCGGGCGTCTTCCCCACCAAGATTCCGGGGCAGCCGGTGGTGGTGGTGGACGTCGGCGCTAATGTGGACTGCTCGGCGGAGATGCTGGCGCAGTTTGCCGTGATGGGCGAGGTCTATAGCAGGTTGGTCCTGCGGCGCGAGCGGCCGCGGGTGGGCCTGCTGTCGATTGGCGAAGAGGAGCACAAGGGCAACGAACTGACGCGCTCCGTGACGCCCTTGTTGAAGGCGCTGCCGATCAACTTCATCGGCAACGTGGAAGGCCGCGACATTTATTCGGGCGTGGCGGACGTGATCGTGTGCGACGGGTTCATCGGCAACGTGGCGCTGAAGGTGAGCGAAGGGCTGGCGGACATGATTAAGGGCCTGCTGCGCGAGTCGCTGAAGACTTCCATTTCGCGCAAGGTGGGTTACGTGCTGTCGCGGGGCGCGTATACCGACCTGCGCAAGCGCATCGACTATGCCGAATACGGCGGCGCGCCGCTGCTGGGGCTGAACGGCGTGTGCATCATCTGCCATGGCCGGTCGGACGCTAATGCGATTCACAACGCGATCCGCGTGGCCAAGGAATTCTCGACCAGCAATTTGAACCAGGAGATCGAGAAGCGCCTGCAGTGCGTGCCGCAGTAGGGGCTATGCGGCCGCTGCTAGTGCTGGCTTTCGGAGTGGCGGCGGCCTTTGGCGCCACGCCGGAGCATGTGCATTGGCAGCTGCGGTTCGACGGCCCCGTGGCGCCTGGGGCCAAAGCCGTGGGCCGGCTGACCGCGAGCATCGATAGCGGCTGGCATCTTTATTCGTTTACTACCCCGCCTGGGCCGATTGCCACGACGCTGACGGTGACGCCGAATGCGGCGATCGACGCGGTTCACGTTTATCAACCCAAGCCAGAGCGCAAGTACGATCCCAATTTTCAGGCTGATACCGAAACTTATGAGGGCAGCGCCGAGTTTCTGTTTGAACTGGCGGTGAAGCGGGAGGCCGCGCCGGGAAGCGTGCCGGTTGAGGTGAAACCGAGATACCAGGTTTGCAGCAGCACTTCTTGCATTCCGCCGGTTACGCGAACCGCCTCGGCGGAGTTGACGGTGCAGGCTGGAGCGGCCGCCGTGGCATTTGCGATTCCGAGCGGGTACACCGATGTGACCCATGTAAGCCGCGCGGCTGCGCCGGGCGCCGCCAAGCCGGCCGCGGAAGGCGGGCTGGCAGCGTTTTTATTGGCGGCTTTTGGATTCGGACTGGCTTCGATCTTTACGCCGTGCGTGTTCCCGATGATCCCGATCACCATGTCGTTCTTTCTGAACCAGAGGGAACGGTCGCGGCGGGCGTCGGTGGCGCAGGCGGCCATCTTCTGTTTAGGCATCATTGTGCTGTTTTCAGCACTTGGGCTGATTACGTCGGCTCTGTTGGGTGCGTCGGGCGTGAAGCAGTTGGGGTCGAACCCTTGGGTCAACGGCGTGATTGCCGCGGTGTTTCTGGCGTTCGGGCTGAGTTTGCTGGGGGCGTTTGAGATCACGCTGCCGTCGGGCGTACTGACGCGCATGAACCGGGCTTCTGAAGGCGGGGGGACGGCCGGAACCTTGGTGATGGGCCTGACGTTCGCGCTGACTTCGTTTGCTTGCGTGGGTCCGTTCATGGGCTCGCTGTTGGCTGCGTCAGTGCAGGGCGGGGCGGCGCGGCCGTTGCTGGGCATGGTGTTTTTCGCGAGCGGACTGGCACTGCCCTTTTTTCTGCTGGCGCTGTTTCCGAGTTATCTGAAGAAGCTGCCGCGTAGTGGCGGGTGGCTGGCGCGGGTCAAGGTGGTGATGGGCTTCGTCATCATCGCGGCGATGTTGAAGTATCTTTCGGCGGTGGACCTGGTGTTGCGCTGGAACCTGCTCACGCGCGAGCGCTTTCTGGCCGCGTGGATCGTGCTGTTCCTGATGGCCGGGCTGTATGTGCTGGGCTTTCTGCGGCTCGAGGGCATCGAGCGCGACGAGAAGCTGGGGCTGGGGAGATTGTTCACTGGCATGGCGTTTGTGATCTTCGCGATCACGCTGATCCCGGGGATGAGCGGCGCGCGGCTGGGCGAGTTGGATGCCATTGTGCCGCCTCCGGATAAGGCTTCGGGGGATGCGAGTGGGCTGGTTTGGCTGACCAACGATCTGGAAGGTGCGCTGGCTAAGGCGCGCGCCGCGCATAAGAAGGTGCTGGTGAACTTCACGGGTTATGCCTGCACCAATTGCCATTGGATGAAGAGCAACATGTTCCCGAAGCCCGAGATCATGGCGGCGCTCCAGGATTTCGTGCTGGTGGACCTTTATACGGATAGTACGGACGCGGCTTCGCAGGCCAATCAGAAGCTGGAGGAGAGTAAGTTCAATACCATCGCGATTCCGTTCTATGCGATTTACGATCCGGCGCGCACGGCGGGGGATCCGGTGGTTGCTACTTTTCCGGGGCTGACGCGGAATGAGGGCGAGTTTGCGGCGTTCTTGAGGACGGCGGGGCCGGCATCGGCTGAGGGGACTTCGGCTGAGGGGAGCCCTCTGGAGGGTGCTGGTTTGACTGCCTTGCCGGGACAAACTTTCGATGCGGCGGCTGTGGCGGGTAAGGTCCTGGTGGTGAATTTCTGGGCTACCTGGTGCGTGCCTTGCCGCCAGGAAATTCCGAGTTTTAATGCGCTGTATGCGAAGTATGGGCAGCTTGGAGTTGCCGTGGTGGGCGTGTCACTGGATGACGATGCCTCGGTGATTCCGCCGTTTCTGAAGCTGAATCCGATTGCTTATCCGGTGGCCGTGGCCAGTGAGGCTACTAAGAGCCGGTTCCAGGTGGAGCAGCTGCCGGTGACGCTGCTGTTCGATCGCGCCGGGAAACAGGTAAAGCGCTTTGATGGGTTTACTACGCCGGAGGCTATCGAGGCTGCTGTGCGAGCGGCGCTTTAGTGGGACACGGCGGCTGAAGCCACCGGCAGCCTGAAGGCTACACTACAGGGATTTGTTGATGGCTGAGGGTATACATTTCGATGCCGTGATTGTGGGGGGCGGGCCGGCTGGGTTGAGTTGCGCGCTGATTTTGGGGCGGTGCCGGCGGCGCGTCATGGTGTGCGATGCCGGGCAACAGCGTAACCGGTGGTCCAAGCATATGCACGGGTATCTGACGCGCGATGGGGTGGCTCCGGCTGAGTTTTTACGGCTCGCGCGACGTGACCTGGAACCTTACGACGTCAAGATTTGCGACAACACCGTAAAGGCCATTCGGCGGGATTCCGATAGGTTCGTTGTGGAACTTGATTCGGGCGTCACGATTACGGGCCGCAAGATTCTGCTGGCTACGGGCGTTAGGGATCGGCTGCCGGATTTTCCTGGTATCGAAGAGCTGTACGGAATCAGCGTGCACCATTGTCCGTACTGCGACGGCTGGGAAAACCGCGATCGCGCGGTGGCCGTGTACTCCAAAGGCGGCCGCGGCTTCGGATTGGCCATTTCTCTGAAGACGTGGACCGACGATGTGGTGCTGCTGACCGATGGCCCGGCACGATTTTCGGCCAGGGAGCGCCAGCAACTGGAACACGCCGGCGTGGTGATCCGGCGCGCGAGAATTGCCGGGGTGGATGGCGTCGAGGGTCGGCTGCGGCAGATACGCTTCGTGACGGGGGAGCCGCTGGATCGAGAGGCGCTGTTCTTTTCGACGCCGCAGGACCAGTCGTGCGATCTGGCCCGCGAACTGGGG
>DOZZ01000210.1 GCA_003517725.1 Bryobacterales bacterium | reverse complement strand
TTCTGTTTGACGCAGACGACTAGTACGTGTACTTAGCGCTTATCTGGTCGGTAGCCTTTGGGGCGACTTTGAAGGTAATCGTGTCGCCGCTCAATGTATACCATTCGGTCTGTTCCAGCCCGTTGAGAAATAATTGCAGGGACCCCGGGTTGGGAACGTTATTGAGGGTAAATGACGTGTTAAGCCCGTTCATCAGTCCGGTTGGAACCTCGTTCGCCGTTCGGGGTGCAGCATGGTATTCATGGTAATCGGGCCCGGCCATTCGGTTGTTAGAGCCATGGATCTCCTGTTTGATATTCTCTTGCTTCGTTGCATATGGCCTCCCGGTCCGGCGCGCGGAGATCAATAAAGCGACCGCAGAGATTCCCGCTAGAATCCACAGGATCGGGATAAGCTAGGCGTGCCCCTTCACCCACTGAATGTCAGCGGCCTGCAAAGTGAGTGCACTCGCTGCGCAAAAAAGACATAGAGGCAAGAACGTCGACTTGGCCATTGTGCGATTTTCCCATGGACGCGGCCGTAAGCAGCGCAGAGTGCCGATGACGGCCGCGGTGGCCTGGGTGCATTTGGCCGTGACCGCGATCATATGAGCCACTGAACTCCCAATCTTTGCTATACTCGGAGATTGCGGGACCGAGTCCTCTCTGGTTCCGCATTTTCGTGTTACCAGGAAATTCTCTCAATGCCGAAGCTGAAAACCCATAAAGGGGCCGCCAAGCGGTTCAAAAAGACGGGCACGGGCAAAGTGGTCCGGGCTCATGCGTTTGCGCGCCATCTTTTGACCAGCAAGGGCCGCAAACGGAAGAACAATTTGCACACCACGGTGGTGGCGGCGGATGCCGACCAGCCCGTGTTGAAGCGCATGCTGCCCTACTAGGGGCCGCGTGTAATCGCGAGTGATCGGTGCCACCGCACGTGCCCGTATCGCCGCAATCGAAACCAACCAGGAGTTGAAACGTGCCTAGAGTAAAACGTGGAACCAAACGCCGTGCATCGCGGGCCAAAACACTTGACCTCGCGTCCGGTTATTTTCTAACCAAGAGCAAGCTGCACCGGTCGGCGCAGGAAGCCGTCGAGCGCGCCCTGAAGTTCGCCTATGTCGGGCGCAAGCGTAAGAAACGCGACTTCCGGTCCTTGTGGATTGTGCGCATCGGTGCCGCTTCGCGCCTTTCCGGGCTAACCTACAGCCAGTTCATGCACGGCCTGAAGCTGGCCGGCATCACGCTCGACCGCAAGGTGCTGGCGCAGATTGCCTACGACGACGCCGCTGGTTTTGCGCTGATCGTGGGGCAGGCCAAGGCCGCGCTCGAACCCAAAGCCGTCTAATCTGAAAACGAAGCCGTCATGTCCACCGAAACCACTGAAAGTCTGAGCGGTCTCGAAGACCGCATCGTCAAAGCCGTCCAGACCGTTTCGCGTTTGCGCCAGGAGCGTGACGCGGCCGTCAAGGAACTGGACGAAGCCAAAGTGGAGATCGCGATGGTGACCGAAGAGCTCGAGACGCTACGCGCCGAACGCTCGCAGGTGCGCAGCCGCATCGAGAAGCTGTTGGGCCAGATCGATCAACTCAGTCTGTAAACAGCGGAGCGTCCGTCAATGGACAAAAAGCCGGTCCGGGTCAGCATCTTCAATCAGAGTTACACGCTGCTGGCCAGCGGCGACGCCAGCGAAGTGGAGACGCTCGCCCAGGAAGTGGACGAGCTACTGCACTCGATCAGCGGCAAAGTCGGCACGGCCGACAGCACGCGCATCGCGGTGCTGGCATGCCTGCATCTGGCCGACCGCCTGCGCACGCGCGAGCGCGACCTGAACCAGATCAATTCCAAAAGCGAACAGTTCGCGCTATTGCTAGACCAAGCCATCGGCAGCTAAAGAAACTGTGGGGCAGGATTCATCCTGCAGCGGGTTTCAACCCGCCACTCTTACTTAACCTCCGCAGGTTCCGCCGCCGGCTCAGCCTCGGCCGTAAGCACGCGCGCCGCCATGGCATGCTTTAATGCTTCGATACCCTGGCCCGACGCGCTCGAAATCTCGAAGAACGGCAGGCCCAGGCCAGCCGCTAGTTCGCGCAGTGGTTCAATGCGCTCGGAGGCGGGCGCCGTGTCGAGCTTGGTCGCCACCACCAGCATCGGCTTCTTCACCAGCTCGTCACTGAAGCTTTCGAGCTCGCGCATGATCACCTGAAAATCTTCGACCGGGTCGCGCATCGTGTCTGACATATCGACCAGATGCAGCAACAACCGCGTGCGCTCGATGTGCTTCAGGAACTGGATGCCCAGGCCGTGGCCTTCGTGCGCGCCTTCAATCAGTCCCGGAATATCGGCCACGACGTAGCTGCGGTAGTCGGGCATCTGCACCACGCCCAGATTAGGTTCAAGCGTGGTGAACGGATACGCCGCGATCTTCGGCCGCGCGGCCGAAATTCGCGAGATCAGCGTCGATTTGCCGGCGTTCGGGAAGCCCACCAAGCCGACATCGGCCAGCAGCTTCAATTCCAGGCGCAGGTGCTTCTCGTCTCCCGGCTTGCCATCTTCATGTTCAGTAGGCGCCTGGTGCGTTGACGTTTTGAAACGCGCATTGCCGCGTCCGCCGCGTCCGCCACGCGCCACGCGCACAATCTGGCCCGGAGCGGTGAAGTCGGCCAGCACTTCGCCCGAATCATCGTCGTAAACCACCGTGCCGACCGGCACTGGCAGCGTGATCGACTTGCCGTTGTGCCCGTGGCAGTCGCTGCCCTCACCGTGCCGGCCGCGCTGGGCTTTGTGCTCGGGGTTGAAACGGAAATGCAGCAGGGTGTTGTAGTGCTGGCTGGACTCCATGTAGATGTCGCCGCCGCGGCCGCCATCGCCGCCGCTGGGACCGCCGCGCGGCACGAACTTCTCGCGGCGGAACGCCAGGCAGCCGTTGCCGCCGTCGCCGGCCGTCACGAGAATTCGAACGTCATCGATAAACATGGGTTGAAAAGAAAAGCCGCTGATCTACAGAGCAGATCAGCGGCCAACTGTGTCCAATAGTTTGTTTTAAGCCGCGGGTTGCTGAGCGTGTGCCGTCGCGCTGTGCTGCGCAGGCGTCACGACGCTGACGAATTTACCCATGCGGCCGCGATCGCGGAACAGCACCGTGCCGGCCACTTTGGCAAACAGGGTGTCGTCCTTGCCGCGGCCCACGTTCTCGCCCGGCTTCAGCTTGGTACCGCGCTGCCGCACCAGAATGGAACCGCCGGTGACCACCTGGCCCCCGAAAATCTTAATACCCAGCCGCTGCGCGTTCGAATCGCGCCCGTTTTTAGAACTGCCTAAACCTTTTTTATGCGCCATGGAATAGTCTGCCTACGCGACGATGTCGCCAATTTTGACTTCGGTGTAGTCCTGGCGGTGGCCCTGGGTGCGCTTATACTGCTTCTTCCGCTTAAACTTAAACACCAGAATCTTCTTCGCGCGTCCATTGCCGGCGATGGTCGCCTTGACCTTGGCGCTGCCGGCATCCGCGCCGGTCTTCACGCCATTTTCGTCGCCATGGAACAGCGCCAGCACCCCGAGCTCCAGCTCGGAGCCGATCTCACCGGCCAACTTGGGCACGCGCACGACGTCGCCCGTCGTCACGCGAAACTGCTTACCACCGGTCTCTACAATTGCATACATGGGATTTTTGGCCTCATTCAACCGCCCGCCCGTTCACCTGATGGTTCCAGGGAACACAGGCAGCAGCAGAGGATTGGGAACTAGTAACTCCTGATTTTAGTACAATCCGGGGCCGATGCACAAGCCCGGGGTGGGTGCCTCTACCGCTACTGCTCACGCCCCTCATACAGCGCGTCTATCTCGCTTTGAAAATTCTTGATCACGTGCTGTCGGCGAACCTTCATCGTCGCGGTCAACTCGCCTGCCTCGATCGTGAAATCACGCGGCAGGATGCGGAATTTGCGGACCTGCTCGAAGGGCGCCAATTGCTTGTTCACGCGGGTCACGATCTTCTGGATCTCTGTCGTCACCGGCGCGGTCAGGTGGCTGGCCACCTCCTGGTTGATAGTGAACAGAGCCGTTAAAAAGGGCAGGCGATCGCCCACCAGCAGCATCTGACTGATGAGCGGTTCAAACTTGAACAAATTCTCGACGCGCGCCGGAAAGATCTTCTTGCCGTTCGACGCCACGATCAGCTCCTTGATGCGCCCGGTGATGAAGTAGTAGCCGTCTTCATCGCGGTAGCCGACGTCGCCCGTGTGCAGCCAGCCATCGCGCAGCACTTCGCGCGTGGCCTCCGGATCCTTGTAATAGCCGAGGAACAGAGACGGGCTGCGGATCAGCAATTCGCCGTCATCGGCGACGCGGATCTGGACCCCCGGAAGCGCCCGGCCGATGCTGCCGGGTTTCGACGCCGATAATGGATTGAAGGCAACCACACCCGCTTCAGTGAGTCCATAACCTTCGATCAGCGGCATGCCGACGGCTTCGAAAAAAGCGGCCAGGTCGGCTCCGAGCGGCGCGGCGCCAGACGCGGCAATGTGCAAGCGCCCGCCAAAGCGTGCGCGAATCTGGCGGAACACCAGCCGATCGGCCAGGCGTAGCGGGATGGCGATGTGCGGCGGCACCGTTTTGCCCTCGCGCCGGTAGCGCGCGGCGGTAGTGCCCAGATCCACCGCGCCATAGAACAGCTTGCGCACGGCGGCGGGCTTCTTGCGAAGCTCGGTGCAGATGGTGGAGTAGACCCGCTCCCACATGCGCGGCGGCGCCAGAAACAGCGTGGGGCGCACGTGCTTGATCTCCTGCGGCAGCTTCATGAGGCTGTCGGTAAACGCGGTCTGCGCACCGAAATAGATGGGCAACAGCTCGACCACCACGCGCTGCGCGATGTGCGCCGAGGGCAGAAACGCCACCGTAATGTCGTCCGGCTTGAGCGGCAGCACCACGGGTCCGGTTTCGAGATTGGCGATCAGCGCGGCGTGCGACACCAGCACCATTTTGGGTTCGCCGGTAGCCCCGCTGGTGAGATAGAGGATGGCCGGATCCGTAGGGCCCACGCCACCGGTCATGGCATGCCAGCCACCCGGATCGGCCAGCGCCTCGCGGCCGCGCTCGCGCAGTTGGTCGAGCGACAGCGCGCCCTCGGCCTCGCCGGTCAGCAGGATGAAGTGCTCCACGGGGGCGCCGCGTAACGCCTTGAAGGTGGCGGCATTCTCGACAAACAGGGCGCGTGCGTCGCAGCCGGCGATGGTGCGCATCAGGTCGGCCGCCGGATAGCTGGGATAGAGCGCGGCGGCGACGGCGCCGATGGCCATAATGCCAAGATCGGCCAGGTAGAACTCGGCGCGCGTCTCGGAATTGAGCGCGATAATGTCGCCCTTGCGGATGCCGAGAGCGTAGAGTCCGGCGGCAATCTCGGCGGATGCTTCGCGGAATTCGACCCAGGTCCAGTGGCGGTACGTGCGCTTGCCGGCGGCAGTATAGGGCTGCTGCAAGGCAGGCTGCCCGCCGTACTTGCGCGCGGTCTCTTCAAGGATCTGGAAGACGGTAGAGGGCGACGCCACGGATCGATACTAACGCAAGTCCGGGACGAGGTCTCGTCGAGAAGGGGCCAGTTCCAGTGAAACTTCGCGCGCGACTGCACATTCGTGAATGTCGAACATTGTGCCTGCTTGTCTGATGAGTACCAGACTTGCAAGGCTATCTTGACACCGGCCAATCCACTACGTATAATCCTGCGTATCACCCCGATACGCAGAATTATACGTACATGGATACCTCTTTCCGTGAAACGGGGGTATTGACTGCGCGTCCTAGTGTGCGTAGGATCTTACGTAACAGGGATTGCTGCCGGGTAATAAGGAGAGAAAACAAAATGGCGACGGGAGGGATGAATGGGCTGTATTCGGACGAGGTGTTTACCGCGACCGAACTGAACCGGCGCGTCGGTACGGTTTTGGATCATGCTCGTATTCGGCCCGTGACTATTTCCCGGAACAATGAGCTATTCGCTCTGGTCCGACGGGAATACGCGGCTCAGATGATCCAGACGGTCCGCCAAATGAGACAGGCATTATCGGCTCTCGGTGAGATGCATGTAGCTCTGGCAGGGGACCCGGTTGCTCCTACGTTTTCATGGCTTGAAGTCTTCGAAAAAGATGATTTGCAGCGGCTCATATCCGAAGTATTCAGTGCTGTTGGGAAAGCTGTTTCGGGCGCTACAGAGTGGGGCGAGGTTGAAGCAGTTATTCATGAATGGAAAGAGAGTGCTCAAGTGGCGAAAAGCGGCATTTTAGACGCCGCTATGTTTGAGGATTTAGTTGAGGAGTGTCCGCTTTTCCACCCAGATGATGTTTTGCAATATCAAGAACCCTTGATGCTGACAACGGGGCCATGTCAGGAACCGAAGAATTCCTAGGACTTGCTGATTTGGAAATTCCTCGTCCCTCGGCGGAATCTTCGGGTGAACCGACACGATATCGATGGACCTTGGTAGGGCGCAATAAGAAGGTCATTAACGGATGGCGTAAACTGTGCGAACAGATTCATGAGAACGCAGTTCGCTGCTATGACTGGTTGCGAACCGATCCCACCAGGCGCATTCCTGGGCGATGCTATCCGCTAAAGCATAAAAACTACGCAGGAGCGTGGGCCTACGAGATCGGCTCTGGACAGCGGGTCTATTACAAGCTCCGGCCGGACACCCGCGAGGTGCTGGTGTACTATGCGGGCCCGCACCCGCCTGAGGCGCCCTACCCGCCGGCAGATTGATCGCCGGGCAGCGGCTCGCCGGTGATTGTTGCGATGCTCCGCAGCAGCGCATCATTCAGTGCGGCCCGGTCTCGAATGGTCAAGTTACTAGTCTCGACCGGATCGCCGATCTGGATGCGTACGCGGCCCGGCCGGATCACCTTGTTGTGCATGCGCAAAACGTGTCGGACGCCGGTGAGCGCCACCGGATAGACCGGGACGCCTGCGCGTATCGCCACATACGCGGCACCCTCACGGAACGGTTGCAGCGTATCTAATGAGCGGCCACCTTCGGGAAACACCAGCACGGCTAGGTGACGATCGCGAATCAGGCGCGCGGCTTCGTTCATCGATTTCACCCCGGCGCGCGCGTCGCCCAGAACGATCGGCAGGTGCCCGGCACGCCTCAGGTGACTTCCGAGAAAGGGGATGCGGAACAGCGGCTCCTTGGCGAAGAAGCGGAACTGCAACGGCACGCTCGCCAGGATCACCGGCGTGTCCATGTAGCTGGTGTGATTGCTGGCCAGCACGCAGCTCTGGCCGGGGTGCAGCTTCTCGACGCCGCTGACTTCGACTTCAACCCCGGCGGCCCACAGCAGCGAGCGGGCCCAAGCTCGGGCCACGCGGTGCTGCCGGTTGCCGGTCGCGTCGAACAACGAGACTAACATCGAGATCGTGCCGAAAAAAATAGTGGAGATCGCGAACAACGGAATGACCAGCAGGTAACTGCGCAGCACGGACATCACGGCGTCAGTATAGAGAGCGGCGCGAACGCGGTGATGCGCGGGTGGCTGCCAGTCGTGACCGTTACGGTGACGCGCTCGCGGCGGCGCACCAACGGGCCGTCTTCGGCCTTCGAGCGCAGTTGCAGGAACCAGTCGAGCTGCAGCGTCTCGGAACCCGGTGTGGTGCTGGCTTCCAGGAACTCGATGGAACACGCGATCAGGTATTTCGCGCTCAGCGCGTTCACATTGGCTTCGAGCGTGTCGAAGCTACGCATGTGCCGGTCGAAATAGTGCAGCGCCTCGGACGTGTTGTTTTCGCTCAGCGCTTCTGCCACGCGGGTGAGCAGTTTCAACGACGCGGCATCGCCCGGGACATCTTGCGCGAACAGATTCCGCGCGGCCGCAAGCAGGGCCAGGCAGACGCGGCGGGTCATGTGCGATAGCTCGCGTTAATGCGTATGTAGTCGTGCGTCAGGTCGCAGGTCCAGAACGTCGCGCGGCCTTTGCCGCCCTTGATGGCGACGCGGATCAGGCAGTCCGGTGCATCCATTTTGGTCTTGAGGTCGGCCTCCTCAAAGGGCGCGCCCAGGCCGCCGCGGCACACCGCCACGCCTTGCAAGTCAATATCAACTTTGGCGGGGTCGAACGGCACGCCGGCATAGCCCGCGGCGCACAGAATACGGCCCCAGTTGGGGTCGGAGCCCGCCACCGCAGTCTTGACCAGAGGCGAGTTGGCGATGACGCGCGCTATCGCGGCGGCGCCCTGATCGGTGGGCGCGCCCGTGACTTCGATGGTGATCAGCTTCTTGGCGCCCTCGCCGTCGCGCACGATCTGTTTCGCCAAATCCTGCAGCACGGTGATAACAGCGGCCTCGAATATTTCCAGATCGGCGGGCAACACGCGCACGCCCGAGGCGCCGTTAGCCATCAGGACCAGCGTGTCATTCGTCGATGTGTCGCCATCGACTGAGATCGCGCTGTAGCTCGCGCCATTGGCGCGTTTCAAAATTTTAGCGAGCGGCGCCGGCGCGATTTGCGCATCGGTCATGACGAAGCCGAGCGTGGTGGCCATGTTGGGGTGGATCATGCCCGAGCCCTTTGTAAGGCCGGCAATGCGAACCGTGCCGCGGCTGAGCGTCACTTCCGCGAACGACTGCTTGGCCACCAGATCGGTGGTCAGGATGGCGCGCGCGACATCGCCGAAAGCATCGCCGCTGAGATTGTTGACCAGCGTGGGCAGCGCTTTGGTGATCAGCTTGGCCGGCAACTCCACGCCGATTACGCCCGTGGACGCGGGCAGGATCTGGCGCGCGGCGTAGCGCAGCAGCTTGCCCGCGGCCTGGCAGGATTCGAGCGCCACGCGATCGCCGGAGCGCGTGGCGCAGTTGGCGTTACCGGCGTTAATCAGAATGGCGCCCATGCGGCCTTCGGACGCCTTGACGTGACGCCGCGCGAGCTTGACGGGCGCGGCCTGCACGCGATTTTGGGTGAAGACGGCGGCCGTGGAAGCGGGCATGCCGCTGACGATTAATGCGAGGTCATCACGCTGTTGCGCGCGAATGCCGGCGTAGGTGGCGGCGTAGCGATAACCGAGCGGAAGATTCATGCGATTTCGGGTCCTGAAATTTCGGTGCGCCCCAGCTGTTCATTGTGCGACAGGTGCTGGCCATGGGCGAAGTCCGCGCCACTGACGCGCTTGCGGCCTTCAGCCTGCACCTCCAGCAGTTCGAGCAATTGTCCCTGTCCGGTGGCCGCGAACAAGCCGCTGTCGATCACCAGCGTGCCGGGCGCGAGGTCGGTCGCGACACGCGCCGGCCGCGAGCGCCACACGCGCAGCGGCTGGCCGCGAAAGGCGGTGTGAGCGCCGGGCCAGGGCTGCAGGCCGCGCACCACATCGTGAATGGCCTGTGCGGGCTGATTCCATTGGATGATGCCGTCCTGCTTGCGCAGGAGCGGCGCGAGAGTCGCGAGGGCGTCGTCCTGGGGCTGAGGATCGATCGCGTGCGCGGCCAAGCCTTCGAGCGTGCGCAACAGCAGCGCCGCGCCCAGGTGCGAAAGCCGTTCGCCAACATCGAGCGACGTTTCTTCCGGACCGATATCGGTCGCGGCCTGCAGCAGGATATCGCCGGTGTCGAGGCCCGCGTTCACCTGCATCGTGGTGACGCCGGTGACGCGATCGCCGCGCGCGATGGCCCACTGGATGGGCGCGGCACCGCGCAGGCGGGGCAGCAGCGAGGCATGCACGTTGACGATGCCGAGCGGCGCCGCGTCGATCAGAGCCTGCGGCAAAATTTGTCCATAACCGACGACCACCATGATGTCGGCGCGCTGTGCCGCCAGAACCTCGACGGCTTCGCGGCGGCGTATGCGTTCGGGCTGGAACACCGGCAGTTGATGCGCCAGCGCGCAGTCTTTCACCGGCGAGAACGTCACGGTCTGGCCACGGCCGCGAGGGCGGTCCGGCTGGGTCACGACGGTGACGACGTCATGCCCGGCGCTCACGATGGCCTCGAGCGTGGGAACCGCAAACCGCGGCGTGCCGAGATAGATGACGCGCACGGGCCGCGCCTATTCCCACTCGCCGGCTTTCATCAATTTCTTGATGCGCCGTTTAATGAGGTCGCGTTTGAGCGCGCTGACGTGGCTGATAAAGAGGATGCCGTTCAGGTGATCGATCTCATGCTGGAAAGCGCGCGCCAGCAGATCGTCGCCCGTGGTCTCAAACCACTGCCCGCTTTCATCCTGCGCGCGCACTGTCGCCACCATGGCCCGCGTGACCTGCTCGCGAAAACCCGGAATGCTGAGGCAGCCTTCTTCGCCGGTCTGCTTGCCATCTTTGCGAATAATTTCAGGGTTAATCAGGACGATGGGCTTGGGCGCGCCTTCGCCGTCGATTTGGGTGTCGATGACGGTCAAGTGCAGGCTGAGGCCGATCTGCGGTGCCGCCAGTCCCACGCCTTTGGCATGGTACATGGTCTCGAACATGTCTTCGATCAACTGGCGCAGCTCGGGCGTGTTGAAGTTCGTAACTTTTTCGGCGGCGCGCTCGAGCACCGGGTTGCCATACCTAACAATCTTGTAGACCATTTCAGAAATCCCGTACCTGGCGCAGATAGCCATCGTAGTTGCGCCGGGTCTCGGCCAGCGAATCGCCGCCGAACTTTTCAAGAAACGCCCCGGCCAGAATCAGGGCCACCATGGCTTCACCCACAACGCCGGCGGCCGGCACGACGCAGATGTCGGAACGCTCATAGGCGGCGGAGGCAGGCTCGCGCGTTTCGAGATCAACCGATTCGAGCGGGCGGCGCAGCGTTGAAATGGGCTTGAGCAGACCACGCACCCGCAGATCCTCGCCATTGGTGATGCCGCCTTCGAGACCGCCGGCGCGATTGGCGCCCCGGAAGAAGCGCGCGTGATCGCGATCGTAATGAATGGTGTCCTGCACCTTGGAGCCGAAATTCGCGGCGCCCTCGGCCGCGGATCCGATCTCGATGCCCTTAACGGCCTGAATCGAGACTATCGCCTGCGCCAGTTTGCCGTCGAGGCGCGAGTCCCAGGTGGCATGCGAGCCGAGGCCGGTGGGCAGGTTGTGCGCTACCACTTCGAAGACGCCCCCAAGCGTGTCGCCGGTGCGATAGGCTTCGTCGACCACGGCTTTCATGCGCTGCTCGCATTCGGCGTCGACGCAGCCCAGCAGCACTTCCGGTTGCTGGTGCAGCGCGGTGATCTCGTGCCACTCGACCGGGCGGTCGAGCGTAACGCCGCCGACCGCTACAACGTGGCTCAGGATCTCGATATGGAATTCGGCCAGCAGCGCTTTGGCGATGGCGCCCAGGGCCACGCGGGCCGCTGTTTCGCGGGCACTGGCGCGTTCGAGAATGTAGCGCGCTTCCGGAAAGCCGTACTTGATGGCGCCGGCGAGATCGGCGTGGCCCGGACGAGGACGGGTCAGGCTCTTGTGCTTGGCCTCGCTGCCGGCGAAGGCTTCGACGGGCAGCGATTCGGTCCAGTTCTTCCAGTCGGCGTTGCGGATGATCAGGCCGATGGGGGCGCCAATGGTGTGGGAGTGGCGCACGCCCGCCACCAGTTCGGCGCGGTCGGTCTCGATCTTCATGCGGCCGCCGCGGCCAAAGCCCTGCTGACGCCGCCACAACTCATGGTTGACGCGGTCGAGCGAGATCGGAATTCCAGCGGGAAGGCCGGTGAGGGTCGCAAGCAGGCATTCGCCGTGCGACTCCCCGGCCGTTTCAAAGCGAAACATGTGGCTGAATCTTCATGGTAACAGGCCGAACATAGGCTTGTAACGCTCGGGAAGGCGCGCCGGAGTGGTAGTGGCGAGATTCAGAAACAGGTGACGCGTCTCGCCGCGGGCCAGGGTGCGATTGTCGGTTAGGCGCCGCATTTCGTAGGAGAAGTGCACCATGCGGGAGTTGGCGGAGGCGACCGTAGTTTCGATCTCGACCTCATCATCGAAGCGGGCCGGGTGGATATAGCGGCAGGTAGCCTCGATCACGGCCAGCACGATACCGTCCGTTTCTTCCATATCGCGATAGTTGAGGCCGGCGCTACGGCAAAACTCGACGCGGGCGACTTCCATCCAGACCAGGTAATTGGCATGATAGGCGACCCCCATCTGGTCCGTTTCGGCATAACGGACCCTGACCCGCGAGCGAGAAGCCATACCGCAGTATAGATAAAGTGCTCTGGCTACAAATGCCTTTGTGCTCTGGTCACTTTTCGAAGCCCGAAAAGTGCTCTGGCTACGAATAGATTTGTAGCCAGAGCACTTTATTGTGAGAGGAGGGCCGGGTCCGCAGCACTTCTATGGCATGGGACGATTGCGGCGGGTTGTTGTTCCGGGCGTGGCCCACCACGTGACACAGCGCGGGAATAATCGGCGGCAGGTGTTTTTCTGCGATGCCGACTACCTCTGCTACCTCGACATTCTGAAGCGGCACTCCACCGCCTTCGGCCTATCAATTCTGGCCTATTGCCTGATGCCGAACCATGTACACCTGATCGCTGAACCCGAGACCGCGGCGGCGCTTTCCACCACGCTGCAGCGCACTCAGGCCGAGTACGCGCTCTATCGCAACCGGCGCTCCGAAGCCACCGGACATCTGTGGCAGGCGCGCTTTCACTCCTGCGCTTTAAGCCAAATGCACCTATGGCCCGCGTTGCGCTATGTCGAACGCAACCCGAGCCGCGCCGGACTGGTCGGGAACTCTGTCGACTGGCCCTGGTCAAGCGCCCGCGCCCACTGCGGCGCAACCGATTCGGCGCTGCTCGATCTGCGGCGCTGGGCGGCACTGCAAACCGGCACGGATTGGCCGGAAATGCTCGAATCCGAAGAGGCGCAGCTGGTGGAAGCCATCCGGCGCGGCAGCCGTACCGGCCGTCCGCCCGGCTCCACCGAATTTCTGGAGGTCGTGGAACACGCGACCGGCCGCCGCCTGCGCCGATTGCCTCGAACCCTGGCACTAGCCGCTTAACTCGCTGAAACGGCGAGCCATCGGGCACCGTCTGGTACACTGACCGGTGGCTTCGATGTACGTCAAAGTACTGTTTTTTGGGATGTTGAAGGACGTCACGGGCCTCTCGCGCGACAGCCTGGAACTGGCCGATAACGCCCGGCTAACCGACGCCTTTGCGCATTACTGCGCCCGCTTTCCGAGCTTGCAGAGCCTGGCCGGCAGCATCGCGTGTGCCCGCAATCACGAGTTCACCACGCCCGACACCGCGCTACAGGAGGGCGACGAGATCGCCTTTATGCCCCCAGTCAGCGGCGGCAGCGAGCGCCATCATTGCGCCCTGACGCGCGATCCGATCGACGCGCGCGATCTGGCCCGGCGTCTGCAGCGCGATGCGGACGGCGCGGTGGTCACCTTCGAAGGCGTGGTGCGCAACCAAAGCGGCGGGCGGACCACGCTCTATCTCGAATATGAAGGATATGAAGAATTGGCGCTCAAGACCATGGAGAATATCGCGCTGGAGATCGCGGCGGCTCGCGGGATCGGGCGCATCGGCATGGTGCATCGCCTGGGACGGCTCGAGATCGGCGAAGCCAGCGTTGTGATTGTGGTGACCGCGCCGCACCGTGCCGCGGCCTTCGCGGCGGCGCTCGACGCCATCAACCGGCTCAAACAAAAGGTCCCGATCTGGAAAAAAGAGTTTTTCGCCGATGGGGAAATTTGGGTCGAAGGCGCGTGGGGTGCGGATGTTCCGGCTGCTGCTCGCCTTTAGCCTGATGGCGTGCGCGGCCCTCGCGCAGATGCGCGTGGATGTCCGGCTGGTGCACATCCTGGCCACCGTAAAAGACCGCTCGGGCCGGCCCGCCGCGAGCTTGACGCGCGACGATTTCTCGATCCGCGACAACGGCGTGCCCCAGAAGATCGCAGTCTTCGAGCGCAGCACCGAACAGCCGCTTTCGATCTCGGTGCTGGTGGACAACAGCGGCTCCACGGCTAAAGATCTGCGCTACGAGGTTGATTCCGTGGCGCGTTTTCTGCGCGCTTTGTTTGCCGAGGGGAATCAGACCGATGCCGTGGCGCTCTACGGCTTCGACGACGAAATTACCAAGCTCAACAGCTTCACGCGCAACCAGATGGCGCTCAGCCGCAGCCTGCATGGCATGCGCGGGGGGGCCGGCACCTCGCTGTACGATGCGATTTATCTGGCGTCCGGGGAATTGGAGCTGCGCGCCGGACGGCACGTGATGCTGGTGATCACCGACGGCGGCGACACCACCAGCCGCAAGGATTATCACGCGGCGCTGGCGGCGGCGCAAAACGCCGACGTGCTGCTGTATCCCATCGTCGTGGTCCCCATTTTGAACGACGCGGGGCGCAACACGGGCGGCGAGAACGCACTCGCGACGCTGGCCGCCAGCACCGGCGGGCACGTGTTTGCGCCAACTCTGGGCGATGCTCTGGATCGGGCCTTCTCCGACATTCTCACTGAGCTGCGCACGCAATACTATCTGGGCTTCTATCCGCAAAATGTGGCGGAAACGCGCGAGCGGTTCCACCGCTTGGAGGTTACGGTCGGACGCCCGGAATTGCGCATCTCGGCGCGCGATGGCTACTATGGAGAAGCGCTTGGTACAGGCGCGCCAGGCGGCGACCGGATTCGGTAACTCCGCGTTAGATGCCCATTCCGAACCAGTCCCAGGAGTAACGATGTCGCATTCGGCCAAGTCCGGCAGCAAGGCGCCGGAACAGACTTTCGAAGAAGTGAAGTATCTGAAGCATCTGATTGAAGCCCAGATTCCGGTGAGCGTGAAGCTCAGCAACAACGAAGTGGTGAAGGGCATTGTCGAGTACTTCGACAAGCGCTTCCTGCGCATCACGCGCGACGGCGAGCCGAACCTGTTCATCTTCAAACACGACATCAAGTACCTGATCGAGGAAGGCGCTTAAACGGCGGCATGGCAACTTTTCTCGAAACCGCGGTCGACATCGCCCGCGAGGCCGGCACGCTGCTGGCCCGGTTTTACGAGCAGCGCATCGGCTTCGAGCTGAAGGGCGATTTCGACCTGGTGACGGCGGCGGACCGCGCCTCCGAGCAACTGGTGGTCTCCCGCCTGAAGCAGCATTACCCGGAGCACAGCATTGTGGCCGAAGAGGGCGGCGGCCATGAAAGTGGCGGCGACTACCGCTGGTATGTCGACCCGCTCGACGGCACCACCAATTTCGCGCACGGCTTCCCGGTGTTCAACGTGACGCTGGCGCTCGAGCGTCGCGGCGAGATGATCGCGGGCGTGGTGCTCGACCCCATCCGGCATGAAGAGTTCACCGCGGAACTGGGCGCCGGCGCGTACCTGAACCACAAGCGCATGCGTGTCTCGACAGTGACGGCGGTCGAGCACACGCTGGTGTCGACCGGATTTCCGAGCCGCGGCCGCCAGCAAAACATCAATATCCACTTCTATCACCAACTGGCCATGGGCGCCCACGGGGTGCGCCGTTGCGGCGCCGCGGCGCTGGACCTGGCCAACGTGGCATGCGGCCGCTTAGACGCCTTCTGGGAGTTTGGCCTGAACCCGTGGGACCTGGCGGCCGGGCGCTTGCTCGTGACCGAGGCGGGCGGCCAATGCAGTGACATGCGCGGCTTGCCGCATACTCTCGAAAGCCCGCATCTGCTGGTCGACAATGGGCTGATTCACGGCGAACTGCTGGCGGTTTTCGACGAGGTTTTTCGCGGGAAACAGCGTTACCCGATGCCCGTAATCGAACCAGCGCGCTAGCGTCGCGCGGTCCTTTTCCTTTACTTTCAGTGTCTTATGATGCTAGTCTAGGTCTCGTCCAGAACATGCGAACTGTAGACTTGATCATCCGTAAGCGGAACGGCGAAGAACTGAACTCCGAGGAACTTTCCCAGCTCATCACGGCTTACACCAGCGGCGAGATTCCGGATTATCAAATGGCCGCGTTCCTGATGGCCGTCTATTTTTCGGGTATGACGGACCGCGAGGTAAGCTCGTTCACCGACAGCATGATCAAGTCGGGCGACAGCGTGGACTTGTCCGATATACCGGGCGTGAAGGTCGACAAGCATTCGACCGGCGGCGTGGGCGACAAGACCAGCCTGATCGCCGCGCCCATCGCCGCGGCGGCCGGCGTGATTGTGCCGATGATGTCGGGGCGCGCGCTGGGCCATACCGGCGGCACCCTCGACAAGCTCGAAGCCATTCCCGGGTTCCGGACGCAGATGTCCACCGACGAGATGAAGGCGCAATTGCGCTCGCTCGGGCTGGTGTTCATCGGGCAGAGCGATGAAGTGGCG
>DOZZ01000220.1:4550-9349 GCA_003517725.1 Bryobacterales bacterium | reverse complement strand
AGTTCGGCGAAGCTCTTGCTGAAGTGCTTTTCCGACTGCTTATTCAGGGCATCCAAGCCGGTGCGGTACACGTTTTGGCGCTCGGCGGGCGACGCGCCGATCAGAAAATCCAGAAATTCGGGCGCCCGCGCGTCCAACGCTCCGGGCTTGCCGTTGACCGCCGGCATCAGCACCTCGCTCACCTTGCGGAGCGTCGCGAACTGCGCCGGTGTGAAGAAGTGCGGCATCATCTCCGCCGCCGTATCCGGAATGCTCGGCTCCAGTTTGGGCAGCTCGATCGCCGCCGTCCGGGCAGGTGGTTGGACAGGCTGCGTCGGGTTGAGCGGAATGCCGGGTGCGGGTTGCGCCGGGCCGGGCTGCTGCGTCACCGGCTGTTGCTGCGCCAACAGCGCGGTGGCGGCCGGCGCGGCCAAAACAGTTTGGAAAAAACGTCGGCGTTTCATGGAACCCAAATCATATCGCGTTTACTTGCCGAGAGCCTGCTGGATCGCGGCCGCCGCCACCGGCGCCATCAGCTCATAGCCCTTGTCGTTGGGATGCAGGCCGTCGCGTGAAAAGCCATCTTTGAGCATGCCCTTGTCGTCCACCAGCGCGCCGAAGTAGTCGGCGTACACGGCATGCGTCCGGGCAGCATAATCCTTGAGCCACGCGTTGAGCTTCAGGATGTCGGCGGGCGGCCGGCCCTCGGTCATCTTCTTCGGACCGTAGTCGCTGACCGGGGTCAGCGCGCACAGGATCACCCTGATCTTGTGCACCTGCGCCAGCTCCGCCATGGCCTGAAAATTCTCTTCCACCATGGCCAGCGTCTCGGGGCCAGTGTTGCGCGCGATATCGTTGGTGCCGGCCAGTATGATGATCGCGGCGGGCTCCAGGTTGATGACGTCTTCAAACATGCGGACCAGCATCTGCGGCGTAGTCTGCCCGCTGATGCCGCGGTTGACGTACGGCTTGCCCGGAAAGTACTGGTTCAACTTCCAGCCGTCCGTGATGGAATCGCCCATGAACACCACGCGTTGCGCGTCCCTTGGCTGCGTCTTCAACTTTTCGTTGTCCGCGTGATAGCGGCCCAACTGATTCCAGTCGAGGAGTTGATTGGCGAGCGTCTGCGCGGCGCCGGGCAGGCAGCAGTTGGCCCGCGGCGGGTTGTAGTCTTCCACCAACTGGGCCGAAGCGAGGCAGGGCAGCAGCAGCGCGGCGAACAGTAAACGTGTCATATCTGGACTCGAATCTTAACAGAAAGCCCATGTGTTATATGCTGGCACTGCCAGGCAAGCTGGCTCGAAACTATGCCCATCACACGACGCGATTTAATCCGGAAAACGCTCGGCGCCACCTCGCTGGCGTCTTTGCCTCTCACCAACGCTTTTGGCGCGGCCAGAATCAATTCGAAGATCCACGGCGTCCAAATCGGCGCTATCACGTATAGCTTCAACCGCCTGGCGAGCCCGGATCCGGAGGCCATCATCAAGGCCTATAGCGAGATCGGGCTGGGCGAGGTGGAGCTGATGTCGAACCACTGCGAAGCGCTGGCCGGCGCGCCCGCGATGCCGATGTTCGGACGCCCTGGTGGCGGACGCCCGCAGTTGACGCCCGAGCAGATCGCCGAACGCCAAGCCGCGCAGGAAAAGCTCGCCCAGTGGCGCATGTCGACCAACGACGCGACCTGGAAAGGCGTCCGGAAAAAGTTCAACGATGCCGGCGTCGACGTGGCGCTGCTTTGCTACAACATGCAGGACAGCATGAAGGACGACGACATCGAGTACGGCTTCAAGATGGCCGAAGCGCTGGGCGTGAAAGCCATCACCACCAGCACCACGCTGACCATGGCCAAGCGCATCGCGCCCATCGCCGAAAAGCACAAGCTGGTGGTCGGCTATCACGGGCACGACGCCACGAATGACCCCAACCAGACCGCCACGCTCGAGAGCTACGACACGCTGATGTCCTACGGCAAGTACAACGGCATCAACCTTGACATCGGGCACTTCACGGCCGCCGGCTACGATGCCGTCGCGTTCATCAAGCAGCATCACGACAAGATCACCAACCTGCACATTAAAGATCGCAAGAAGAACCACGGCCCGAACGTCGCGGTCTGGGGCACGGGCGATACGCCGATCAAGCCCGTGCTGCAACTCATGAAAAAGGAAAAGTATCCCTTCCCCGCCAACCTCGAACTGGAGTATCCGATTCCGGAAGGTTCGAACATCGTCGAGGAAGCTAAGAAGTGCTTCGCCTACGTTAAGAGCTGCCTGGCCTGATGCGTTCCGTGCTCCTGCTGGTGATGGCTGCGGTCGCTGCCAGCGCGCTGCCGCCGCTGCCTGCTCCGGCCTCCGTGCCCAGGCCGGGACCGGTGACCGGCGCCCCCTACGCTCCCACGCCGATCCTTCCAGGCGGCGTGGTGGTGACGCTCTATCCGCCGGGCTCGCCGTTCCTGAAAGCCGATCGCGTCAAGGAGGCCGAGCAGTACAACATGAGCCAGTCGGTGCCCGGCCGCATCAACAGCATTGTCAACATTCACAACCCGTCGATCGAAGTGCACACGGTCGATCGCAGCCTCAACACCGGCGCCGCCGTGATCCTGGTCGCCGGGGGCGGGCATAACTCGCTGAATGTTGGATCGGAGAGCGCCGACTTCGTTCCGTTTTTCTACAACTACGGCGTCAACACCATCATCCTGCGCAACCGCCTGCGCAAAGATGGCTACAACGTGCAGACTGACGCGGTGAATGACGCACTGCAGTCGGTCCGGCTGGTGCGCGCGTATGCCAAAGAATGGAACATCGATCCGAATAAGATCGGCATGATGGGCTTCTCGGCGGGCGCCGAGCTGACGTCATCGGCGGCGGTCTTGTATGAAGATTTCGACAAGAAGAACAGCGCCCCCGGCGATCCGCTGGCGGGCATCAGCTCGCGTCCCGACTTCGTCGGTGTCATCTATCCCGGCCCCACGCCCTTCGCGCGCAACCGCACGGCGCCGCCCATTCCGCGCAACGTGCCGCCCGCCTTCATCGTGTGTGGCGGATCGGGCGACCGCGTTCATGCGGTCTGGGCCATCGAATATTACAACGCCATGCTGGCGCTGAGCGTGCCCAACATCGAAATGCATCTCTATGGCAACGGCCGCCATCCCGGCGATCCGCTGGGCGACGGCACCCACATGAGCGGCGGTTTGACCGAACGCAACAACACCCCGTACGGCACCTGGCAATTCCGCTTCATCGACTGGTTCCGCGACCTCGGCTTCCTGCAAAAGCCCGGCGTCGAAACCAAAGCGGCGAAGGACATTGCGGGGTTCGTGAGCCCGTGAGCCACCTCGGACTCCTTCAGCTCGTCGCCAAAGTCCTCCATGCAAGTAACGGTCTTGGGGCCCTTCTCATGTAGCGGAGTTTGGCAAAGGGCCAACTCAGGGAAAAGATTGCCGCCCCAATGAGTGCCGCCCAGATCAGGTGGGAATATGGAATCGCGTGGCTCTCGGACTCAAATTGGTCGCTAAGCCGAAGGCCGCAGACCACCAGACTCCATGGCGTCTCGCGAGAGAGGTTCCCTAAGGACACACGAACGGGAACTGAGAAAAGTTCATAGCCCCGGCCGCCAAGCGTGGTGTCAGTGAAGAAGCTCGCGGCGCTCAACCTTTGAAAGCGCTCGACGTCTGGCGATAGAACGGCGCGGGCACTTTTGCTCTGAACATCATTGTTCGAGCTTTGTTTGGCCGGATTGTCGCCGTCCGACGATTTTGAGGTCTTCTGCGCAGAATCGCTTCCGCCTCTCAAAAGGAGCTGTTTGAGGTCGGTGATAGGCGGTAAATCCGATGGCTTTTGGAACAACACATCCCCAGTCGCGTCAGCTATCAACACCTCGTCGAAGTCACCCCCCAACGGCTGGAACGCAGCCTTAATCCAAGTTGTAAGGTCCAGCTTGTAGATCGACTTTCCCTTTTCCGCGCAGAAAAACGTGAGATTCAAACCCTGAGACGTTGACCAAAGAGAAGGGGGCAAGCCCTTGAGATGCGGGCGTTTCTTGACCGCTTGAATTGAATCGTCGATCACTTTTTGCTCATTGTCGTGGCTCAAGGCGTCTTTGAGATATAGCTTCAGAAAATCTGGAAGTTCTTCCGGGGGCAGCGGACCAGGCGACGTATGAGCGACCCGGAACGCCACCGACCGCTAGCTCAGGTGCGCGATCCGCGCGGCGGCCGGCGGCAGCGCCGGGAAATCGGTGTACGGCCGGTCCTGATACCAGTAGCAGACCGAATAGAAATTGTCGCCGCGATCATTGGCGTGGCCGTGTTCGATGGTGTGCCGCAAGTAACGCGTGAAGGTGACGGGATTATCGGCGTGCCAGCGGTACAGACAGTAGCGGCCGCCGCCGTGTTCCGGCGCGGCCATTAACGGCGCCCCGTTGTAGAGATGCGCGAAGGGCACGGCTCCGTCGCGGCCGCCGAAGTCCCATGCGCCGCAGAAATAATCCTCCGAGCCGGTGCCGGTGATCAGCGGCTTGTGCTCGTCGTCCACGAAAATCATCTCGTCGCCCTCGCCCATCCAGTTTTCGGCGTTCTGGATCACGCCGAGCGTCACGCCCATCAGGTGGCCGCGGCCCCGCGTTTCGCCGAAGACATAGTTTTTCTCGCCCAGCAGGTTGAGCTCTTTCCCTCCGCCGGGGAACTTTTCGCCCACATTGGGCGTGGCTTGCCGGTACTGCGCGTGAAAGTAGAGCATGTCGGGCGGCAGCGCGGGCACCAGCTTGTAATCGATGTTCGAATAGAAGGAGCCGACCGGCTGATCGCTTTCATTGGTGAC
>DOZZ01000220.1:1044-4355 GCA_003517725.1 Bryobacterales bacterium | reverse complement strand
GGGCCAGGCATCGGCGTTGCCGCCCGTGACATCGAAGCTGCCTTGCTTCAGCGAGCGATGGTGCTGCGCGCGGGCGTACGCGGGCAGCCCGGCCGGCGCCGTCGCCGGAGCAGCGGTCTGCGGTGCGGCTGGAGGCGCGGCGGCCAGCGACAGGCCCGCGGCGCCGGCAAATCTTCTAAGGAAACTTCTTCGAGCGGAGGGATCGTTCGGCATCGCGAGGATTATATAGCAAGCCGTGGGACGGGTGGGATAATGCGGTGGGAGCACCCTCTCTGAATGGCGACGACCCTGTTGTCTCTGGCGCAAGAGACCAACCCATGGCTGGCCGCCGCGGCGCGCTTCGACAACGCCGCGGACAAGCTGAATCTGGACGACGGCATGCGCAAGGTATTGAAAGCCCCGGCGCGCGAGATCACCGTAAATATTCCGGTGATGCTCGACGACGGGCGTATCGAGGTGTTCACGGGCTATCGCGTGCAGCACTCGATTGCGCGCGGCCCCGGCAAGGGCGGCATACGTTTTGCGCCGGATGTCACGATCGACGAAGTGCGCGCGCTGGCGTCGTGGATGACGTGGAAGTGCGCGGTGGTGAACATTCCGTTCGGCGGGGCCAAGGGCGGCGTGATCTGCCAGCCGAACCTGCTGTCCGATGGCGAGCTGGAGCGCATCACGCGGCGCTACACGGCCGAGATCATCGAGTTCCTGGGTCCCGAGCGCGATGTACCGGCGCCCGACGTCAACACCAACGAGCGGACCATGGCGTGGATCATGGACACCTACTCGATGCACGTGCGCCACACCACCACGGCGGTGGTGACGGGCAAGCCGCTCGACCTGGGCGGCTCGCAGGGCAGGCCCGAAGCCACGGGGCGCGGCTGCATGATCATGGCGGTGCAGGCGCTGAAGAAGCTGGGGATCGACACGGCGGGGGCGCGCGTGGTGGTGCAGGGTTTGGGCAATGTGGGCGGCATGGCCTCCAAGCTGATGGCCAACATGGGCTTCAAAATCATCGCGGTGGCCGAGTACGATGGCGCGGTGTTCAATAAAGACGGACTGGACATCGCGGCGTTGATGGAGCACCGGCGCGAGACCGGGAGCATCCGCGAATTTGCTGGAGCTCAGGACATGGACCGCCAGGAGGCGCTCTTTCTGGAGTGCGAGGTGCTGCTGCCGGCCGCCACCGAAAACGTGATCCATTCGGAGAACGCGCACCGCCTGCGCTGCAAGGTTTTGGTGGAAGGCGCCAATGGGCCCACCACGCCTCCCGCGGACGAGATCCTGAGGGAGAAGGGAATTTTCGTGATCCCCGACATACTGGCCAACGCCGGCGGCGTGACAGTCTCGTATTTCGAGTGGGTGCAGGACCGCCAGGGATTTTTCTGGAATGTGGAGCTGGTGAACCAGCGGCTCGAAGAAATTATGGTGAGCAGCTTTGACGCAGTCGTGGCGTACGCCGATAAACACAGCGTGGACAATCGCACCGCGGCGTACATGCTGGCGCTCGACCGCGTGGCGTTTGCGATCAAGCTGCGCGGAATTTACGCATAGTGGCGGGCGACGCGACGACGCCGCTGATGCGGCAATACCAGGCCATCAAGCAGCAGGTGCCCAACGCGCTGCTGCTGTTCCGGCTGGGCGATTTCTACGAGCTGTTCTTTGAAGACGCGGTTACGGCCGCGCGCGAGCTCGAGATCACTCTGACCGCGCGCAATAAAGAAAAGGGCACGGCCGTGCCGATGTGCGGCGTGCCCTTCCACGCGGCCGACGGCTACATCACGCGCCTGATCCAGAAGGGCTATCGCGTGGCCATCTGCGACCAGATGGAGGCGGCGGGCGGCGGCAAAAAACTAGTCCGCCGCGAAGTGACCCGCGTGATCACGCCGGGCACCGCGACCGACGCTCAGCTGCTGCGCTCGCATGAAAACAACTATCTGGCGGCAGTGATGCGACGCGGGGCCGTGGCGGGCGTCGCGCATGTGGACATTTCGACGGGAGAATTTCGCGCCACCGAAACGGCCGACGCCGAGGTCGCGGGCTTACTCCGGACGCTCGGTGCGCGCGAGGTGTTGATGGCCGCCGAGCATAGTCTGCTGGGCACGCCGGAAACGGCGCGCGGCCCGCTGATCACCGAGTTGGAGGACTGGATCTTCGACCCGGACCACGCCGACCGCAGCCTGCGCGAGCACTTCAAGCTGCTGTCGCTCGATGGTTGCGGGCTGGCGGGGCGCTCGGCGGCCATTGGCGCGGCCGGCGGCATTCTGCATTACCTGCGCGAAACGCAGCGCGCGGCGCTCGAACATCTGGCGGCCCCGGCTTTTTATGACCGTTCGCAGTCGCTGGTGATGGACGCGGTGACGGTTCGCAACCTGGAGCTGGTGGACCCGATGTATTCGGAGGGCGCCACGCTGGTGAGTGTGCTCGACCAGACCGCCACCGGCATGGGCGGCCGTCTGCTGCGGCAAAGATTGCTACACCCGTCAACCGATCGCGGCGAAATAGAAGCGCGCCTGGATGCCGTGGGCGACCTGCACGGCGACGTGATCCGGCGCAGCGCGGTGCGCCAGGAGCTGGGCGGCATTCTTGACCTGGAGCGGCTGCTGGCCAAGATCACGCTGGGCACGGCGGGCGCGCGCGAGATGCTGGCGCTGGGCCGCTCGCTCGAACAGGTGCCGCGAGTGCGCGCGGCGTGCGGCCCCTCAAAGCCGCTGCACGCGATCGTCGAGCGGCTCGACGATATCGCCGAGCTGCGCGGGCAGATTCTGGACGCACTGTCGGAAAATCCGCCGGTGCATCTTGCCGATGGCGGGACCATTCGCGACGGCTATCACGCCGAACTCGATGAGCTTCGCGATCTGCGCCAGCACGGCCGCGAGCATCTGCTGCGGATCGAAGCGCGCGAGCGCGAGCGCACCGGCATACAGTCGCTGAAGATCCGCTACAACAGCGTCTTCGGCTACTACATCGAGATCACGCGAGCCAACATGCACCTGGCCCCGGCGGATTATGAGCGCAAGCAGACGCTGGTGAACGCCGAGCGCTTCACCACTCCCGAAATCAAAGATTACGAAGTGAAGGTGCTGGACGCGGAAGAGAAAATTCTGACGCTCGAGCGCGAGATTCTGGAGGAGCTGCGGCGCGCCGCGACGGCGCAGGCGCAGCGCATACGGGCCACGGCGGCGGCGGTCGCGGAACTCGATACGACGGCGTCATTAGCGCAGGTGGCGGCCGAGAATCGCTACGCTCGTCCGCATTTTTCGAACGACGGTGAGATGCGCATACTGGCCGGACGCCACCCGGTCATTGAGAAGATC
>DOZZ01000220.1:578-772 GCA_003517725.1 Bryobacterales bacterium | reverse complement strand
ACGCGCATCGGCGCGGCCGACGATCTGTCGCGCGGGCGCTCGACGTTCATGGTGGAGATGACCGAGACGGCCGTGATCTTGAATACCGCGACGCCGCGCAGCTTCTTAATCCTCGATGAAATCGGCCGCGGAACCTCCACTTATGACGGGCTGGCGCTGGCCTGGGCCGTCGTGGAACACATCCAGCAGCACAC
>DOZZ01000220.1:0-332 GCA_003517725.1 Bryobacterales bacterium | reverse complement strand
CTGGAAGGCGTGCGCAACCTGCAGGTCGCGGTGAAAGAGGCGGGCGACCGCATCGTGTTTTTGCGCAAAGTGGAGCCCGGCGCGGCCAGCCGCAGCTACGGCATCGAAGTAGCGCGGCTGGCGGGTCTGCCTATCGCGGTGATCGAGCGGGCGCGCGAGGTGCTGAAGATCCATGAGCGGCAGGAGACGGTGGCGAGCGCCGAGCTGACGCCGTCAAACGGCCCGGTGCAGATCCGGCTGTTTGAAGCGTCGCCGGCCGAACTGGTGGAGCGCATCCGAAAACTGAACGTCGACGAGATGCGGCCCATTGACGCGCTGCGGTTCCTGAGCGA
>DOZZ01000141.1:6332-12942 GCA_003517725.1 Bryobacterales bacterium | reverse complement strand
AAGACCCCCCGAAAAAGACCCCCCAATGCACTTCAGGCTGTCCCGAAAAAGACCCCAATGCACTTCAGGCTGTCCCGAAAAAGACCGTCCCGAAAAAGACCCGTCCCGAAAAAGACCACTATGCTGCTGCAGGCCGCGTTTATAGCCGCCGACTTCTCGCCGGAGCTCGTCGTGGCCTCGGAAGCCTTCATCCTGTCCGGGTTTGCACCCGCCAGCCTGGCCATTCGCACGTCGGGCAATTTCTCTTTCTTTTGCCAGGGGATGGACGCCGGCGGCCGGGTGCCCCGCCCGTTCCGCCACGCCCCCGAAGGCGCGGGCGGCTGGAATGACCAGCCGGGTCTCGCCTGACGCCCTATACGCCTTTTTCGCCGCCTTGCAGTTCCCCATACAGCCGCAGCGCCTCGGCCAGATTCCCGCTGCGCTCGGCTTCCTTGATCTGCCCCTTCAACTCGGTCAATCGCAGCGTCGCTTCCTCCAGGCGCAACTGGTCCATGCAGGCCGCGGCCTGTTCCAGCGTGCCGCCCTCATCCTCGCGCAGCAGGTTCTGGCATAGGATCTTCTGGTCCGCCTCCTCCAGCCGCGCGTGCAGCGCCCCGAACGTGATCTCAGCCCCGGAATCAGCCAGCCCCGCCAAACCTAAGTAGAGCCGCCGCCCAGCCGAGCGTTCGATACAGCGCATTTGCCGGATCTCCGGCAGCCAATGCTCCCGTGCTTCGGCCGACGACAGCAGTGCCCCCAGCAGAATGCGGTCCAGAGGCCGGATCAGCTCCGCGGCCGGCGGCGCCAGCACCTTTTCCTTGCGGTCAACGGCCAGCTTCCGGAAGTTCTCGAGCACCAGCCCCGGTTCCACCTGCAGATACCCGGCGACGTCGTTCACCACTGATCCGCGCTCCAGTTTGTCGCCCAGACCCTGGATCGCCGGCAGCAGGAACTGGAACACCGCGACCCTGCCTTCCGCCGAGCGCATATCGAAGCGCGAGCGGGCCCGGTCGGCCAGCCAGTGGAAGTAGTTCTTGGCGCCATCGAGGCGCTGGCGGTAGGCCTCGGGGCCATGCTTCTGCACGAACTCGTCCGGATCGAGGCCGCCTTCGAGCGCGACAATCCGAATCCGCATATGCTCGTCGAGCAGCATCTGGATGGACTTCTCCGCCGCCGCCGCGCCCGCCGAATCCGGATCGAAGTTCAGCACCATGTTGGCCGAGTGCCGCCGGACACTCTGCACCTGCTGCGCGGTCAACGCCGTACCGCAGGAAGCCACCACCTCGGCCACGCCGCTCGACCACACGCCGATCACGTCCATATAGCCCTCGACCAGCACCGAGCGATCGGCCTTGCGGACGCCCTCCTTGGCGCGATGCAGGTTGTAGAGCACCGAGCCCTTTTTATAAATTGGCGTCTCGGGCGAATTCAGGTATTTGGGCTGATCCTCCGGCTCCAGCGCGCGCCCGCCGAAGGCGATGATCTTGCCCGACTCGCTGTGGATCGGGAACATCAGCCTCCCCCGAAAGCGGTCGTACAGCCCGCCTTCCTCGCGCCGCAGGCCCAGCCCCGACGTTTCGATCTCCTCGGGCGTGAAGCCTTCCTTCTGGAAGCGCTGCACCAGCCGCGAGCCGCCCTTCAGCGCCAAGCCCAAACCGAACTGGTCGCAGGCCGCCTCGCCCACGCCGCGCCGCTTCAGATAGTCGCGCGCAGCGGCCCCCGCCGGCGAATGCAGCGCGGACCGAAATTCGGCCTCGGCGATCGCGTGCATCTCGAACAACGCCCCGCGCAGCTTAGTGCTTTCGTCGCTCAACCCCTCGCGCTTTGGCATGGCGATGCCGTGGCGCTCGGCCAGCATCTTCAATGCCTCGAAAAACGTGAGCCGCTCCTGCAGTTCGACGAAGCGCAGCACATCGCCGCCCACGTGGCAGCCATGGCAATAGAAGAACTGTCGCGCCGGATTCACCGTGAACGACGGCGTCTTCTCCGTGTGGAAGGGGCACAGCCCCTTGTAGGTCGCGCCGGCCTTTTTCAGCCGCACGTACTCCTGGATCACGCCGACAATGTCCACCTGCGCCTTCAGTTGGGCGATGAAATCCATGGAGAAGTTTCATTATCCCCGGTAATGGCATACTAAGCACGTGTCGACCGCGGAAGCGCGCATTGCCGTGCTTGGATTGGGATATGTAGGCTGCGTTACCGCGGCCTGTCTGGCGAAACTGGGCCATCGCGTTACCGGCGTCGACCGCGACGAGTTCAAGGTCAGCAGCGTGCTCGCGGGCAAAGCCCCTTTTTATGAGCCCGGCCTGGAGCCCATCATTGCCGAAGCCGTTGCCGCCCAGCGCTTATTCGCCACGCCGGATCTGTCAGCCGCGCTGCAGGATGCCGATGTCGCGCTGATCTGCGTCGGCACGCCCTCGGAATCCAACGGCAATCTAGGCCTGGGCCAATTGCGGCGCGTCTCCGAAGAGATCGCCGGTTTGATGCAGGGCCGCTCGCGGCGTCTGATCATCGCGGTCCGCAGCACCGTTTTCCCAGGCACCTGCGAGCAGGTCGTCGCGACCGCCGTCGCCGGACATCCCTCCGTCCGCATTGTCTCGAACCCGGAATT
Organism: Bryobacterales bacterium; assembly: GCA_003517725.1. Lineage (GTDB taxonomy): Bacteria > Acidobacteriota > Terriglobia > Bryobacterales > Bryobacteraceae > DOZZ01. The sequence goes on along the minus strand of DOZZ01000141.1, from coordinate 10,352 downwards.
TCTGCGCGAAGGCACCGCCGTCCGCGATTTTCTCGAGCCCTCCTTATTAGTCGTCGGCGGCGATGACACGGAAGCCGTCGGCTTTGTCGCCGATCTCTATCGCGAGCTGCCGATCCAGCCCTGCCTGGTCACGCTGCGCACCGCCGAGATGATCAAGTACGCCTGCAACTGTTTCCACGCGCTGAAGATCGGCTTCGCCAACGAGGTCGGCACACTCTGCACCAGCCTCGACATCCCCGCCGTTGAAGTGATGCAGACGCTGTGCCAGGACGTGAAATTGAACGTCTCCGCGGCGTATCTGACGCCGGGCTTCGCGTTCGGCGGGTCGTGTTTGCCCAAGGATCTGCGCGCCCTCACGTATCGCGCGGGCCGCATGGATTTGAAGCTGCCGCTGCTCGAGAACGTGCTGCCGTCGAATGAGCAGCACCTGCAGCGCGCCATTCGCGCCGTGCTCGGCCTGCCCGCCGAGCGCATCGGCATCTTCGGGCTGGCCTTCAAAGAAAATACCGACGACCTGCGCGAAAGCCCCGTCGTCGCGCTGATCGAGCACCTGCTTGGCAAGGGCCGCGACCTGCGCGTCTTCGATCCCCACATCAAGCTCGAAGAGATCTACGGCGCCAACCGGCAATTCGTGTTGAACGCCCTGCCGCACATCGGCAAACTGCTGGTGCCATCGTTAACTGACCTGACCGGGTGGTGCGATCACATCGTGATTGCCCAAAAGCCAAGCCCGGCGTTCGACGCCCAATTGCAGGCCGGCGGCAAGCCCCGGCTCGATCTGGTCCGCTTGTAATCGGCGAAACTAGACCTTATGTTCCGCGTTCTCTGCTGGCTGGCCGCGGCTGTCGTGCTGGCCAGCGCACAGGACCCTCGCGGGGGTCTGGTCGGCACCATCGAAGATGCCAGCGGCGCGCGTCTGCCCGGCGCGCGTATCGAACTTTCTTCCGATAGGACGGGCGTTACGCGCAGTGCCGCGGCGGGACGGCAAGGCCAGTTTCGTATCGCCAGTCTCGATCCGGCGAAGTACCGCGTAACCGTGACGGCGCCTGGATTCGAGCCGCGTACCACGGAAGTCACCATCGCCGTCAGCTCCACGCCCACGCTTAACGTGCGCCTGACGCCGGCGCGGCAGACCTTCGCGGTGGAGGTCAATATGATCGAGACCACTAAGCCCGCGCAAAACGCCGTGATCACGCGGCGCGACATCGAGGCGCTGCCGTTAGCCCATCGCAGTTTCGCCAACATTGCCTATCTGGCGCCGATGGTGCTGCCGGTCGAAGCCTCGGACCCCACCAAAGCGCGCATCACGGCCGTTTCGTTCGGCGGCAGCTCCGGCCTTAACGTCGACCTGTCGGTGGACGGCGGCGACAACAATGACGACTACATCGGCGGCTTCCTGCAAAACTACTCACCCGACGCCATGCAGGAATTCACTGTGCGCACCGCGCAGTTTGACGCCGATACGCCGCGCACCAACGGCGGCTCCGTGGTCATCACCACGCGACGTGGCGGCGACCAATGGCACGGCAGCGGGGCCGTTTTCGTGCGCGACCAGCGGCTTAATGCACGCAACGCACTGGACAATCCTGAGCCCGAGCCGAAGCAGCCGTTTTCGCGGAACCAGGAAGTCGTCAGCCTCGGCGGCCCGCTGCGGCGCCAGAAACTGTGGATCTTTTCGGCCCTCGAAGTGGTGCGCGAAAACGCCAGCATCGCCTATAGCGGCGCGACCATCACGGAATTTCAGGCGCTGTCGCGATTGGCCTCGTTGAATTTCATCCCCGGCGTTTCGAGCATCGGCGTGCCGGCGTTCGTGGAGGCGCCGTTTCGCGACGCGGTGTTCTCGACGCGGCTCGATTGGGACCAGTCCAACGATTCGCACTGGTTCGCGCGCGGCAGCCTCGACCGCAATCGCACCGGCAACGATCTTTTGCGCCAAGCCACGCTGCCCTCCGCCGGCGCGCGCAACGTCGCGCACTACGCCACGCTGCTCATCGCCAACAACTATCAAATTTCGCAGTTGTGGAACGCGTCGCTGACGGTGCAGGGCAGCGGGTTCAGCAACACTCGCGAGCGCAACGCGCAACTGGGCTTCGCGCTGGCGTTTCCGTTCAGCTCGAACGCACTGGCGACGTCGGGCCTCGAAACCTTCGGCGACAATCAGTTCGTCACGCCCGTGACGGCGTTCCCGATCGAACGCCGCCAGCAGAAGTACCAGTTTCGCTACGATCTGGAGCGCGCCGCGGCGGCACACAGTTTCAAGACCGGCGTGAACGTCATCCATGAGCCCGTGTTGGGCGGCCGTCTGGCCTCGAACCCCGAGACGCTCTACACGTTCCCGCAAAATCCCAGCTTTTACCTCAACAACGGCGCGCAGTTTGCGGCCGATCTGGCGGCGGGAGCGAGCGCCACCGAAGCCTCGAACGGCCAGTTCGACCAAAGCATCCGTCGCGTGGGCGTCTACGCGCAGGACTCCTGGCGGCTCGGGCGCGTGACCATCGACGCGGGGCTGCGCTACGACACCACATTCGGGCTGTTCCGCGCCAGCGGCGTTTCGCAACAGCACAATCCCGCGGTGACGACACTGCGCGATTTGGGCGTTCCCTTTGCGCGAGGACTGCCCACGGATTACCGCAAAGCTTTCGCGCCGCGCCTAGGCCTCGCCTATGCGCCGTTCGCCTCGGGACGCGCGGTGCTGCGTGCCGGCGCCGGCATCTACTATAACGACCTGGCGCAAAACGGATGGGTGCGCGCCTTCGAGGCCGTTAACAATGCGACTGTGGGCGACCAGAGCTTTCTGATCGATCCCGCTTATTGCACGCCCTACGCGATCCATGCCAGCGCCGGTTGGGAACAGCTCTTCGGCGCCAACTGGACCATTTCGGCCAACTACCAGCACCAGCAGGGCGTGCACCAATACCGGCTCTACGAATATGCGGGCGGCATCAACCTGCCGGCCGGCGCGCCCGACGTCAGCGTGGCGCGCACCGACAATCGCTCGCGCTACGATGCCGCATCGTGGCTGGTGCGCCGCCGCTTTTCGAAGACGTTCGACCTGACCGCGCACTACACGCTGGCGCGCGCTAACACCTGGGGCGCGACGGTGGGCGAGCTGTTCGATTACGTCAATGGCGTTAGTAACGCGGCGCACGCTTTTGCGGCGGGCGACTACGGTCCGTCGGGCGAAGACGTGCGGCACCGGGTCGTGATCGCCGGGACTTGGCTGCTGCCCGGTCATGTGCAGGTGGCGACGCTGGCGCAGTTCGAGAGTGCGCGTCCGTTTACGCTGACTACGCCGGTCGACGTTAATGGCGACGGCATCGGCACCAACGATCGCGCGGTGATTAACGGCCGGCAGACCACGCTCGACGAGTTTCGCGGCATGCCTTTTCAGCAGATCGATCTGCGCGTAACGCGCGAGTTCCGGCGCGGTGAAAATTTCCGGGTATCGCCGTTTGTTGAGTGCTTCAATCTGTTGAACCGGCGTAACTCGGGCAATAATTTTGCGGCTTCGGTGGCGCAGTTGCCAGTGCCGGCCGGGGAGCAGGCGGATGTGCGGCATGTCTGCCTGGATGCGGCTTGCTCGGCCCTGCGGGCGGTGCAGCCATCGGATCTTCGCGTTCCGGCCGGCGCTCTCGGGGATTTTTTTGGCGCGGGTACGACGGTGGGGCTGCCCTTTGCGGCGCAGGCTGGCTTGCGGATTACGTTTTAGCAGGACGGCTTCTCCAGCTGTTTGAACGCGGCTTCGCCATCGCGCTGGTATCTTTTGGCTTCTATTGCCTCGCTTTCGGCTATCTGATTTTCCGGTCAACATTCTTTCCACGAGTTATCGGCGTGCTGCTGGCCATTGAGGGCCTGTGCTACCTGATTAACAGTTTCGCGAATTTTCTGGCGCCGCAGTTCGCAGCCCGGTTCTTTCCCTATCTGATGGTTTCGGGCGTGGGGGAAATATCGCTGTGTGCGTGGCTCCTGGCGATCGGCGTGAACGTTCCACGCTGGAACGGGCAGGCCAGTGCGGCGGCG
>DOZZ01000141.1:5583-6147 GCA_003517725.1 Bryobacterales bacterium | reverse complement strand
CCCGACCTCCGCATTGCGAACGCGGCGCTCTCCCAACTGAGCTAGCCGCCCACTCGATTCCAATATAGCATCGGTATTTGGATGCCTGCGCAAGATGATCTGCACGGAATGGCGCCCGATAACCACCATACGGCGCTGCTCCTGATTGATGTCGTCAACGACTTTGAATACCCCGGCGGCGAGCCGATTTTTCGCAATGCTCTGCCCCTGGCCAGCGCCCTCCAGCGGCTGAAGTCGCGGGCCCGCCTGGCCGGTGTGCCCGTCATTTATGTCAATGACAACTTCGGACGCTGGCAGTCGAGCTTCGAGCAGTTGCTGGAGCATTGCCTGCAGCCGGGCATTCGCGGCAAGCCTTTTGTGGAGCAGCTGCGGCCCGACCCGGAGGATTATTTCGTGCTGAAGCCGAAGCACTCCGGCTTCTACCAGACGCCGCTTGCCATCCTGCTGAAACATCTGGGAACCGAGCGCGTCATCCTGACCGGTGTGTGCACCAACAGCTGTGTGCTGTTCACCGCGCAGGATGCTTACATGCGCGATTTTCAGGTGTGCGTGCCGCGCGATTGC
>DOZZ01000141.1:0-5342 GCA_003517725.1 Bryobacterales bacterium | reverse complement strand
TCGGACGAGCTGTCACTCGAAACCTAAGCGCCAGCCCAGGGCCGCGCTGTCGAACCAGGCGACGTCTTTGCCGAACCAGCGCGACGTCGAGACCGTCTTGTGCCTCCCGCTGCGCGCCGTCAGGATCACGGCCACCGGGCCCTCGCCGGCGGCGTCCAGGCGCTTTTGCAAAGGCGAATCCGGGGAGACCGGCGCGGCCAGAATCACCGGCACATCGCCCAGCAGCGCCAGTTGCGCGCCCCACTGCGGGTCCACCTGCTTGATCGGCGGTGGCACGCCGAAGGCCGTGTGGTAGCGGCCGATCGCCTGGCCCAGATCGCGTACCGCAACGACGATGTAGCGGATGCCGGCGAAGTCTTTGGTGGTGGCGTGGCCGCTCGGAAACGCGCGGTGCGCGCGCGGGGTGAAGTCCTGGATCAGAAAGGGGAACACACGGTCGGCCGTCCCCAGCGCCAGGTGCGCTGTCTGCCATTCCAGGCGCACCCCGTCGGCACGTTCGCGGCCGCTGCGCGGGTCGAGCTGCACGGGCACGCCGGCGCCCCGCAAACGCGCGACTTCGGTATCGAAATGCTTGACCCGCGCGGCCCAGGCGGCGGGTCCGGCATCGGCCTGCATCAGCGCCGCCCACGGGTGGATCGCCAGCGCGGCGGCGTCGGCATCCGGCTGGATGCCGATCAACTCCAGGTAGCTGCCGTCGGGAAAGCTGACCAAATCCATTTCGGTGGCGTGGTTGGTGTGGCGGCCGCCGGGCTCGCTGGCGATGCCGACGGCGGCCAGCCGCGACCGCATAGCGGCGGTGCTGCGGCCCGCTATGGTGACGTGATCGATCTGGATTTGGGCGTGGCACAAGAGGGGTAACCAAACATAAACAGCGGCACGGCGCATTACCCGATTTTAGCTGTGGCATTCTATTAGTAGAGGCAAGGAATGATCGAAGGACTGTTACAACCGACGCACCTGCTGCTGATCCTGGGCGCCGCGCTGCTGCTGTTTGGCCCCAAAAAGCTCCCGGAATTGGGAAAGGGCATCGGCGACGGGATCCGCAACTTTAAGAATTCAATGAGGGAACCGGCCCCCGCGCCGCCGGCGAAGGTCGAAGCCAAGCCCGACATCGAATAATGGAAGGCGGCTTGCTGTTGTAACGGCATGTCGCGAATATCACTGTTTTTCAGCCTGATCCTGAGTATTGTGTCAGGGGCCGCGGCGGCAACGCGCCCCGAGCTCTACGGCACTTGGCAGCTGCAAACCGCGACCTCGAAGTGGGGCGTGGAGAGCGCGGCGATCACCTCCGGCACGCTGACCATCACGAAACATCACAAGACCATACACATGGCCGTGAGCGTGGTGTTCGATCATGGCGACCGCACCGACGAGATGGATTGGCGGGTGGACGACCGTTACCACCCGATCAGCGGCCCGGCGTCGGGCGAGATCATGGCCAAGTGGGATGGCGCGACGCTGGTGGGCGAGCGCGAACAGCCGACCGGTCACGAGAGCTATCGCCTGACGACCAGTGAGGGCGGCTCGACGCTGACCGAACGCGTCCACCACACCGGCCCGGACGGCGCCTGGGACCGGCTGCTGATCTGGAGTAAGAAGTAGCCGGGACATGCAGGTTAGCCCGTTGTCTGTGTAAAGTTGCTACCACGAATTCGACACTGGCTCGCAGTCGCCCGATAATCTCCGTAGCGCATGAAACGCGATGACCAGCGCGTTACCGTGCGGTGGGCTGAAGCCCGCTGCAGGTTGAAACCTGCCCCACGGGCTTAATCGGGAACTCGCTCCAGCACTCCCTCACTTCGATACAATCGGCATGACGCCGGGAACCTTCCGGCGCGAGTTTGCGTAGCTTAACGCGGAGCAAAAGCGATCGTATGATTCCAGCAGCCACTTTTGATTTGGCCGAGATCCATCACCTTCTGGCGGAAAACCGGTATGACGTTACCGACGGCGAACACGCCCTCACTATCCGCGAAATGGATAGCGGCATTGCCGTCCACGCCGTGTTGCAGGGCAATGTCATGTTTTTCTCGCTGAACTGCCTGACCACGGCCGAGAAAAACATCACGCCCGACATCATGCGCATCATGCTCGCGGGCGACAACGGCATCTCCACGTCGCATTTCCAGATCTACCCGTCGGGCGAAGGCGAAGTCGCCGTGACGCTCAACAACTTCTGCACGCTGCAGGACCTGGGCGAGGCCGACCAGGACGACATCCTATCCTGCGTTCACTACCTGCTGGTGGACGTGCTGCATGCCCAGGAAATTCTGGGCGCTTTGAAGTAAGGGAGACTGAAAGAGTATGGGATTCCTCAACGATTTCTTCGGGCGCGGCGGCCGCGTGGTGCGCGGGCAGGCCAATCAGGCCATGAGCGCGGTCGAGAATGCCAACTTCGAGGCCACCGTGAATCAGGCCATCCTCGACATGAGGACCGAGCTCAACAACACGGTGCGCGCTTCGGCATCGGCCATGGCCAACTACAACCGGCTCGAGACTGAATACCAGAAGTACGTGCGCCAGAGCCAGGACTGGAAGGCGCGCGCCAGCGAAGCGCTCGACGCCGGCAATGAAGACCTGGCGCGCCGCGCGCTGGCGAAAAAAGCCGAGTGCGATACGCAGGTCGCCTCGATGCAGACCTCGATTGACCAGGCGCATGCGACCAGTGAAAAGCTGAAGCAGCAGGTAGGGGAGCTGAAGCGCAAGATCGATGAAGGCGAGCGCACCGCCACCACTCTCGTCGCCCGCAAGAACGCCGCCGAAGCCCAGCGCAAAGTGGCCGAGGCCATGGCCGGCGTGGGGCGCACTGACAACGCGTTCCAGGCGCTGCGCAATTTTGAAGAGACCGTTTCAAAGGAAGAAGCCACAGCCACGGCCTATGACCAACTGGCCAGCGCGGGCAAGGACGACGATCTCGATAAGGAGTTCGCCGCGTTGAAGGGCGGCGGGGTCGACAAGGAACTGGAAGAGATGAAGCGGGCGCGTTTGCCGCGGCCGACGACGACGCCTGCGCTGGGTCCGGGCGACTCGCACTAATGTTTTTCAAAGCCAAAAATGGGTCGACGCCGCCCCAGGATCTGGCGCATCTCTCGGTCACGGAAGCGCGCGCCGGCGACACATTGTCGATCGTCGGCGTGGGCGACGAGTATGCCGACCTCGACTTCACTATCGACCGTCGCAACAGCATGGAGGCCGGCGACCGGCGCTGGTTCGAGGTCAGCGGCATGTATAAGGAACGCCGCGTGTACCTGGAAGTGGAAGCGTCGGACGAGGTGTCGGTGCGCGGCATGTTCGACGGCAAGCGCTTCACGCTGGATGAACTGGGGCTGAGCGAAGACGACCTCGCCACCATTGATGAGCGCCAGAATCCGGCCGACAATTTCGAGTTCGAGGACAAGGTTTGGATGTACCGCTGGAGCCGCGAAGTGGGCGTCTTTCAGGAAGGCAACGAGACCGGCCGGGGCTATTATGGCTGGGTTTTCCAGGAGCAGGGTGGAAAACGGCTGCTCGCTATTCGCAAGTACGAAGGCGAGCCGTTTACGGCGGCAGTTCTGCTTCCAGTGAATCCCGGCGACGTCACTGTTTTCCGGGCTCAGTAGGAGTGTTATGAACCGCGTTGTCGCGTGTGTGACGGCGCTGGCCGCCTTGTCGCTGGCGGGGTGCGGCGGGCTGCCGGTGACCTTGAAGACGCAGGTGGAGGCCGAGCAGCAGCAGTATCAATCGAGCCGCCGCGATTTCGAGAAGGCGCGCGACGACGTCAAAGCTAAGCTGGCGCGCGAGCCGGAGCTGGCGAAGATCCGCGCGTTGCTGTGGCAGCCGGCGCTCGATCGCGATACCGATAAATTCAACGAAGCCGCCAACGAGCTGAAGCAGCTGGACGAGCTGCGCCGGCAGGATCGCAAAGATTCGCGCGACGAGGTGGAGCGGCTGCTGGCCGGCGAGAAGCGCATCCGGATGGCAGCCCTCGAAGACGCGCGGGCCATGCAGAGCGAAGCCCAGCGCTTCACTGACCTGAAGTCCCATCTGAGCGATTACGACCGTGAAGCCGGCCAGTTGAGCGCCACCGGCCTGGATGCCGTGACCGCCACGGTGCACAAAGCCGAAACGGACTGGCCCGCGAAAAAGGCCGATCTGGAACAGCGGCTGAGCGACGTCAAGAGCGCCGAATCGAAAGCCGTGGCGGATTGGAAGACGGCGCGTAAAGCCGGCGGCGGCTACGCCTCGCTGTTTGCGGCGGAAGAAGAGCTGCAGGCCGAAAAAGAAAACTTCCCGAAGCAGGTGCGGACGCTCAACGACCTCAGCGGGCAGCTCTACACGTCATGGGACAAGCTGCTGGTGGACCTATCGGACAAGCACGACGAGTACAAAGAAAAGGTGCGCACCGTACGCACGCGTTTCACCGATGTGGCGGCGCAAAAGAGCGATGTGTCGTCGGAAGAAACCTGGGTGAATGTTTCGAGGCCGGTCTACATGGCGCTCGAAAACAATCTGGGCATGACCATCGAGCACAAGGCCGCGGGCAAGTACGATTCCGAAGTGGAGAAGACGCCGCAGCCGCCCGGCTACGCCTACATCGCGCCGCCGTCGGAGGGCCGCAACCAGTACGGCTACTGGAACAATTCGGGCGGCATGAGCGTCTGGACCTGGCTGCCGCAGTACCTGATCATGCGGGACCTGCTATTCCGCAATTCGTACCAGCCGATTCCGAGTTACGACTACAACTCCTATAGAACCGCCCAGCGCTCGGGCCAGACCTACTACGGCCGTGACATCGACGGCGCGCCGAAGTATGGCTCGCACGGCACGTTCACGCAGCGCCACTACTCCTCAAGCCAGTACGCACAGAAGAACGGCGGCTTCGGCGGATCATCCTATTCGTCGCGCCCGGGCGCGACCAGCACGGAGAGACGCTACGGATCGAGTGGCAGCTCCGGCGATCCGGCCGGCCGTCGTTTCGGCAGCGGCAGTTCGAGTGGCAGGACTTTCGGATCGCGGCCGAGTGGGCGAAGCTTCGGCGGTGGCGGGCGCAGCTTCGGCGGCGGACGGCGGCGCTAGGGACTGCAGTACAAGCCCATGCGGTTCTTGGTCAGCCGAACAGTGCTTTCGGCCAGCGGCCTAACGCGCTCCGCCCCCTGCTGCAGCACGGATTCCACATACGCCGGATCTTTCGTAATCTCGGCATAACGCCGCTGAAAAGGTTCCAGGCTGGCGATCACCTGCTCGGCCACCTGTTTCTTCAAATCGCCGTAGCGCATGCCGTCGAAGTGCCGCTCCATAGCCGCTTGATCCCAGCCGGAGAAGGCCTGAAAAATGGAGAGCAAGTTGGCCACGCCGGGACCCAT
>DOZZ01000308.1:615-10418 GCA_003517725.1 Bryobacterales bacterium | reverse complement strand
GGGGGTCCACTCCGGCTGCGAGAATTCGCGGATCCACGCCAGCGTTTCGCCGTTGGCCGTGGGCGTGTCGTCGGCCAGGGTCCATTGCGTTAGATCGGGAAGATCTTTCAAGAGCGCTTTGAGCTCCGCTTTGATGGCCGTTGCGATGGCCGGATAACCGTACTCATCGCAGGCCCTGACGACATAGCGCTGCAAATCGAGCCAGGCTCTGCCACAGGGTTCAGCCATCGCCGTTTCGGCCGTCTCAAGGAGTTCCGCCCAGTTCGCTTCGAGCGCGAGGCGCTTGATCTGCTGCCGTGTTTCCGTTGACGGGGCGGCCAGCAACGCGGGATCCGGAGTTTCGCCGTAGCCGCGCAACTCGCCCCAGCGAAAACCGCGCAGCATCAGGTACGGCGCGGGACTATAGCCATCGGCCTGCCGCAAATATTTCGCGACGGCGGCCAGGCGCAGAGCCGCGTCGTCCGAATCCGCCGGATCGAGGCCCGCTACCGCACGTTTGGGCGTCACTCGCGCCGGCGCGGCCGCCGCTCCGCTGGAACTTACGGCCACAATTGGATGCTGTTCCTCGGGCTGCTCTTCCGCAACTGCTTCGACGGCCGCGGCAGGACGGCCTTCGGCATCCAGCTTCTGCTGCCAGATGGAATTGACTACCTGGCGGACCTCTTCGATGGCCGTGCGCAGCTTCGCAAAGCCTGGCGTGTATTCGCCAAACTGCTGGTTGCAGAGCTCGTTGAGCGCCTCCAGCGTTTCGAGCGATGCGTCCAGGCTTCCGACCCAGGCCTCGTACTGCGCGGTGGGCGTATTCTGAACGGCCGAGTCGAACTCTTCGGCAGTGGTTTTGCCCTCCGCCACGGCCGTCTCGCGCGCGGCGCGCTTCGAATCACTCTCGTTGGCCTGCTCCTCGTAGCCGACGGCTCGCGATTCCTTGTATTTGTAATAGTTGAACCCGGATCGCGTGATCGCCGTTTTGCGAACCGCGTCCGCCAGGTAAGTGCCGACCCAATCGAGCGGCGCGGCGCGCAGTTCCAGATCGCCATCTTCGATCTCGGGGTAGAGCGTCTCCCAGAAGTCGGCCACTAACCCGCGCAGCAGTTCCAGGCCCTCGCGCAGCCCGCTGAAGCCCTCTTTTTTGAGCGCCGCTTCGGTGAGCCATGCCGCCAGCTGCAGGTCTTTGCTCTTGGTGGCCAGCGCTTCGCTCGCCAGCTTCATGACCTGGTTGAAGTCCGCTACTTTGCGTTCGCGCTGCCACTCGCCCTGCGGCGCGTCGTCGTCCTCGCGGCGGGCTTCCTTGATTTTGTCGTAGACCGGCGCGTAGCGCAGGTTCTCACCGCTCGGTTTCGCTCCGGGAATCGGTGCGAGCAGATCATCGCGCAGGGGCATCTAGTTTGAGGGTTCGTTGTTGGTGAATTCCAGCTTGCGTATCTCGAGGAATGGAAAATCCGCGCCATCCACCAGCAGCAGCTTCTGGCCCAACGGGATGGCCCCGGCATCCGATTCGCGCCATTCGGTGGTGCGTCCCAGGCGCACGGCGCCGTCCGGATCCTGCCACGAAAGCGGCGTGATGGCCGGCACCAGCACCTCGCCCAATTCCTTGCCGCGGAAGGACGGCCCGGTGCGCACCAGCGCCGGAATCCAGAGCGTGTCGCGCAGACGCTTTGGCGCTTCCATTTCAATCGAGGCGATGTGCTCGAATCCGATCCAGAGGTAAGCGCCGGCGGCAAACAACTCCAGGCGACGCCCGAGGCGCGGATCCGCGTCTCCGATGTCCTCGAAGGGCTCTCCGTTCAAGGTCCCGGCGCGGGGCGGGGAATCGGCAGCCGCGGGGTAGCTACCATCGCGGAACATCTGCTGCCGCAACCGTTCCGCATGCAAAGCGGAATGGTAGAGCACGGCTCCCAATTCCGTCTGGCCGTTGTCGCCGGCCAGTACGTTGAGCTGCTTCTCGGCGCGGTCGTAATCGCCGGTGAAGCAGAGCAACTCGAACAGGAACGTGCGGCGCTTCACGTCGGCGGGGTTATCCCGTAACTCCGCGTTCAGCGCCTGCACGGCCTCATTGACATGTCCGGACTGGAAGAGTTCTTTGGCTCTCAATTCGAAACTCCCGCCGGAGTCTTCACTAAACGGCCTTGTTGGCTTTCACGTCCCAACCGGCTTTGAGCTCGCCTCCAAGAGTTCCATCCGCCTTCTGCTCCTTGTAGGCGACTTCGATTTTGGCAAAATTGAGGGTCACCTGGTCGGTTGGGTGCACATCGGAGCCCCCGTGACCGCTGGTCTGGAACGAGGATACCAGCAGATCGCTGAGCGTCATCTTGAAATATTCCTGCTGGTCTTTACCGGCCTTACGGGCCACCAGCACGGCTTTCTTGATGTGCTCGCCGTTGGCGCAAGCCAGCAACAGCTTGGGACTCGACTTATCGATCCTCTTAACAATACTCAGGTCGTGCATCTGCACCTTGCCGGCGCCGCCGCCACCGCCCACGCCGTGGGAGCCGCCTTGGGTTTCGCCCCAGGACCAGGACTCGATATCAATCTCACCTTTGTGCTTGGAGTCCTGGCTCTCGCCATCGATGCCTTCAATTTTTAGAAAAAAATCGACTACCGCCATAGCCTTCCGTCTCCTTTTAAATCTCTGTTTTTACTTGCGCGCCGAGGCAGGAAGCTCAGCAACCAGCCGCAATGAAACTGACAATTCGTCCAGTTGGAAGTGCGGCTTTAAGAATGCCGTGGCGCGGTAGACGCCCGGTTTGCCAGGAACTTCGGACACCTCGATCGACGCCTCGCGCAACGGGTGCGACGCCTTCACCGACGGCGACGCCGTATCGTCCGGCGTAACGTAATTGGTGATCCACTGGTTGAGCCACCGCTCGCAATCGGTGCGCGACATGAAGCTCCCGATCTTGTCCCGCATCATCGCTTTCAAATAATGCGCGAACCGCGAAACCGCGAAAATGTACGGCAGCTGCGTGGAAAGCCGCGCATTGGCGTTGGCCGCTTCCTTGTCGTACAGCTTCGGTTTCTGCGAAGACTGCACGCTGAAGAACGCCGCGTAATCCGTGCCCTTGCAATGGACCAGCGGGATAAAACCGAGGTCCGCCAGCTCTTTCTCGCGGCGGTCCGTAATGGGCGCCTCGGTCGGGCACTTCATCGAAACGTCACCTTCATCGGTGTAGAAGTTGTGGACCGGCAACCCTTCTACCAGGCCGCCGCCTTCCACGCCGCGGATGGAGGCGCACCAGCCGTACTGAGCGAAAGCATTGGTCAGGCGCGCGCCCATGGCGTAGGCCGCGTTGCCCCACAGATATTTGCTGTGCTCCGTGCCGTCAACATTTTCTTCATAGCTGAAAGCATCGAGCTGCTTATTGGCTTTCCCGTAAGGCAGGCGCATCAAAATCCTGGGCAGGCATAGGCCCACGTAGCGGGAATCTTCCGTTTGCCGGAACGATTTCCACTTGGCGTACTCGGTCGTGTCGAAAATTTTTCCCAGATCCCGCGGAGCGTCCAGGTTTGTAAAACTCTCGAGATTGAAAAAATCGGGCGCCGTGCCGGAAACGAACGGAGCGTGCGCCGAAGCCGCCACCTGCGAAATGCGCTCCAGCAGTTCAATGTCTTCCGGGCCGCGTCCGAATTCGTAATCTCCGATGAGGGAGGCAAACGGGGCGCCGCCGAAGATGCCGAACTCTTCCTCGTAGACCTTCTTGAACAACGCGCTCTGATCGAATTCCGGAGCCCGCTGCAAATCGCGCAGCAGATCTTTTTTCGAGACGTTCAAGATCTTAATCTTCAGGTGCTCGCTGGTCTCGCTCTGGTCCATCATGTACTTCAGACCGCGCCAGCTGCCCTCCAGCTTCTGGAAGGCTGGATGGTGCAGGATTTCGTTGAGCTGGATGGACAGCAAATGATCGATCTGCGCGATGCGCGCGTTGATCATGCTTTCGGCATCCTTGGTGATGGTCATCGAGCCGTCGAGCACTTGCGCGACGAACTCCTTCACCAGGTCTTTGCCGCGCTCCTTGGCGCCCTGGTCTTTCCCCATCCGTCCCTGTTCGACGATCTGGTCCAACAACCCAAGTTCGACCGTCTCCTCGGTTTTTCTGACCACCGCCTCTTGCGAATTACTCATGGGAGCCTCCCTCGGGCTTGCCGATCTCGGTTTCGAGCTGTTTACGCTTTTCCGTGTTGCCGACGGCGTCGAGCAGCAATTCCTCTAGTTTGTCGTTGCCCTGCAGGCTGCCGCGAAGGTCGGCCAGCTTCGAGCGCAAGTCGAGCAGTTCCTTGAGCGGCCGCACCTGCTTGGCCACATTGTCGGGCTCGAAATCGTCCATGCTCTTAAAGTGCAGATCTACTTTTAGTTGCGGCGCGTTGGCATCTTCCGCGAGCTTGTTCTCGACCGAGAACGCCAGGTGCGGCTTCATGCCTTCCAGAACGCTGTCGAAGTTATCGGGGTTTACTTCCACAAACTTACGGTCGCGCAGGCGCGGCAGCGGCGCTTCGGGTTGACCGGTAAAGTCGCCCAGCACTCCCATAACGAAGGGGAGCTCCTTGAGTTCGATGGCATCACCAATCTCAACGTCGTAGGTGATGTGCACGCGGGGCGGCCGAACTCGGTCCAATTTGTGTTGTGTGCTGGCTTTTGCCATATGTCACTGGCTCCTATAGTGAAGTTGTGCGGGGAATTGTCTCGGGAAGAAAGAAGGTGCAGCCACGTGTTTTGCGGACCGCGATGCGGAAAATCGAAGAACCGCGCGCGGGAGAAATGCTCCCGGTGCGGCTCCGATATGTCTGAGGGTCATGGTAGTCCGCCGATTCTCAGAAAGCAGTATACACCGGGAGAAGGAAAAAATCCGATCAAGTTATCAATAACCCTAACATGGCGGTTTTACTGAGATTTCGCTCCAACTGCTCCTCGAAGACGCGTTCGTCAGTGTGCCCCGTAAGCGGCATTAACTCGCGTTTGAGGGCCGTTCGATCCCGCGTGCCATCGAGCAGCATCACCAATTGCCTCTCAATTTCGCCTTCCGCTTCAATGACGGTATGCCGCAAAGTAGTCAGCCGCGGCCCGGTGCGCGCCTGCCAGCGGGCCAGCGGGCTGGCCTGGGGCCGTTCGCCCGCGGTCGTGGTGAAGAGCGGCGGCAACGAATGCAGTTCCACCAGTCCAGCCGAGTAAGTCGCGAGCACAATTTCGCGCAGCGCGTCCACGTTTTCCGCGCCGGCTTTCTCGAGCAACGCGCCAAAGTTGATGGGCCGCGGCCACGCTTCGATCAGCCACGTCATCAGGGCGTTCGCCAGCGGGTGGGCCGTCTTCAAGGCCGAGCCGAACGGCCCCTGAAATTCCCGAACTCCGTCGGACCCAGTCGGCAAAGTTGTGACTTCGGTGGCCGGCGAGGCCACATAGAAACCCTCAACGCGCGCTCCGCTTATAGCGGTATCGAGATCCACCTCCTGGTGACATAAGAGCGTCTGCCGGAACTTCCGGCACTTCAGAAAATCGCGATACTGCTCGTGCGCGATGCGGTCCTGCCCGGAAAGAGCTTGCAGCGCCAGGCATGTCTGCTCGCCGAAGGTGCTGTCCTGCATGTCGTGATAGTTTGCCTCCGACAGGAATTGCAGACCTTGACGCTGCGCCTTAGCCATAAACTCATGAAAAAAGTAGGGCTCATAAAACTCGGCCAGCTCATCGTGGAACAATACGCCCGGATCGCGCGCCAGAATCTGATCGAACTCGCTGGCCAGCAGGGCGCGATACTCATCCACCTGGGGCGGGGCCGAACCGGCGAGAAACACGATCAGTTCGCGCGCGCGGCGGATGCGCTCGCCGGGTTCGTGAACCGCCCGCAAGTGAAACAGCATCATCTCGCGCAACATCTTGCGAATATGCCCGCCGGGATGCGCGTTGTAACTGATGTAGGCCACGCCTTGCGGGGCCAGGTTCTCTTTAGAAATTTTCAGTAGATGTTCGCGTACCGGCTCCGGAATCCACGAGTAGACTCCGTGCGCGATGATGTAATCGAATTCGCCCCAGCTTCGGTCGACCTGCATTAAGTCACCCGCGCGCAGGTCGATATTGCGCAATCCCAACTCCCGGGCGACCGCCTGTCCCTCGGCCACGGCGCTCCCGGCTAGATCGATGCCCACGAACTCGCTCCGCGGCAGGGTCAGCGCCATCGGCAGCAGATTACCGCCGTCGGTGCAGCCCAATTCCAGCACCCGGCAATGTTCCGGCGGAGCCGGCCGCATGCCGAAAAGCGTGGCCAGCGTGGCTAAACGATTGGGGTGAGTCTGGGCGAACGGGGCTCCGGGATAGGGGATCAGATCGTAGGCAGATTCCATAGGCGGCGTTCCAATGGGCTCCCCGCATTATCTTCCAAAAGGCAAGGCGTTCAGGCTGCTTGAGTTACAGGCCCGTCCTCAATTCCGCGAATAATGCTGCCGCGGAGTGTGACTATAACGCTACTTTGCTATATGATGTCGGGATTCCAAGGAGCGCGGACATGCCAGGTTTCTGCGGAAGTTGCGGTTCTCCACTCGGCGCGCAAACGGCGTTTTGTCCGAATTGTGGTTCCCGGGCCGGGCAGACCTTTCCTGCCGCTTCGAATCCGTCGCCTCCCATGGCCGCTGCTTCGGGCGGGTCGGGCCTCAAAATTATTTTGATTGTCCTGGGCGCGTTGTTTATCCTGGGTTTCCTCGCCATCGGCGGAATCTATTACGCGGGCCATCGCCTGATTCAGCACGCCGAGCGCGTCGCCGACCGCACCGGTTTAGCGGCTTCGATCCGCGATGCCGGCGGCGGCCGAAGTGGTGGCGGACTCGGATTCAAGCGGGATGGCTGCGCCCTGTTATCGAAGAGCGAAGTGGAGTCGATCCTCGGTACTCCCATCGAAAAAGCCGAGGGCGAACGAACCGGCGGCGATACCACCGAGCACTGCAATTACTTTGTCAAGCCCGGAACCATGGAGCAGGACGAGGACAAGCTTAGACAAACCGCGGATGAGTTGAAAACCCGGCAGGCCGCTATCGATAAATTGAACGGGTCGAACCTTAACGAGCAGGCCCGCAAGGAAGGCGTGGAGAATCTCGCCAAGAATTTCATGCGCACCATGGCCGCGTCGAACGGCAATGGGGACGTGCCCGTCTTCTCGTTCACGGTGGATCGTGAGGACGGCAAAGCGGCGTTCGGCGCGTTCCGTACGGTGAACGTTATCGTCGGCTCGGCCGCCAAGGGATCCAATGAAACGCTGTCGGGACTCGGAGATCGCGCGCTGCTCGGCCCCATGGACTCCGTTTTGTGCGTTCTGAAGGACCAAACGTGCATCACGCTCAACCTCACGCAGGTGCCTAACGGAAAAGAAAAGGGGATCGCTCTGGCGCGGAAGATCCTGTCGCGAATCTAAAAAGGAGAAATAAGACCATGCCATTTTGTCCGAGCTGTGGAACTTCAGTCGACGGTCGTTTTTGCCAAAAGTGCGGCGCTTCGGTAGGCGCTGCCGCCGATCCCGCGTATTCCTCCGCGCCATTTCCGGGTGTGGGCGCCCAACCCGCGGCCGCTCAGGCGCCGGTAGCCGCCGCGGGATTATCCGAGAATGCCGCCAGCGCTCTGTGCTACCTGGCCGGCTTCATCACGGGAATAATTTTCCTGGTTATGGCGCCGTACAGTCAAAATCCCAGAGTTCGGTTCCATGCGTTCCAGTCCATCTTTTTCAATATTGCCTGGGTTGCGGCCTGGATCATCGCCTCCATTGTTTTCATGGTGATTGGGATGGTGATGCCGTTCGCCTTTCATATCCTGATCAGCCTCTTGGGCCTATTGGTGTGGTTGGGAGGCCTGCTGGTGTGGTTGTTCCTGATGTGGAAGGCATCGCAAGGGCAGGGCATCTCCCTTCCCGTGATCGGCCCCCTGGCCGCGCGTCAGGCGGGAAGTTAGGGGCGGCTTCCACAAGTTTCGTTGATGTGGTCGAATAGGTTGGAACCCGCGAAGGGATGCGGGAGTGCGCCACAATAACAAGGAGCAACCATGAATCGGTTCGTCGTTTTCCTTCCTACATTGCTCAGTCTCACGGCAGCCGCCCAGACCCAGGCTCCGAAAAAGCGTATCGCCGTTCTTAACTTCGATTACGCCACGGTTCAGAGCGACGTATCCGCCATCTTCGGTACCCGGCAGGATGTCGGCAAAGGCATTGCGGACCTGCTGGTCGACAAGCTTGTCACCGATGGCCAGTACTCGCTGATCGAGCGCAAAGCCATCGACAAGATCATGGCCGAGCAGAATTTTTCGAACAGCGATCGCGTCGATCCGAACTCGGCCGCGAAGCTGGGCCGGGTTCTCGGCGTGGATGCCATCGTCATCGGCAGCATCACCCAGTTTGGGCGCGACGATAAGAGCACCACCGTGGGCGGAACAGCCTTCGGCGGACTGGCCGGCCGGTACGGGTTGGGCGGCGTGGGAACACGCAAGGCGAAAGCCGTGGTGGGCATCAGCGCGCGGCTCATCAGCACCGATACGGGCGAGATTCTGGCCGTGGCCTCGGGCAAAGGCGAATCGGACCGCTCCGGGACCATGCTGGGAGGCCTGGGCGGCAGCTATGGCGGCGGGGGCGGCGGCTCGTTGGACATGTCGAGCAGGAATTTCGGCGACACTATTCTCGGCGAGGCCGTCAACAAAGCCGTGAGTGACGTGGCCGTGCGCCTGGAACGCGAGTCCAACCGCTTGCCCAGTCACGTGATTACTTTATCGGGTCTGGTAGCGGATGTTTCCGGCGATACGCTGGTGCTGAATATCGGCTCACGAGCCGGCGTAAAGGTGGGTGATCATCTCGCCATCAAGCGCTCCACGCGCACCATCAATGACCCCGCCACCGGCAAAGTGATCCGGCGCATCGAGGACAATGTCGGCTCCGTGACGGTCACCGACGTGGATGCCGCTTCCGCGGTGGGCAAGTTCGCGGGCGCGATGCCGCCCAAAGTCGGAGACGTGGTCAAGTCGGAATAAAGTCACGGGCATATGCCGAGAACGCTGCTTTCGGTGGGCAGTGCCTTGAGCCATTTCTCTATCAGCGTCTTATACGCGTAGCCTACCGGGCGGATGTTGCGGTCCAGATCGCAAAGCCCAAGCGGGTTCACGCGGCCGTTATTCTCACGCAGCCCGGTGTCCCAGTCGACCTGATCCTGCAGGCTGTACCAGGTGAAACCGACAATCGGCACTCCGTCCTGTTTCAGGCGATGCACGTTGGCCCACTCCTTGTTCAGCCACTTCACCGCGTCCGGGTCGTCGTAGTTCGTCTCGGTATGCATAACGGGAAGGCTGTATCGCGCAAAGTACTGATGCGTGATCGGGTAATAGCCAAAGATTTCGCCGGAGAGCGAGATGCTGCCGTCAGCGTGCACCAGGTTTTCATTGGTGACGTAGTAATCGTTGCCCATAATGCAGCGCGACGTGATGTGGTTCTGCAGGAACCAGTGGTATTCGTCGCGGGTCATGCCGTTATCCAGCAGGTACTCGTAGATGGTGGCGTTCACATGATGGCCGTAGGTCAGGTCGAGCGACAGAAATCGTTTTTCGTTATAGCGGCGGGCGGCGTCCTCGCAGTCGGGACCATCCGCATGAAAGTACTGCGACGACTCGCTCTGAATGAAGATCGCGTTGGGATTGATTTTCAGGATCGCGTGCATCGCCAGCACGTTAGCCATGCACAGATGCTTCAGAGCCGTGACAAATGCGCGATCGGTCTTCAGCCGCTCGTTCCACCATCCAAACTGCGCCGAGAACGTGGCCGCCACGAAGATTTCGTTTACCGGCGTGTAGAACCGAA
>DOZZ01000308.1:0-371 GCA_003517725.1 Bryobacterales bacterium | reverse complement strand
GAATGTCTCGTCGGTGAAGCTCCAGTCATACCTGCCAGGTCCCCGATGCGTTTGGAAGTAAGGAGGACCGTAACGCAGATACTCGATTCCGAGCTCCTGGAGGATGCGGAAATCATCGCGCCAGCGCTCATAGTGTTTGGTCTTCGCGAGTTCGTCCTGGCGAACCGTCTTGCCGTTCCACTCGATTGTCGGGTAACTGTTCTCAATGCCGGTGGCGAACATGAAGCGTGACATGCGGTGACCTCATCAGGAGAGGATGTCGAGGCGCCCGCCATCGACCACCAGCGTAGTGCCGGTGATGAAGCGAGCTTCGGGCGACGCCAGGAAACAGATGGCCGCCGCAATGTCCTCGGGTTGGCCGATCGCGCCCG